>JAYPUL010000102.1:0-1697 GCA_038134005.1 Paracoccaceae bacterium | reverse complement strand
AAAGCCCAAAGAAGCGCGACCCAATGGCGCCCCCAATCCAAATAGATCTAGATTGGAACGATTTCGTTACGGTTCCCGTAAGGCTTCACGCGATTTATAAAGCGGTTTCAAAAGGTATTGCAGGATCGTTTTTTCGCCTGTGTGCAATTCGACTTGTGCTTGCATGCCTGGGCGTATTTCGATGCGCGCTTGGCGATCTGTCAATCGTTTTGCATCAACGCGCACACTTACTTTGTAATGTGGGTCACGGTCCAAATCGCGGCTTCGATCATCTTTGTATGTATCTGCTGAAATGACATCGACAAAGCCGACCAGGGATCCATAGATCGTGTAATCATACGCACTTAATTTAATCGTTGCTTTTTGTCCGGGTCGGACGTTAGCGATGTTTTCGGGGTCCACCATCGCTACAACGAACAATTCTTCGCCGATTGGAATGATTTGCAAAATCTCTCCGCCTGGACGGACGACGCCACCGATCGTGGTGACAGTCAAACCTTTGACAATGCCGCGCATCGGGCTGCGAAGTTTTGTGCGATTTAGCTGATCTTGTGATGCCTTTAAATTCTGCTTTAACGTGGCAAGTTCTTTTAACGTATCCGAATATTCGTTTGCCCGATCCAATTCAGTTTGGGTCACAATTTCGCCAAACCGAATTTCCGCACCTGCCAAAACCTTACGGGCGCGTGTCACTTCGATTAAGGCGACAACTTTCTTTTGTAGCATGTTTTCCAAAAGCGCGGTTTCTTTGGCGGCTTGATCAATAACCTTTTGTGCGCCATCACGCCGCGTGACAAAATCCAATTGACGGGCACGAAGTAACGCCATTTCTGACGCAACAATATCTGGCGCGCGCGTCAACAAATCGTTTGAAATGCTGAATTCGGTGTCACCGGCCATTTCCGCTTCTAACCGCAATCGTCGAATATCAAGCGCTGCAATTTGTGACGTTAGATCATCAACACTGGCTTCAAATTGAGTGTCGTGCAATCGCGCCAAAACATCCCCTTGGTTTACCACATCACCTTCGGACACATACAATTCTTGCAAAATACCGCCTTCGAGGTTTTGAATGATCTGTGGTCTAGAACTTGAGATTACTTCACCATCAGCGCGCATGATTTCAGGGATCCATGCGAACGACGCCCAGATGATAAATACCCATACCGTAATTGCACAAAGCCAAATTGTTAACGATGGCCCGCGCATTTGGGCGATGTATTCACGAAATGCCGGTGTATTAGTCGTTGTTGATGCCATCACGATGTTCCCGCCTTTGGTGCGCGCAAATGTGCCAATACTGCGTCCTGCGGTCTATCAACCGCCAATCGACCGTTTTGCATGATCATTGTACGCTTTGTCAGCGCAAGAATAGGAACCCTATGCGTCGCGATAATCGCGGTCCGCCCAACCAGCCACGTTTCCAAGCGCGAAATTAACGTCGTTTCCAAGGTCTGATCCAATGCGGCGGTCGGTTCATCTAGCAAACAAATTTTCGGATCTTGTAACCAAAGACGTGCCCAACCAATCGATTGACGTTGACCAATGGACAATCCCTGCCCTCCGTCAAAAATGGGCAAATCCAATCCCTTGGGATGTTGTTTCACAAATTGCCCAAGTCCTGCAAAATCTAATGCGGCATATAGCCTATCGTCGTCGGTTTCCAAAAGATTTAGGTTCAAGTTATCGCGCAACGT
>JAYPUL010000101.1:0-2011 GCA_038134005.1 Paracoccaceae bacterium | reverse complement strand
TGGGCAAAAGATTTTTGACCATGTCGGCTTGTTCATCTTTGCCTTTGGCACGTAATGCCGCTTCTAGTTCTTGGTTGTTGTCAAAATGGTCTTCGATCGCGCGTTTGTTTCGGCCCGTGACAAAGATCAACGTATCAATGCCTGCTGCGATTGCTTCTTCTGCGGCGTATTGGATAAGGGGATTATCAACAATTGGCAAAAGTTCTTTAGGCATCGCTTTGGTCGCTGGCAAAAATCGCGTGCCAAATCCGGCCACAGGAAAAACCGCTTTTCGAATAGACGTCATTAGAATTACCGATAAAAGTTGCTTTCGCGTTACCTAATACACAGATTTAAAACCTTACAGATGAGACTAATCCGTCTGGGTGCCTTTTATCGCATCTAAACGCACCATGGCCTCTTCGCGGGTATTTCTAATATTTGGATCAAAGCCTTGGCTTTCGGCGCGCAGGCGAATATCAGCTTCGGTTTCCGATCCGGCAGCGTAACGTACCGTGCCTTTTGAATATGCAATATTGGCTCGTTTTCCGCGTGTTGAATACCGAATCCACGCCTCTGGCATGATTTCACAACCGTTCAGGTTCACAAGGAAAAACCATTTTGCTTTTCGGTTCTTCAGTTCTTGTTCGATGTGATCATAAAAATTATCGACATCTGTTGAATGCATGAATTTAACGTTGCTGAAATCAACATTCATGATGTTTTCGTGCGTGTCGAATGTAATACGCGCTTCAATTTCTGACTTGGATAAAGATGGCACTTCTACACGCTTTTTTCGACGCACGCTCTTTAATGACGTAATTCGTGTGATGGCATCGGACCTGCAAGTAAACAAATTGGGGTCAAAAGCTTCGGTATTCGCGGCGCGTTCAATTTGACGCCGTGTTTCGTCGGATGGATCAAACCTTACCGATCCCATTGAAAAAGTTTTGTTCAAAGCGCGCCCGCGGCGGCTATAGGCATACCACGCATCTGAATTTATTTTCATGCCACCTAGATTGACCAAGAAAAACCATTTGTCTTCGCCCGTTTCTTCAATGCGCTTCTCAAGTCTATCGTAAAAATGGTTCACAATTTCAGAATTTTCAAATTTGAAATTAGAAAAATCAACTTCCATTGTTTGGATATCGTCATGAAAATTTATGCGTTTATCCATTTGCAACAACAATTCAGCACTGGGCATTTTCAATCACCTTAATTGTATTCAATGGCATACTAAAACAAGCTGACGTTTTTTGCCTAGTCAGTAAATTGTCGCAGGACAAAAAAACCCCAGTCAAAGCTGGGGTTTTTGAAGGCTTAATTCAAAAATTAGCTGTATACGGCTTCTTTTCCAAAGTGCTTTGTTAGCATGTAATATACAACCGCACGATATTTATTACGCTCTGAACGACCACACTTTTCGATAACTGCATCTATCGCGGCCATCAATTCAGGACCGTCCGCCAGGCCCAATTTTTTGACCAAAAAGTTATTTTAACTGTCTCCAGTTCGCTTTGCTGGCTGCCTGCGACGGTTGATGCATCTGCGTTATAGATAGATGGTCCGCAACCGATTGTGACCTTGGTCGAAAGATCCATGTCTGGTGCCATACCGCATTTATTTTTTAAATCGTCCGCATATTTTGCAATAAGCTCGTCACGTTTGCCCATAATATTACCCCCTTTGGATATAAAAAATCAATTACGGGTATATTAACGCCATTTCCCTGTCTGGCAATCACGAAATTGCGGGGAATATTAAAACAAAAAAGCCACGGAACGGGCCGTGGCTTTTTGAAGAATTTTTGAAAATTAATACCGATAATGTTCTGGTTTGAACGGGCCTTCGGTTGTGACGCCGATGTAATCGGCTTGGTCTTTGTTCAAGGTGGTCAATTTCACGCCGATGCGATCCAAATGTAGGCGGGCCACTTTTTCGTCCAAATGTTTTGGCAGGATATAAACACCAGGCACATAATCATGGCCTTTGGTCCACAATTCGATTTGTGCCAAAACTTGGTTGGTGAACG
>JAYPUL010000100.1:0-2155 GCA_038134005.1 Paracoccaceae bacterium | reverse complement strand
CCGCGAAGGTGGCCGTACCGTCGGTTCAGGCGTCGTGTCAAAAATCCTTAAGTAAAGATTAGCTCTTTACTTATCTCAGGTGCGCAGTTATCGCGCACCTTTGTAATTCTCGGGTTGGTCTTCGGATCATCCCATCGGGTTCGATGAAGGCGGCGGATGTGCCGTTGTCTTCCTCTCAACTCTCACGCCGAACATAAAGGCATAAGACAATGCAAAGCCAAAACATTCGTATCCGGCTTAAGGCGTTCGATTATCGTGTTCTGGATGCCAGCACACAAGAAATCGTAAACACCGCCAAGCGTACCGGAGCTTCGGTTCGTGGTCCTATCCCACTTCCGAACAAGATCGAAAAATATACCGTTCTACGTGGTCCTCACGTGAACAAAAAAGCACGCGATCAGTTCGAAATTCGCACACACAAGCGTCTTTTGGACATCATCGACCCAACACCACAAACCGTAGACGCGCTGATGAAGCTTGATCTGGCGGCTGGCGTTGACGTTCAGATTGCTTTGGGGGCATAAGATGCGCTCAGGTATTATCGCGAAAAAAGTCGGCATGACCCGGCTTTTCATGGAAGACGGCAAACAGATCCCTGTGACCGTTCTTCAAATGGAAAACTTGCAAGTTGTTGCACAACGCAACGCTGACGACCACGGTTATACAGCGGTTCAGTTGGGTGCAGGCAATGCGAAAGCGAAAAACACATCCAAAGCGATGCGTGGTCACTTCGCCGTTGCAAAAGTAGAACCAAAGCGCAAAGTCGCTGAGTTCCGCGTTGCGCCAGAAAACATGATCGAAGTTGGTGCAGAAATCACGGCCAATCATTATGTCGAAGGTCAATTCGTTGACGTTTCTGGCACATCGATTGGTAAAGGTTTCGCAGGTGCGATGAAACGCCATAACTTTGGCGGTTTGCGCGCATCACACGGTGTCTCTATCAGCCACCGTTCGCACGGTTCAACCGGTCAGTGTCAAGGCCCAGGTAAAGTGTTCAAAGGCAAGAAAATGGCAGGCCACATGGGTGCCGTTCGTGTCACAACACAAAACCTGCAAGTCGTCAAAACAGACGCTGAGCGTGGCTTGATCATGATCAAAGGTGCCGTTCCTGGTTCCAAAGGTGGTTGGGTAACCGTTAAAGACGCGGTTAAAAAACCAATGCCAGAAAACGTGCCTTTCCCAGCATCTCTTCGCTCAAACGAAGCACCAGTTGCAGAAGCACCTGCCGAAGGGGGTGAAGCATGAAACTTGACGTAATTAAATTGGACGGCGGCAAAGCCGGTTCTGTCGAACTCGTCGATGACATCTTTGGCCTAGAACCACGCGCAGACATTATGCACCGTGTTGTTCGTTGGCAACGTGCACGTGCCCAAGCGGGTACACATGCGACATTGGGTCGGTCTGACGTTAGCTACTCAACCAAGAAGATCTACAAGCAAAAAGGCACCGGCGGCGCACGTCACGGTTCCCGTAAAGCGCCGATCTTCCGCAAGGGTGGTATCTACAAAGGTCCAACACCACGCAGCCACGCGTTTGATCTGCCGAAAAAAGTCCGTCAGTTGGGCTTGAAATTGGCTTTGTCTGCAAAGGCAAAAACCGGCGCATTGGTTGTGATTGACGAAGCAACATCAAACGGTAAAACGTCTGTTCTTGCGAAACAAGTCAAAGACTTGGGCTGGAAACGCGCGTTAATCATCGATGGCGCATCGGTCAATGAAACCTTTGCTCAGGCAGCTCGCAACATTGACGGTTTGGACATTCTGCCATCCGTTGGTGCAAACGTATATGACATCCTGAAACGTGATACATTGGTCATCACCAAAGCAGGCGTTGAAGCACTGGAGGCCCGTTTGAAATGAGCGTGAAACCAGAACATTACGATGTGATCCGCAAGCCGATCATCACAGAAAAAGCAACCATGGCATCCGAAGCGGGTGCGGTCGTTTTCGAAGTGTCGATCGACAGCAACAAACCTCAGATCAAAGAAGCTGTCGAAGCTTTGTTTGGTGTGAAAGTGAAAGCGGTCAACACAACCATCACCAAAGGTAAAGTCAAACGTTTCAAAGGAATGTTGGGCAAACGCAAAGACGTGAAAAAAGCGTACGTCACTTTGGAAGACGGTAATTCAATCGACGTTTCCACCGGCCTATAAGCC
>JAYPUL010000099.1:0-2369 GCA_038134005.1 Paracoccaceae bacterium | reverse complement strand
GTTGTTGTTTCCTCGGATACGCCTTTGATCGCGTCACGGGTTTTGGTGAACCAACCGGGGGATTGTTCCATGCGCTTTTTGATTTGCGCTTTGATGACCGCTTCTTCTTCGGATTGGGGAACGGGGATGATGTCTTCGCCCGCTTCGGCGCGCGCGCCCAATAGAACGTACAATGTTGCGTCGCCACCATCGTCCAAGATCATGTTTGCGCCGTCGGCGAACATAAACGATTTATCCAGATAATCCCAATGTTCTTCCAAAGATTGACCTTTGATCGCAAAGACAGGAATTCCCGCCGCCGCGATTGCCGCCGCCGCATGGTCTTGGGTCGAAAAGATGTTGCAGGACGCCCAACGCACATCCGCACCCAAAGCAACCAACGTTTCGATCAAAACGGCCGTTTGAATGGTCATGTGCAATGAACCAACAATCCGCGCCCCTTTCAATGGTTTGCTGTCGCCGAATTCCGCGCGACACGCCATCAAACCGGGCATTTCCGTTTCCGCAATATTCAATTCCTTGCGGCCAAAGTCCGCCAAATTGATGTCTTTGACAATATGATCGTTCATAGGTTGCTCCTTACTTTGGAGCGCGGGTAACATATTCGGTATTCATAGGCAATTGATTCACGGAAATAGGGGTTTTTATTATGGTTGAGGACATTTCAACAAAACGCTGGGCGGAAAACGCGGTAACGTGGACGCGGTTGACACGGGCCGGGTATGATGAATACCGCGATGTGGTGAATACGCCGCGATTTATGCAGTTTTTGCCCGATATTTCCGGGCTGACGGGGTTGGACATTGGCTGTGGCGAGGGGACCAACACACGGACGGTTGCTGTGGAAGCGGGGTCAATGCAGGCGATCGATGCGATTGATACGTTCATCACTGCAGCACAAGAGATCGAAGCACGTAATCCATTGGGCATCACGTATCAAAAGGCGGACGCGTGTCATTTGCCATTTGACGATGCAAGCTTTGATTTCGCTACATCGTTCATGTGCCTGATGGATTTTCCCGGTGCTGATTTGGCACTGGCCGAAGCGTTCCGTTTTTTGCGCCCCAATGGGTTTTTACAGTTTTCGATTTTGCACCCGTGTTTCACAACCTTGGGCAGTCAAAAATTCATTGACCCCGCTACGCGGCGGTATGGGAGAACGGTGGTCAATTACTTTGATCAAACGGACGGTGTCGAAGAAACGTGGTCCTTTTCTGCGTTACCGAAGGAAATCCGCTACACAATTAAACCTTTTATTGTTCCCCGATACCATCGCACTCTGTCGCAATGGGTGGCAGATATCGTGGGCGCAGCGTTCGTGTTAGAGGCAATCCAGTAACCGCGTTCAACAGCTGAAGAAGGCGCAGCACACCCCCGAGTCGCCGATATGATCGACGTGCCGTTGTTTATTCATTTCCGGTGTCGGAAATTGGTTTGACATGCGCTGCGCTGTGTTCGATAAAGATGGAAACAAATAGAGAACATTGACATGAAGCAACCGCGTGCATGGCAACGTATGTTGTCAGGGCGGCGATTGGATTTGTTGGATCCAACGCCCATGGATATTGAGATTGAGGATATTGCCCACGGGCTTGCCTTTGTGGCGCGGTGGAATGGTCAAACGCGGGGGGATTATCCATATTCAGTTGCCGAACATTCATTGTTGGTTCTTGAAATTTTTCGGCGCCTATATCCCAAATCCAAACGTGCGGATCATTTGACGGCCTTGCTGCATGACGCGCCGGAATATGTGATCGGCGACATGATTTCGCCGGTTAAGGCAGCGGTGGAACCCGGTTATGGTGAATTGGATGAACGGATATTGGGCGCAGTGCATATTCGGTTTGGTTTGCCTTCAAAAACGTCCGCTACGTTGAAAAAACAAATCAAACATGCCGATAAGATCAGTGCATGGATGGAAGCGGTGCAGATCGCGGGATTTTCCGAGGCGGAAGCGAACAAGTTATTTGGCCGCATAGATCAGTCAATTATCAATGGCTTGCACGTGCGCCTTCGCGAACCACGGGCGGTACGCGAAGATTATGTTGCAATTTTTAACGCATTACTTGCCACTTAAAAACGCCCAAGGACTTTTCATAACATTCGACTGCGCAAGGCATAAATCATCGGCTTACGTTCACAGGGGTATTCCAAAGACAAGCATCTTTGGCCGTGTCTAAATTTATGAAACGGAACACGCGCCAAAAATGATCGACTTTTTTGCGAATTTGCAGCTGTTGAATGAGTATTTTTGCAAAGATGAAATCTCTAACGCGTAAGGTCATAAAGGGTTTGAATTCTGTCGACCTTGACACCGTCAGACATCGGCACATCGCGATAGATAAAAACGTCTTTGAAACCCATAGACC
>JAYPUL010000098.1:0-2644 GCA_038134005.1 Paracoccaceae bacterium | reverse complement strand
CACCGACGTAATACCGACGTCATACCGACGCGATACAGATGCCCGATTTCCCAATATTTATTGGGGTTGGGGGTGGACACCCCCGCGCTTCCCCTCTATACGACAGCAATCTGAATGACCCTAGATTCGTCTAGGGTCTTTTCGATGTTATTCACTGGCCACCTTCGGGGGGCTTTACCAAGGCGGGTCATACCGCCGAACACACAAACGGAAGACAGAAAGCATGGCACTTAAGTCGTATAAACCAACGACGCCGGGCCAGCGCGGGCTGGTACTGATCGACCGTTCGGAGTTGTGGAAAGGACGTCCTGTCAAATCCCTTACAGAGGGTTTGACTAAATCGGGCGGCCGTAACAACACTGGACGGATTACATCACGCCGTCGCGGTGGTGGGGCGAAACGCCTTTACCGTATCGTTGATTTCAAACGGAACAAATTTGATGTTGCAGCAACAGTTGAGCGGATCGAATACGACCCCAACCGTACTGCGTTCATCGCACTGATCAAATACGAAGACGGCGAGCAAGCCTATATCTTGGCTCCTCAACGTTTGGCTGTTGGTGATCAGGTAATCGCTTCTGCAAAAGCAGACATTAAACCAGGTAACGCGATGCCATTCTCTGGCATGCCTATCGGTACTATCGTCCACAACATCGAATTGAAAGCAGGCAAGGGCGGTCAAATCGCACGTGCGGCTGGCACATATGCACAATTCGTTGGTCGTGACGGTGGTTACGCACAGATCCGCCTTTCTTCTGGCGAATTGCGCATGGTTCGCCAAGAATGTATGGCGACTGTTGGTGCGGTTTCTAACCCTGACAATTCAAACCAAAACTACGGTAAAGCCGGTCGTATGCGTCACAAAGGCATTCGTCCATCGGTTCGTGGTGTTGTTATGAACCCGATCGACCACCCTCACGGTGGTGGTGAAGGTCGTACATCTGGTGGTCGTCACCCAGTGACACCATGGGGTAAGCCAACCAAAGGTAAGAAGACCCGCAAGCCAAACAAAGCGTCGAGCCGTTTGATTGTTCGTTCGCGTCATCTGAAGAAGGGAGGACGTTAATCCATGTCACGTTCTGTATGGAAAGGTCCTTTCGTTGATGCATATGTCTTGAAAAAGGCAGAAGCAGCGCGCGAAAGCGGTCGCAATGAAGTTATCAAAATCTGGTCCCGTCGTTCGACCATTCTGCCCCAGTTCGTAGGCCTAACTTTTGGCGTCTACAACGGTCAGAAGCACATCACTGTGTTGGTTAGCGAAGACATGATTGGCCAAAAGTTTGGTGAATATTCACCTACTCGTACCTATCACGGTCACGGTGCTGATAAAAAAGCGAAGCGGAAATAAGCCATGTCAAAAGAGAAAAACCCTCGTCGCGTGGCAGATAACGAAGCAATGGCAAAATTGCGTATGCTTCGCACAAGCCCGCAAAAATTGAACCTGGTTGCTGCGTTGATCCGCGGTAAAAAGGTTGAAAAAGCGTTGAACGACCTGACATTTAGCAACAAGCGTATTGCTGTAGACGTTAAAAAATGTCTGCAATCTGCAATCGCGAACGCCGAAAACAACCATAACTTGGATGTTGATGCGTTGGTTGTTGCCGAAGCATATGTCGGTAAAAACTTGGTCATGAAACGTGGTCGTCCACGCGCACGTGGCCGTTACGGTCGTATCATGAAGCCATTCTCAGAGCTCACCATCAAGGTGCGTCAAATCGAGGAGCAAGCCTAATGGGACAAAAAGTTAATCCAATCGGCATGCGCCTTCAGGTCAACCGTACCTGGGACAGCCGCTGGTATGCAGACACCAAAGATTATGGTGATTTGTTGCTAGAAGATTTGGCAATGCGTGATTTCATCAAGAAAGAATGCGCCCAAGCTGGTGTTGCACGTGTGATCATCGAACGTCCGCACAAAAAGTGCCGCGTGACAATCCACACAGCACGTCCAGGCGTCATCATTGGTAAAAAAGGTGCAGACATTGAAGTTCTGCGCAAGAAATTGGCCAATATGACAGCATCTGAATTGCACCTGAACATCGTTGAGGTTCGCAAGCCAGAGTTGGACGCACAATTGGTTGGCGAAAGCATTGCACAACAACTTGAGCGTCGTGTGTCTTTCCGTCGTGCGATGAAACGTGCGGTTCAAAACGCAATGCGTATGGGTGCTTTGGGCATCCGCGTAAACGTTGCGGGTCGTTTGGGCGGCGCGGAAATCGCGCGGACCGAATGGTACCGTGAAGGTCGCGTTCCTCTGCACACATTGCGCGCGGACATCGATTATGCCAACGTCGAAGCATCGACACCATACGGCATCATCGGGATCAAAGTTTGGATCTTCAAAGGCGAGATCATGGAACACGATCCATCTGCACGCGATCGCAAAGCTCAGGAAATCCAAGACGGTCCAGCACCACGCGGTGCCGGCAATAACCGTCGCTAAGGAGGAGATGAGAAATGCTTCAACCAAAGCGTACAAAATTCCGCAAGATGTTTAAGGGCCGTATTCACGGCGAAGCAAAAGGCGGTTCCGACCTAAACTTTGGGTCTTACGGTCTGAAAGCCGTTCAGCCAGAGCGCGTTACAGCGCGTCAAATCGAGGCTGCACGTCGTGCGATGACCCGTCACATGAAACGTCAAGGTCG
>JAYPUL010000097.1:0-3388 GCA_038134005.1 Paracoccaceae bacterium | reverse complement strand
CCGAATTCGACACCGGGTTGCACAACCACCCCGATCACGCGGTCAAAGGCATCGCGGTGAATATTAATCGTTTCGGCGACCGCGTGGGGGGCGGTTAATTCCAGCACATCCAACGCATGGGTTGCACCGCCGGGCACGGGGACTTCGGTTCCAATGACGTAAACGGGGGCGGTGGGCATGACTTGGGCTTCGGCGGCGGCGGCCAAACGCGCGGCACGCGCCGCAGTGGTCGCATCGTCCAACGCAATTGGTTCACCCTTACATCCCATCGAGGTGTCCAAATGCAATTTTGTAAATCCCGCGCGGGCATAGGCGATGATCATATCTTCGGCCTTTTGCATAGCAGCGTCGGCATCTAGATGTTTCCACGGATTTGGCCCCAAATGATCGCCGCCCAAGATGATGGCGTTGGTATCAATCCCAACATTGTGTGCGATGTCATAGACAAAATCCCGAAAATCAGACGGCGTCATACCTGTGTAACCGCCATCCTGGTTCACTTGGTTAAAGGTCGCCTCGATTAACACCGGTCCACCGGTTTCACGGGCAAAGGACAGCGCCGCTTTGATCACAATGGCGTGTGCCGAACACACCGATGTGATACCCATATGCACGCCAGATTGAAACGCCGCAGAATTTTACGCAAGGGATGTGGGATCATGGCACTTCAATTAATTCAAAGGAAAGATTGCGTAAACTAAACCATATTCCCGCATAGGGGTAAAGGTGAGCCGGTAAATTCCCTAAAGATATCAACGTTAAGACCGTCTAACCTAATATTAGATAAAACTGGGTTGACCAGAAAATGAAATTTACCCTAAAGTTTCAAAAATGACGCGCGCTAAATTTAAGGCGTGCTTGTAAAGTTAGGAATATCAAAATGCCGTCGAAAAAAATTCGAAATATGGAGGAGTTTTCCGAGTTAAGCGGAATTTCACGGCCGACCGTGTCAAAGTATTTTCACGACCCTAATAGCGTGCGCAGTTCGACCCGCGCCAAAATTGAAAGCGCATTAGAGCAATTTGATTACCGCCCCAATATCTTTGCGATGAACCAAAACCGCAAGTTGACCAAGAACATTGGCATAGTGGTTCCGTATTTGGCCGACCCGTTCTTTGCGGAAATTGCGCGGAACATTGAACAAAAATGTATCGATGCTGGGTACCGTCCGACGTTGTTTTCATCGCATGGCGATCCGAAATTGGAAATCGAAATCCTTGAAAACTTACGGTCGTTAAAACCGGCTGGCGTGTTATTGGCACCCTTGGGCCGAGCGTCCGATAAGGCCGGCATTGAACGATTTTGCAAACACGTTCCGACAGTATTGTTTGATAGCAATATCGAAGGCATGGGCCAAGCATTTATTGGATCTGATAACTTTAGCTTTGTTTCACAAACCGTCGAATACCTAACCAGAACAGGCGAATCGCCTTGTTTTTTTGAAATGAAATACCCCGCTAACCCGAATGCCAACAAACGCCGGATTGCGTATTTGGACATGATGGACCGGGTTGGGTTGCAACCTCATGTGATCCAAATCGAAGGCACGGGGTGGGGATTTGAAGAGATCGGTCGCCAAGGTGCATTAAAGTTGTTGAATGACGGCAGTTTGCCGACAAACACAGTTTTGTGCAGCAATGACCGTTTGGCCATCGGGTTTTTGTCGGCGTGTTATGAAAAGAATGTGCGCGTCGGGCGATGGCCGAATTGTGATTTGCGCGTCGCGTCCCATGATGATCATCCGTTTTCACGGTTCACGGGCCCATCGTTGACCACCGCGGCCCATGATTATGAATCAGTGTCCGAAAACGCGGCAAACACATTGTTTCAGGTCATCGACAGCGGCGGGAAATTAAAAGATCGGCGGGAAACCGTTTATCGCGCCCGTTTGATTATGCGAGATTCAGCTTGAAAATTATGATAATTTACGCGCGTAAAAAAATTTATTGACACGAATAAACAAAAAAGCTTAACTCCCTCGCATGCTTTGTATCTATGGGAGGACACAATGAAGCTTAAGACGACTTTGATCGGCGCATCTGCGCTGGCAATGATTGCTGGTGTTGCAGCTGCTGACACACTGACAATCGCAACCGTGAACAATGGTGACATGATCCGTATGCAGGGTCTAACCGACGACTTTACCGCGAAAACTGGCCACACAGTTGAGTGGGTCACATTGGAAGAAAACGTTCTTCGTCAACGCGTGACAACCGACATCTCCACCAAAGGTGGCGCATTCGACATCATGACAATCGGCATGTACGAAACACCGATCTGGGGTAAAAACGGTTGGTTGGTTCCGTTGAACGATCTATCCGCAGAATACAACGCAGCAGACATTCTGCCTGCGATGGCTGGCGGTCTAAGCTATGATGGCACATTGTACGCGGCGCCATTCTATGGCGAAAGCTCAATGATTATGTACCGCACAGACCTTATGGAAAAAGCGGGCCTTGAAATGCCAGCGGCACCAACATGGTCATTCGTTCGCGAAGCGGCGGCAAAAATGACAGACCGTGCAAATGACATCAACGGTATCTGTTTGCGTGGTAAAGCAGGTTGGGGCGAAGGTGGTGCATTCATCACTGCGATGTCCAACTCATTCGGCGCGCGTTGGTTTGACATGGAATGGAACGCACAGTTCGATACAAAACCATGGAAAGACACATTGGAATTCTTCTCTGGCATGATGAATGAATCAGGTCCAGCGGGTTACGCGACAAACGGTTTCAACGAAAACCTATCGCTATTCCAACAAGGCAAATGTGGTATGTGGATAGACGCAACTGTTGCGGCATCTTTCGTCACCAACCCAAAAGATTCAACTGTTGCTGACAGCGTAGGTTTCGCATTGGCACCAGACAATGGTTTGGGCAAACGTTCCAACTGGTTGTGGGCATGGGCGCTTGCAATTCCAGCGGGTTCACAAAAAGAAGCAGCGGCGAAACAGTTCATCGAATGGGCAACCTCAACAGGTTACATCGAATTGGTAGCGGCGAACGAAGGTTGGGCGAACGTTCCTCCGGGTGCGCGTACATCTTTGTATGAAAATCCAAACTACAAAGACGTGCCTTTCGCACAAATGACACTGGACTCAATCTTGTCAGCTGATCCAAACAATTCAACAGTTGAACCAAGCCCATACGTTGGTGTTCAATTCGCAGCGATCCCAGAATTTGCAGGTATCGCAACCGAAGTGAGCCAAGAGTTCTCAGCAGTCTATGCAGGTCAGCAAACCGTTGACGAAGCATTGGCAAAAGCACAAGCGATCACAAACGACGCTATGGAAGCAGCGGGTTACCGTTAATTCATCCCTGTTTGGGTGGCGGATCTTTCCGCCGCCCATTCTTTTGTTTACCACACAGCTAAATCTATCCGATGGGCA
>JAYPUL010000096.1:0-3401 GCA_038134005.1 Paracoccaceae bacterium | reverse complement strand
AGCGGGTGTTTAACGTTACTTTTTCGGAACGTCCAGAGGGAAAAGTGCACTTGACCCACAAAGTTTTGCATGTTCTTTAAAACTCAAACAAAATAGGCAAAAAAAACAATGATCAGAGCACTTTATAATTGGACAATGTCGCTTGCGGAGCACCCACGCGCCCTGTGGGCGCTTGCGGCGATCGCCTTTATCGAAGCCTCAATTTTCCCGATTCCTCCAGATGTGCTTTTGATTCCCATGATCATCGCCGCCCCCCGCCGTGCATGGCTTTATGCCACCGTCGCAACCGTCTTTTCCGTTTTGGGCGGATTGGCCGGATATGCTATCGGCGCGTTTGCATATGCCCAACTTGGGGAACCGATACTTTTGGCATTGGGAAAAGCCGATGCGATGGCATCCTTTGCACAAAGATTCAACGACGCAGGATTTTGGACGGTCCTAACCGCGGGATTAACACCGTTCCCGTTCAAAGTGATCACGATTTTGTCAGGGGCGACAGGCATGTCTTTACCTTTGTTCATCGGTACTGCAATCCTCGCCCGTGCCACCAGATTCTTTTTGGTCGCGCTTTTGCTTTGGAAATTTGGCGCCCCCATCCGGGTGTTCATTGAAAAATACCTGGGCTGGGTCGCTTTGGTGGGGATTGTTGTTCTTTTGGGCGGATTTTTCGCGGTGAAATACTTATGACGGCAAGACAAATCGGATTATTGGCCGCGTTAGGATCGGCTGCGATGCTATTGGGTGCATTGGGTTTTCAATATATAGGCGACCTGTCCCCGTGCAAGATGTGTTATTGGCAACGGTATGCCCATGTGGCGGCCGCATGTGTTGGTGTATTGGTATGGGCCTATCCAAAACCTGTGGTTTTTTATCTTGGCGCAGTGGCCGCATTGATATCGGCGGGCTTGGGTGGATATCACGCTGGTGTCGAACAAAAGTTTTGGGAAGGCCCGACGACCTGCACATCGGCCCCAATTGGTGGGCTAAGTACCGATGATCTTTTGGCCCAGATCATGACCGCACCCGTGGTGCGGTGTGATGAAATTGTGTGGGATATGTTCGGTATATCGATGGCGGGTTGGAATATGATTATTTCTTTGGCGTTTGTTGCGCTGTGGTTGGTCGCAGCCCGGCGCAGCAACACCGCAACCTAACCCGTTTTTTGGTCGCCAATAAAAGATTGGTTTCGGAACTGACGACACCTTCAACTTTTCGAATTTTGTTCAAAACAGAATCCAATTGATCCAATGTTTCGGTTCCGATTTCAGCAATCAGATCCCATTTACCATTTGTGCTGTGCAATGCGCGCACCTCTGGCATACCGTTAATTTGTCGGATGACACGATCGGTACCACGGCCTTCGACACAGATCATCATCATGCCGCGCACAGCATCATCTTGTGCGTCTTGCTTCAAGACAACACTGAATCCCAATATCGTTCCATTTTGTTGAAGCTTTTCAATACGCGATCGCACTGTGGTGCGTGATACATTCAACAACATCGCCAAATCCGATAACGACGCGCGCGCATCGTGTCGCAATGCAGAAATCAAACGTTCATCCAAATTTTGTGTCATTTCCAAAATGAAACCTTTTCCATTCATTTTGGAAATAAGACCACATATTGATCAATTTGACGAGTGTTAATTTCCACAAAATGCACAGATTAATTTAATCTAATAGAATACAAAACAATGTTACTGCACGGGGTTCAAGCATGAACAAAAAGTCAATCATTTTGGTGGGGGCACCCGTCGACAGAGGAAAGGCCCGCAAGGGCTGTGTCATGGGACCAGACGCTTATCGCACGGCCCGGCTTGGGCCCGAACTTATGCGGTTGGGGTATACTGTGATTGATCTGGGCAATGTTCAAACCAACCCAATCCCCGCAACGGGGTTGCCAGCACATCTGAATGAACCCGAATTAATTCTCGGATGGACGCATAGCTTGGCTGACATGGGGGAACATGCGTTTAATTTGGGTATGCCCGTGTTCTTGGGGGGCGATCATTCATTATCGTTAGGATCAGGATTATCAGCCATTCGCCACGCGACGCGTGAACAACGCCCCCTCTTTGTTTTGTGGTTAGACGCACAAAGTGATTTTCACACGCCACAATCAAGACAAAGTGGTAATTTACACGGAACGCCGCTGGCCTATTTGACGGGACGCGATGGGTTCTATAATTTTCCGACAATCCCGCGCACTTTGCCCCAAGAAAACATCTGTATCTTAGGCCTTCGTTCGGTCGATGACGCGGAACGCACGGCATTACAAGACAGTGCAATTACCTATCATGACATGCGTGATATCGACGAAAACGGCATTGCAGCGCCGTTGAAACAATTTCTGGATCGCGTGAGGGTCGCAAACGGTTTGCTGCATGTGTCCTTGGATGTCGATTTCCTGGATCCGTCCATCGCGCCGGCAGTGGGGACAACGGTCCCCGGCGGCGCGACCCTGCGCGAAGCGCATTTGGTCATGGAAATTTTGCATGATAGCGGTTTGATGACGTCATTAGATTTGGTCGAATTGAACCCCTTTTTGGATGAACGTGGACGCACCGCGCAGGTCATGGTCGATCTGACCGCGTCAGCATTGGGCAGACGGGTTTTTGACCGCCCGACACAACAATTTTTTTCATGAGGATATGATGACACTTTCCCCGTCTTCCAAAGCATTGGTTCCCTTTGTTTCCGTTGATCACATGTTGCGTTTGATCAATGAAATCGGCATTTCCAACATGTTAAAGGGCTTGGCCGATTATATCGAACACGATTTCAAACGCTGGCCCGATTTTGACAAAACGCCCCGCGTGGCAAGCCATTCAGCCGAAGGCGTCATTGAATTGATGCCAACCTCTGACGGTCAAACCTATGGTTTCAAATACGTAAACGGTCATCCCAAGAACACCAAAGAAGGTTTGCAAACTGTGACCGCCTTTGGATTGTTGGCGGATGTCTACACGGGTTATCCTGTGTTGCTGTCTGAAATGACATTGCTCACTGCACTTCGAACTGCGGCGACCTCGGCAATGGTTGCGAAACATTTGGCCCCCAAGGGCGCCACCACCATGGCCATGATCGGCAACGGCGCTGAAAGCGAATTCCAATGCTTGGCCTTTCAGGCAGTCTGCGGGATCGACACCGTGCGTTTGTACGACATTGACCCAAATGCCACCGCAAAAGCCGCACGAAATTTGGTGGCAAGCGGGTTAAACGTGATCCCCTGCACCACGCCCGAACAGGCGATTGAAGGGGCACAGATCATTACAACTTGTACCGCTGACAAACAATATGCCACGATTTTGACCGATAACATGGTGGGCGCAGGTGTTCACATCAATGCGATTGGCGGCGATTGCCCAGGCAAGACCGAATTACACCGTGATATTTTGTT
>JAYPUL010000095.1:0-3614 GCA_038134005.1 Paracoccaceae bacterium | reverse complement strand
GTCATATAGCGCGCGTTTTCTGAACATAGGAAAATCATCACATCGGCGATTTCTTTTGGATCGGCCATCCGGCCGGCCATGATCAATTCACCCACACGACGTTGGAATTCATCAGAGTGCCCATTGAAAACGGCGCCCGGTGCAATTGTGTTCACGGTACAGTCGCGCTTGGCCCAATATCCAGCAAGCCACAAGGTTAGGCCGTGAATGCCCGCTTTGGTCGTGGAATAAGCCGAAAACGATTTGAACGGCATGCCTTCATAAATTTGATGATGCGGGCCGTTTAGGGCGTACATGGATGCCACGTTGATTAATTTCGCGGGGTATTTTCCGACGATGTCGCGGTCCATTTGACGCGCGATCAAAAACGGCGCAGTTAGGTTGATGCGCAGCGTTTTCTCCCAATCAGAAATCGATGTATTGGCGAAATCGGGAAACGGCTTGCCCGCGCCCATCAACAATTCGCCCGTGATTGCGGCGTTGTTCAGGACGACATTCGGGTTCAACCCATCGGCAGCCATTTTTTGGAAAATGCCGACAATCGCGTCCTCGTCCCCCATGTCCAGATCGTAATAGGCGAAATTTGGGTTTGTCCCAAAACGTTCTTTCATGGCGTCGGCGCGGTGCCCAGGCAGGTCCGATCCGATCACTGTGGCGCCGTTTTCCAACATCGCGTTGACATAGGCCGTGCCCAAAACGCCGCCTGAGCCAGTGATAAAGATGGTTTGTCTATTTAATGCGACAGTCATTTTAGGGCTTCCTTCATGAGCATTTCGACCAGTTTGAAATCGAATTCTTCGTCGATATCGATACAGCGCTGGGCTGGCATCACATAGGGGATGACACGCCCATCGTATAAAAAGCTGGCGGTTTTCAAATAATCGGGCCGCACCACATAGGTTGATGCGGCATGTTCATACACAACAGGCGCATGTTGGCGTGCAACGACATTGCCTGGCAAGGGTTTAGATACATGCAACGCGCCTGTTTCGTCGGGTTCGACCAAATTGAAATAGGGGTTTTTTCGTGCATCACAGACCGACATAACCATGTCAGGTTTTTCGACGAAAAATAGGTCCAAGGCGTTGTCGATATCTTGGGGCAGGCGCAAGGGCGATGTGCAATCCAGGTCAACAAAGGCCGAGAGCGGGCCAAAGGCCTCTTCTGCTTTTTGGGCGGAATGCTGCCAGACGTTCCATTTTGATGCGCCATCCGTCGAAAGTTCATCGGGGCGCAATCCGATGTCTAACGCCCCCTTATTCACCGCATGTTCATAGATGCGTTCGTCATCGGTTGAGACGACGATTGCATCTATGCGATCAGACTGGATCAGTTGATCCAAAGACCAGTCAATCAATGGTTTGCCCATCATATCACGAAAATTCTTGCCTGGTACGCCCTTGGACCCTTTGCGCGCGCCGATATGTCCGATAATCATGTTAATCTGGCCTCTAATTGTCCTGTGAACCGCCGTGCGGCCCATGCTTGCGCGATCAAATGACAGACATCGCGGGTTCTGTCCAGACGTGGCGCGATTGGGTTTTCTGGTTCGCGTCCTTGGGACAGTGCAATAAAATCGCGCATGATCGCGATGAACATGTCATTGCGCTCAAGCGGAAATTTTTCAGACTTTGTTCCTGACGCGGTGATCGTCGTCATTTGGTTTTGCGTGAGATCATAATCGATCTGGGCATCCAAACCGACCAATCGTCCACGACGTATGAGTTTCGGCGCAAGATAATCCATTGAAACGGTTGCTGTTGTGCCAGTTGGCGACGTTAATGTCAGGTGTGAGTGTATATCTACACCTTGAAAAGCAGGATGATGCGTGCTGTCCACCGTACGCAAATCCAGTGCCCCGCACATCAAATGCGCTAGGTCTATTTCATGGCAGAGGTCAAGCAAAACGCCGCCGCCATCAGGATCTGCGGCATAGCTGTCGGCAAAGGTCCAGTTTTCGCGCCATTGTGTCACGTCATGTCCAATTTCAATTTGCGCACGGAAGAGGTTGGAGATAGGGCGGGTGGCCAAGTGCTGGATCAAGGGGTGATAGCGCATCATAAATCCAGACATCGAACGGCGTTGGATTTCATCGGGTAGGGTGAAGATGGATTGAATATCTGCGGCGTGGAATGCAATTGGCTTTTCTATATAAAGTGAGGCGCCCGTTGCTGCGATCTCTGTAATCAGGGGTAGTCGAATTTTTGTGGAAGTCGCAATAACAACGCCAGCGTTTCCACGTGCCGCGTGCAGGGCGGACAAAAATGTGTCGCGTTTCATACTGCGCCATGGCACATGCACCACATCCACCCCAAGCATTTTGAGGTTGTTGAAATGCCGCGTCCCGATGGACCCTGCGCCGATGACGAAATATCGAAAGCTCATATGTCACGTTCCACTATATGTTGCCTTGTTTTGGCCTTTTCTGTCCTTGTGTGCAAGGCTGCAAAGTGTACAGTGTGAAATCGGCAAATGCGCTTGACACTGTGGGGGAATCCTATATGACACGCGCTGTTGGTGTTGGTGGCCCCCGCAAGGGGATGCCTGTCATGCTTATGGCAAGAGGACAACGCCCTTCATAGTCGCCCAGTCGGGCGTCGCCACATTAGAAGGAGATCAGCAGATGACAAAAAGAACTGCTGCCAAGTACAAAATTGACCGCCGTATGGGCGAAAACATTTGGGGTCGCCCAAAATCACCAGTAAACCGTCGTGAATACGGACCAGGCCAACATGGCCAAGGCCGCAAAGCGAAATTGTCCGACTTTGGTTTGCAGCTTCGTGCAAAACAAAAGTTGAAAGGTTACTATGGTGACCTGACTGAAAAACAGTTCCGTCGCATCTTTGCTGACGCAGACCGTTTGAAAGGCGATACAGGCGAAAACCTAATCGGTATGCTAGAGCGCCGTTTGGACGCGGTTGTGTACCGTGCGAAATTCGTCATGACCGTTTTCGCAGCGCGTCAATTCGTGAACCACGGCCACGTTTTGGTCAACGGTAAGCCAGTGAACATCCCATCCTATCGCGTTAAAGAAGGCGATGTCATTTCTGTTCGTGACAAATCGAAACAAATGACTGTTCTTCTAGAAGCGGTTCAATCGTCAGAGCGTGACGTTCCTGATTACCTAGAGGTTGATCATTCCAAAATGACTGCAACATTCGTTCGCACCCCAGGTCTGAGCGATGTTCCATATCCAGTCATCATGGAACCGAACCTCGTCATCGAATTCTACGCACAAAACTAAGACCATAAGTTTTTGCAAAGGGCCGCGACGGGGAACCGCCGCGGCCTTTTTCTTTGCTCTGGTCATGGGCCGCGGGCCCGAGTATGACTTAGGCGAACAGGGAGTATGTTATGGCCAAAATTACGCCACAGCCAAAAATTATGGAGATCGCGCTTTATCAAGGTGGTGCAAGCCACGTTGACGGCGTATCGAATGTGATCAAGCTAAGTTCAAACGAAAATCCGTTTGGTCCATCGCCCAAGGCGATCGAAGCGGTGCGTAAGGTCGCACATGAATTACATCGCTATCCATCGACCGATCACGGATCGTTGCGCCGTGCAATTGCGGAACAGTTTGATTTATGGTCTGACAATATCATTTTGGGTGTTGG
>JAYPUL010000094.1:0-3832 GCA_038134005.1 Paracoccaceae bacterium | reverse complement strand
GCAGCTCTTGACCGGTTCGGGGAACATATACCGCCCTAGGGGCGTGTAAAAATTTGACTAAGTGATAGCATACTTAGAAATAAGTAATTGTTAACGGAATTTAAAAATAGAAACCGACCCTTAGGTCGGTTTCTATTAGCCTTTCATCGAATCCCAAAAAGATTTCACCGATGAGAAAAAGCTTTTGCCCTCAGGGTTATTATCTTCGGACAATTCTTCAAATTCACGCAGAATTTCTTTTTGACGCGCGGTCAAATTCACAGGCGTTTCAACAGCCAATTCGATGAACATATCGCCCACCTGACTGGATCGCACGGCTGGCATGCCTTTGGCGCGTAAACGCATTTGGCGACCACTTTGCGATCCTGAAGGAACCTTTACGCGACTGCGACCACCGTCGATTGTGGGCACTTCTATATCACCGCCAAGCGCGGCCGCCGTCATCGATACAGGGACGCGACAGAAAAGGTTATTTCCTTCACGTTGGAAAATTTCATGTGGGGCGACTTCGATGAAAATGTACAAATCACCTGATGGTCCACCACGCAAACCTGCTTCGCCTTCGCTAGACAACCGAATGCGTGTGCCTGTTTCAACACCTGCGGGGATGTTCACGCTAAGCGCGCGATCCTTTTCGGTGCGACCTTGGCCTGCACAAGATTTGCATGGGTTCTTAATGATCTGACCCGCGCCTGAACATGTTGGACAGGTGCGTTCAACAGTAAAGAAACCTTGCGTTGCGCGGACTTTGCCCATGCCGGAACATGTCGGACATGTTGCAGGTTCAGATCCACCTTCGGCCCCGGTTCCAGAGCATGAATTACATTGCACAGACGTGGGAACGTTGATGGTTTTTTGTGCGCCTGCGAACGCATCTTCAAGTGAGATGCGCATATTGTAACGCAAATCTGCACCGCGGGTTGACCGTTGGCGACCACCGCCGCGGCCGCCGCCCATGAAATCGCCAAAGAGATCGTCGAAAACATCGGAAAACGCGCTTGAAAAATCGCCGCCGCCGCCAAAGCCACCACCTGGACGTCCGCCGCCCATCCCGCCTTCGAAGGCGGCATGGCCGTAACGATCATAGGCTGCCTTTTTATCCGCATCTTTCAACACGTCATAGGCTTCGTTTACCTCTTTAAACTGCGCCTCGGCATTCGGGTTATCCGAATTCCGGTCAGGATGCAGTTCTTTGGCTTTCGTACGGTAGGCCTTTTTCAATTCGTCGGCCGAAGCGCCTTTGGAAGCACCAAGTACTTCGTAGTAATCACGTTTTGACATGAATTACGCCTCCTTTAGGAACACATTGGGCCAGCCTGCCTAAAACAGGCTGACCCACAATTGTGTTCTTGCTTAGCGTTTGTCGCCGCCCAAGTCTTCGAAGTCGGCATCTAGGATGTCGTCATCATTGACATTATCGTTGCCGTCTAATGGGCTGCGATCATCTGCGTCGTCTTGGGACGCTTTATAGATCGCTTCGCCTAAACGCATCGCCGCTTCTGTCGCGTTTTGAATGCCAGATTTGATCTTGCTTGCGTTGTCGGTTTCCAATTCGTCTTTCAACGCGGCAATCGCCAATTCGATTGCTTCGACGGTTGTTGGATCGACTTTGTCGCCATGCTCTTCGACCTGTTTTTCCGTTGTGTGGATCAGGCTTTCAGCTTGGTTTTTCGCTTCGATCAATTCGCGGCGTTCTTTATCGCTTTCAGCATTTTCTTCGGCTTCGCGTACCATGCGCTCGATGTCATCGTCAGACAAACCGCCAGAGGCTTGGATCGTGATCTTTTGCTCTTTTCCGGTGCCTTTGTCTTTGGCAGAAACCGAAACGATGCCGTTCGCGTCGATGTCAAATGTGACTTCGATTTGTGGCATTCCGCGCGGCGCAGGCGGAATGTTTTCTAGGTTGAATTGACCTAGAATTTTGTTATCTGCGGCCATTTCGCGTTCCCCTTGGAATACACGAATTGTTACGGCGTTTTGGTTGTCTTCTGCGGTTGAAAACACTTGCGATTTCTTGGTTGGAATCGTTGTGTTGCGATCGATCAATCGGGTAAACACACCGCCCAAAGTTTCGATGCCCAATGACAACGGGGTTACGTCCAACAAAACAACGTCTTTTACGTCACCTTGCAAAACGCCCGCTTGGATCGCGGCGCCCATGGCCACAACTTCATCAGGGTTCACGCCTTTGTGTGGTTCTTTGCCAAAGAATTTGGTGACCTCTTCGATCACTTTTGGCATACGTGTCATACCACCGACCAAAACGACTTCGTCGATGTCAGATGTGGACAAGCCCGCATCTTTCAACGCAGCTTGGCAAGGTTTGATCGACGCTTTGATCAAATCACCCACCAAGGTTTCCAATTTCGCACGGGTCAGTTTCATGACCATGTGCAACGGTTGACCGGTCTTGCCGTCCATCGAAATAAACGGTTGGTTAATTTCTGTTTGACTGGATGACGAAAGTTCGATTTTCGCTTTCTCGGCCGCTTCTTTCAAACGTTGCAACGCCATTTTATCAGCGGTCAAATCGACGCCGTGTTCTTTTTTGAACTCGTCGGCAAGGTAATTCACGATGCGCATGTCGAAATCTTCGCCGCCCAAGAACGTGTCACCGTTTGTTGATTTCACTTCGAACAAACCGTCGTCGATTTCCAGGATGGTCACGTCGAATGTACCACCGCCAAGGTCATAAACCGCGATGGTTTTGCTTTCTTTTTTATCCAAACCATAGGCCAACGCCGCGGCGGTTGGTTCGTTGATGATACGTAGCACTTCCAAACCAGCGATTTTACCCGCATCTTTGGTGGCCTGACGTTGTGCGTCATTGAAATACGCAGGAACGGTGATAACCGCTTGGGTCACTTCTTCGCCCAAGTAGCTTTCGGCCGTTTCTTTCATTTTTTGAAGTGTGAACGCAGAAATTTGCGCCGGGCTGTATTTATCGCCGCGCGCTTCGACCCATGCGTCGCCATTGCCGCCATTAACGACAGTGAACGGTAGGTTCTTTTTATCTTTTGCCAAATGTGAATCGTCTACGCGACGGCCGATCAAGCGTTTTACGCCAAAGATTGTGTTCGTTGGGTTTGTGACGGCCTGACGTTTTGCAGGCTGACCAACCAGACGTTCATCATCTGTGAATGCGACGATCGAAGGTGTTGTGCGCGCGCCTTCAGAGTTTTCAACAACCCGAGGCTGCGATCCGTCCATGATAGCAACACAGCTGTTTGTGGTGCCAAGGTCGATACCAATTACTTTTCCCATTTTATGATCCCTCTTCTATTTAAGGCGATGACATGCGACGCGAACCCGTTTTGGCATTTGCGCCGCGTTTTCGCCATAAACGGGCAGCAGCCCAATTATGACAGAGGGTATATAGGCAGGGATAAGGCGGGCTGCAAGCGTCTAAGAGGATTATTTTGGCAATTTTATTGGTGTTTTTCGAACAAGTTTAAAAACCTTGGAAAGCATCAGTTAATGTTTGAAAAACTGCGGCATGCTAAAACAATTGTTTCCTCATCCGTTATTTATTGCGTCTAACTGGGGTTTCACACGTGGTTTTGTCCAAAAGTACATTTTTCGCATGGATATCAATATTGATCGCACCGTCGGCCTATGCGTCCGAAGGAATGTTGCGCGAACAGGTGCAGTCTATGGCCACGGCCGTGTTTGATCCGTTGCCGTCTGTTACCCAGGTATTGAACGAAAACGAATATTCCGACGCTATGGTTGATTTGGGACGTTTCTTATTTTTCGACAAAAGGATGTCTGCGGCGGGCGATATTTCATGCGCATCTTGCCACGGCATGGATACAGGCGGTGGTGATGGCCG
>JAYPUL010000093.1:0-3887 GCA_038134005.1 Paracoccaceae bacterium | reverse complement strand
AGGCGGCCGAACTGCGTTTGTCGTCAATCGGCTGGCACGCCGCTTGGACCGCTTTAGCCGCTGCATCCATGGCCGCATCATCTAACGGTGTCCCGATAAGCGCAACGGCCGCATCTGGTACAAGGCGCGCTGTTGGGGCCACAGCCCCAACCGCCACGCGCGCGCCCGTACAAATCCCATCTGCATCCAGCGTCACATTCACAGCTACACCAACGACAGCAATGTCCATTTCGGTCCTTGGGGTAAATCGCACATAGGCATCCCCCGAACGCGGTTTAGGTAAAGGTAAATGAATTGCAACGATCACTTCCCGCTTTCCTAGATTTGTTCGCCCTGGACCTGATGGAATATCCTCAACCGCGATATCGCGTCGTCCAGTCGGGCCGACAACGGTTACAAACGCACCTGCAGTAATCATCGCAGGTACGCTATCCGCGGCAGGGGAACCATTGCATAAATTGCCTGCGGGCGTTGCCTTGCTCTGGACCTGCATTGAGCCGATCAAATCGATCCCTTCGCAGACACCAGGCCACGCTGATTTCAACGCCGTATGTTCATTGATTTCGGCGCCACAAACTGCAGCGCCAATGTGAAAACCATCGGCATCCTGAGTGATGCTTGAAACTTCGGGAATACGTTTGATATCAACGACTAAATCAGGATGGCGCAATCCTGATGTCATTTGCACAATCAAATCCGTTCCACCTGCCAAGACATGGGCAATCCCAGAAGAATTGGCTAAAGTAGCGACGGCTTCGTCAATCGTATGAGGTGATACATATTGCATGGAAACCAGTCTCTTTATTTTAGAAATATCGTCAAGTAGCCCAAACATGATCAAGGCATAGACCGCCCCTATATCCCCCATATTGGCATTCCGTTTTGGGCCGTTCCTTTTTACCATGAGGTTAATTTACAGGAGTCAAAAATGCTTATCAAAGAAAACGGTTCACAGGCGTCTAGTGTTGGACCAGAAACCAATTTTACCGGTCATGCGCGTCGCGATCCAATTCATACCGCTAATGCGCCATCGCGATTGGCAGTGGGAACAGTTACCTTTAATGCAGGTGCGCGCACTGTGTGGCACACGCATCCTGTTGGACAACTGTTGGTTATCACAGCAGGCTGTGGTCAGGTTGGCACATGGGGTGGTGAAGTGCGCACCGTCAAAGCGGGCGATACAGTCTGGTTTGAACCCAATGAAAAACATTGGCACGGTGCAAGCCCAACCACAGGCATGACCCATATCGCCATAACCGAAGCCGAAAACGGCAGTGCAGTAGATTGGTTGGAACCCGTAACTGACGAACAATTTATTGGGAATTAGACTATTTACGCCGCCCAGCGGTATAGCCCCCATCCACGGGCACAATCGCGCCGGTCACATGACGGGCGCGATCAGATGCAAGGAATAAAATGACCTCGGCTACATCTTCGGCTTGGGCGACACGCCCCAAGGGATAGGCGGCTTTGATACGGTCTTCAGTATCCGCGCCATCAAAATATCCCGCTGTCATTGGGGTTTGCACCACGCCAGGGGCAACTGCATTCACCCGAATGCCAAGCGGTCCAAGGTCCAACGCCAATTGCTTGGTCAAACCAACGACCCCATGTTTTGACGCCACATAGGCCGCCCGCTGTTCTGACGCCAAAACGCTAGAAGTTGAGGCGAGATTTACAATCGCCCCCGTCATATTACGATTACGCCAAAGGCGCGCCACGGCTTGGGTAATGTAAAACGTCCCAGACAGGTTCACATCTAGATAGGATTGCCAATGGGCTGCATCGATCTCTAACGGATCGGCATATTCACGAAGGCCCGCGCTGTTTATCAAAACATTAGGGACGAAACCATCACGCTGAAGTTGGTGAATCAGGTTTGCCACGGAACAGTCATTGGCAACATCCAATGCTTCAGCGCGTGCTCCAATAGATTTTGCAAGGACAAAGGCCCGATCCAGATCACGATCCACAATCACAACCTCTGCGCCGCGCTCAACCAGCAACTGCGCACAGGCGGCCCCTATCCCGCTGGCACCACCTGTGATAAGCGCCTTTTTCCTTTGAAACTCTGTCTGCATGTTTATACCAACGAGGACGTTCGTCCCCCATCCAGTTGAAGCGTCTCACCCGTCATATATCCCGCCTGCTGCGAAGCAAGGAATGCAACGGTTCCTCCCAATTCTTCCATCGTACCAGCCCGCTTCAGGGGGGTCGCAGCTATGCGATCCTCGAGATTATGGAACTGTGAAAAGGTGGGCGTAAGCACAGTCGCGGGGGCAACGGAATTAACTGTGATACCATGTTCAGCAATCTCTTGGCTGAGATGTTTCAAAGCCGCCTGAACGCCAGATCGAAAAATCGTGGATAATGCATGACGCGGCATTGGGTTTTTTATACTAGCCGACGTAATTGCAATCAGCCGTCCCCACCCTTTGTTCAACAACAGGGGCGTCAATTCGCGCAACACAAACAACGCGCTTTCTAGCTGATCGCGATAGGCGGCGTCCCAACGGGTGTCGTCCCCTTCGTTCAAAAACTCAACCATGGGACTCGGCGGACGCGGGGTATTTAAAACCAGTATATCTATGCCACCCGTTTCTGCGGTCCATGTGCGCAAAGCCTTTACATCCTGATGTGCAGTCACATTTGCTGCAAAGTATGTGGCCTGAACTCCATACTTGACCTCAATATCGCTGCGTGCCGTTTCCAAAGTTGCGGGGTTG
The DNA here is from genome assembly GCA_038134005.1 of Paracoccaceae bacterium. Lineage (GTDB taxonomy): Bacteria > Pseudomonadota > Alphaproteobacteria > Rhodobacterales > Rhodobacteraceae > CAJXSD01. The sequence continues at coordinate 1,161 of JAYPUL010000093.1, read as the reverse complement.
CGCGCGAATAGGGCAATGTCGACACCCTCTGCGGCCAAAGCATGCGCCGAGGCGAGACCCAAGCCAGAGCTTCCCCCAATGATCAATGCACGTTTTCCTGCGATCCCTAAATCCATAACGACTCCCTAACTTTGAACCATAACAGCGCGAATATCGTCAATCGCGGCGGAAATCGGTTCAATACCTGCACGTTCTTGTTTCAGGATCAGCGCCGCTTGCGCATCTTTGCGCCCCCATCCACGATTAACAGCCTCGGCCAGATCATCGCGTGTCAGTGTCGCCAAGGGGGCAGGAGCATTCACCGAAGTTGCCAATTCTACACCCAAAGCCACGTCTTTGTGGAGCAGCTCCAAAGCGAACGTTGCAGGATCAAGGTTATCTGCTAACCATCGTGGATGCACCCCATCAAAGGCCCGCATGCGCCCCATAGCGCCTGAACGGATTGCCGAATAAAGGTCGAGCGCATCCATACCCGCCTTGACCCCGACCGTCATCATTTCGGCCACCGCATGATTGATCGTTGAGGCAATCGTATTATGGACAAGTTTGGAGATTGTACCCGCACCGATATCACCCACACGTTTTGGTGCGTCAGCCATCGAGGCGAGAATTGGTGCGACCTGTTCGTAAATCGCAGCCTCGCCCCCGACCCAAATCGCCAATTTTCCACTTGCCGCCCCTGCTGGCCCACCACTTACGGGTGCATCTAGAAAATGCACTCCTGTTTTTGCCAGACGGGCATGAATATCACGCACAACGGTCAATGAGTTGGTTGACAGGTCTAACCATATTTTCCCCTTGGACAGACTTGCGCCCAAACCATTTTCACCCTCAAGAACAGCCAAAACATCCCTTGGCTTGGGCAATGAGGTAAAAACAACATCACAGCTTGCGCCTACGTCGCGTGGAGTTGCAGCCCACTCTACTCCGTCTCGTTCAAAGGGATCGGCGCTCGCGCGATTAAGGTCATGCACGACCAATGCATATCCGGCCTTTTGGATATTCGCCGCCATTCCGCGCCCCATCAGACCCAGTCCGATAAATCCGATTTTCATGCGACCTCCTGTTTCATGCTTTTCTATATCGGTACCATGTCAGCGCATTCGCACAATCAGGCGAAACCTATGGCACCACCTCAGAATGCCCCTATGACGGGCCATC
>JAYPUL010000092.1:0-4717 GCA_038134005.1 Paracoccaceae bacterium | reverse complement strand
CAAAACACCTGGATTGACCCGACAACCTGGCCGTCGTCTTGGCCTTTGAATTCGGACGACAACCATGTCCAGCCTGCAAAAAGGCCCGAATTATTCAGTTACGCCATGAACCCCAATCGCGCCCGCGTGCGGGTGGATTTCATTTTGGCGTGGTGATGCGACGGAAAGAGATAGGACCGACCTACATGTGTCATGTCGACACGGAAATTACCCGCATTGATTGTATAGCCTATCCAACACTGAGATAACACACCTAAACCGTAAGGGATTAACGCTAAAACAACTGACCAAACTTAGAACAGAGGTTGACGCGACAATTGAAAAGACAAAATTGCGCGAAATGAAAATCGCGAAGACTAAATTGGAAAAAGAAGTAAAAAAGTTTGGGTATTCCATGGCTGAATTGGTTCAAACGTCGCAAACATCGGGATCCAAACCAAACGCGTCGCGAAAATCCGTGGCACTTAAGTACCAAAATCCGGCTGATACGGCCGCAACATGTACGGGACGCGGACGAGAACCACTCTAGGTTCAAGCAGCGCTAGACGCAGGTCAGTCTTTAAGCGATTTGGAAATTTCCTAGGCCGCGTCACACGCGGTCCATCACCCCACGCCCTAAGGCAACGATGGCTATCAAGCATGCCAATAGGCCAAACGCGATTGACAATGAAGTGGCATAGCTCACAAATCCCACAATCGCGGGGCCCATTAATAGCCCCCCATGCGCCACCGTCGCCACGGCAGTTAACGCCAGATGCGATGGCATCGCGCGTGCGCGTCCTGCCGCGGAAAAGATAATGGGAACCAGATTGGCGATACCCAAGCCGACACAGGCAAACCCGACAAAAGCCATCCCGGTGCCTTGACCTATCGAAATCATCACATATCCCGCCGCCGCCAACACGCCGCCCCATGCATAGACCCGATTATCCCCAAAGCTTTGCCGCAAACGATCCCCCATGAAACGCGCCAACGTCATCATCGCCGCGAAGACCGCATAGGCAAAGCCCGCATGTGCAGGTGCGGTGCCCTTGACCGTGGTCATGAAAACCGCGCTCCAATCCAATACGGCATGTTCAGACAAATAAACGCAAAAACAGATGGCGCCCAAGACAATGATCGCGCCTTTTGGGATTACGAATAATGGTTCATCTGACGGCTTTGCATTTTTCGGCATCAACCCAGATGTGACCAAAATGGTGATGGCACAGGACAGCGCACTAATGAATGCCGCCGCTGTTAGAGGGGCCGCGCCAAAGCTCAACAGCGCGCTCATTGATGCCGCACCGCTAAAGGCGCCAATGCTCCACATGCCGTGAAAATTTGACATCAGAGGCCGCCCGGATAGCTTTTCGATTTCGGACGCTTGCAGGTTCATGGCAACATCGGTCGACCCAATCGCACCGCCATAAAAGGCCAAGGCAATCGTCATGGCCCAAAACCCGTCAAACATGGCCAATGCCGGCAACACAACAACCGCAACGAAAAACATCCCCAAAATCACCCGCCGATATCCCCAAACGGCGGTCATTGGGCCGGTCAATGGCATGGTGATCAATCCACCAATGCCCAACCCCAATAACATAAGGCCCAACTGTGCCTCATCAACTCCGACACGTTCCTTCGCCATCGGCACCAATGGTGCCCACGCGGCGATCATGACGCCCACGGTAAAGAATATCACCCGGGTGGCCAAAATTTCCATGCGATAGCTTTTTGACATTTAGGCCCGATCCACCCACGCCCCGTCGGCACGCGTGCTTTTTAAACAGGATGCAATAAACCACATGCCATCCAAGCCTGCCGATATATCAGGGACCAACCCGTTGTCGCCCGCACCAGAAATGATATCTGCGATGTCGTTATAAAGGTTCGCAAACCCTTCCAAATACCCCTCTGGGTGGCCCGGCGGAATGCGTGTCCAACGCCCTGCTCCGGCCCCTAATCCGGCCCCACCGCGGGTAATGATCTGCTTTGGTTCGCCAAAGCGGGCAAAGGTCATTTGGTTCGGATTTTCTTGCCCCCATTCGATACCGCCCTTGTCGCCATAAATCCGTAGCTTTAGACCGTTTTCACAGCCCACCGCCACCTGAGACGACCAAATCGTGCCCCGCGCACCGTTGGCATAACGGGTCCGAATAAATGCGTTATCGTCCACCTGACGCCCGGGCACAAAGCTGGACAATTCCGCCGACAAGGCCGTTGGCACCATCCCCGACACAAACGCGGCAAGGTTGAACGCATGTGTGCCGATATCGCCGATACAACCCGCGCCCGCACGTGCAGGATCAGTGCGCCAATCAGCCTGTTTGTTTGATGGATCGGCGGCTTCGGTCAACCAATCCTGGGCATATTCGGCCTGAATGATACGAATATTGCCTAAATCCCCATTCGCCACCATTTCGCGTGCCTGACGGATCAGGGGATAGCCGGTGTAGTTATGAGTTAGGAAAAACCGCGCCTTGGATGCCGCAACCGCGGCCTGAATTGCTGCGGCGTCCTCGGCCGTGGCGGCCAAGGGTTTGTCACAAATCACGTGAATGCCAGCCTTCAAAAACGCAATCGCGGGGCCCGCATGCATATGGTTTGGCGTCACAATGGCGACCGCATCAATGCCGTCGTCGCGCGCCGCCTCGGCCACCGCCATGGTCTCATAACTGTCATAGGATCGTTCAATCCCCAGCTCGGCGGCCGATGCAGCAGCGCGTGCGGGATCAGATGATAATGCGCCCGCCACCAAATCAAACCGCCCGTCGATGCGTGCCGCGATGCGATGGACCGCCCCGATAAACGCACCTTGGCCGCCACCGACCATACCCAGCTTTAGTCGTGTCATAGGCCAAGCATCCTTTTGATTTGTGCGTCATCGCGTGCGCCGCCCGCGAAATCATCAAACGCCTTTTCCGTTACATCGATCATATGGCTTGCGATGAATGGCGCCCCTTCGGCGGCACCTTGTTCAGGGGATTTGATACAGCATTCCCATTCCATAACGGCCCAGCTGTCATAGCCATATTGGATAAGTTTCGAAAAAATTCCTGCGAAATCAACCTGACCATCGCCAAGGCTGCGGAAGCGGCCCGCGCGGTTGATCCATGATTGATAGCCCGAATAAACCCCCTGACGCCCGTCTGGATTAAATTCGGCGTCTTTGACGTGGAACGCATTAATGCGGTCATGATAGATATCGATAAATGCCAGATAATCCATTTGCTGCAACAAGAAATGCGACGGGTCATAGTTGATCATTGCCGCGTCATGCCCACCACAGGCATCGACGAACATTTCAAATGTTGCGCCGTCAAATACGTCTTCGCCGGGATGGATTTCAAATCCGATGTCCTGACCGTTGTCTTTGTAATGATCCAAAATCGGGGTCCACCGGCGGCCCAATTCGGCGAATGCCTCTTCGATCAAACCGGCGGGGCGTTGTGGCCATGGGTACAGGAACGGAAAGGCCAAGGATCCCGTAAAGCTGACCGTGTGTTTTAGGCCCAACTTACGCGATGCAACGGCCGCCTTTTTCATTTGATCAATCGCCCATTCCGTCCGCGCGGCGGGATTGCCATGCACAGACGCAGGGGCAAAGGCATCGAACGCCTCGTTATAGGCGGGGTTCACGGCAACCAATTGCCCCTGAAGGTGGGTGGATAGTTCGGTAATCTCAACGCCCGCATCGGCACAGATGCCGCGCACCTCGTTGCAATATGTGTCGCTGGTTGCGGCTTTTTCCAAATCAAACAAACGCCCGTCAAAGGTGGGAATTTGCACGCCCTTGTATCCAAGGCCCGCGGCCCATTTTGTGATATTTTCTAATGAATCAAATGGGGCGGCGTCGCCCGCAAACTGTGCCAAGAAAATCCCTGGACCTTTGATTTGAACTGCCATGTTATGTCCTTTTCGGATTAAAAGATGTGGGTTTTGGTCGGAACCTCAAGCCCCTGCAAGGGCGGGGCATCGGGGTCACGAATGGCTTGGATGATCGCGCGGGCAAGATTGGTTCCGACCCAACCCACGTCTTCGCGGATTAAATGAATTTGGGGTCGGAACAATTTCAGAAACGGAATCGCCTCACGACTGAACACGTCAAGATCTTGTCCAAGAACAAGTCCCAAACGTTCAATCGCGTCCACAACAGCCATGCAGCCGATAGGCGAGGTAATAATCAACCCATCTGTTTCGCGATGATTTGTCAAAAACACATCTGCCCAGGCACCTATATCTTCGGAGCTCATATCACCATGCACGTCCGTGATCGCTTGTATGGAAATGCCCAAGTCCTTTTGCGCTTGGTCCACGCCACTGATCATTTCATTGGAATAATTCAAACCAGGTGGCGGCAACACAATTTTAATGTCGCGCCGCCCCAAGTCGTACAAATGCCGTGCCGCTAAACGCACAAAGGAAAAATTGTCGAAATCGAAATACGCATGCCTGTCGCACCATTGCGTGCGTCCGTGCGTCGCGAAAGGGAAATTACGGTCCATCATATATCGAACGCGCGCATCATCCGCGCGCGTGCTGTTGATTATTATGCCGTCGGCCAATCCATTCTCAACAACATTACGCACAGGCTTCAGCGGATCTTCGTCATCAAACAGCGGCGTCATATTTAGATGGAACTGGGTGCCGCGCAATTCCTGCGCAATCGTCGCAAGCAATCGCGCTTGGTGGTTGGCCATATTCGTTTCCACGGGCAATATCAGGCTTATGACAT
>JAYPUL010000091.1:0-4734 GCA_038134005.1 Paracoccaceae bacterium | reverse complement strand
ACCCGTAACCGCGAACCGAAAACCCGTAACCCCAACGTTATCTGTTGCCGAAATGGTGGCCACCGTCGCACCAGAGGATTGATTTTCTGAATAATTAAAATTTTGCCCGGCGGTGATTGTTGGGGCGGCTTCATCCAAATCCAATACCGTCACTGTCAAAATTTGGGTCGACGAATTTGAATCAACGTCAGTTGCCATAATTTCGACGATATAGGTGTTATTGCCGCCATCATCCAAAGGGGTTTCATAATCTGGTGGAGCATTAAATGTGATGATGCCTGTCGAAGCATTGATTGTGAAAAACGATTGATCAACGCCGCCACTAATGCTCCAAGCTGTTGTTTCGTTTGACGTAAAGGTGGTCACGGTCGTTTGGTTTTCATAAACGCTTATTGCCGACGTTGAATCGCCCGCCAATCCGGAAGGACCTTTGATTTGAGGCGGATAAAATGCTTCGATTGCGGCATCCAATTCGGCACCAACAGCACCCGCATTTGCAGAATAGGATGCTGTTTTATTCGGACCATAGCTGGCCCCATTGAAAATAGCCGTTACAATGTATTGAACGGGTGTTCCGTTGATCGTGACGGTTGTCGATGTAGTATAATCTGATTGGGTGACGATAAATGTGATCGCCTCGATGTTTGAACTGCCCGTCGGGGTACGCGACCGAAAATATCCGGGTATACCCGCAACAGGGCACGCGGAACAATAAAGATGACCACGCAAGACATTCGACGTCATCGACGAACCAAAGGTCGCGGAGTCAGGGTCGCTGACAAATTTTACAGTTGTCCCAGCCACCGACAAGGACGTCGTTGTCGTCACCTGTGATCTGTCGTTGTTTGCGATAAACGCATCATCAAAGGAAAAGCTTGCGGCCAAAGCCGCGTTCGCAGAAAACAAAAAAAAGTGCCATCAAGACAAAATGGCACATAAAAGCGGTTATGATTTTGTTTTTGTATACCGTCACCTTCAGACCCTCTCATAGCCCAAATGGCTTTTGTCTGCAGGTGACAGGAATTACACTCGGTGATTGTGACGGGCAAAAGGCCAAAGGTATACGAATGTAATCATAGGGATAGCATTTCTAAAATGCGCATAAAACTGTCGTTAGATTCATCCTTAATTTAACAATTAAACGAAGGAACAGTCTGGCGTTTTTACTATGATGGCGATCTCAATCATTGCGCAAAACGCGTACGAACGTGTTTAATATGCAGGCGCCATAGCGCTTTATTCCAGGAAAGGAATGCCATGCATTGACGCGGGAATTTCACCCCCCAAAAGGCCCAGAACAGTAGGGGCAAGTTGTAATTGTGACAACACATCATCCGGTCCGCAATAAGATGCGTTCCCAAAATAATATAACGCGAATTCCTGTTGCAACGGATCGTGCCCCCCGTGATGCCCGCGGGCATCCTGACCATGATCTGCGGTCACAATGACATCATACCCCATATCCCGCCATTTCGGGATCCAACGCGCCAACATTTCATCCAAAACAAAACAAGCATGATCCATTTCTTGGCAATCATGAAAAAACCGATGTCCCATGCTATCCAATGTGCACGTGTGTAAAATTCCGTAATCCAAAGAAAACCGGTGGCACAACATCGTTAACGTCGCGAATAAGTCAGCATCAGACGGCGTCATTTGATTAATCAACCCGTACCCTGTCATCGTGTGAAAGCGACCGTGATTTATGGTCATGCTCTCGGGTTCGTCATATTCGATATCACGCACTGGATCAAAGGGTGCCCGGTTGAAAAATTCATGCCAAAAGCTATGGGTCACTGCGCCCGTAACCAAACCTTTTTTGCGAAGTTGGGAAAATATGTCGGGCTGTTTCACGCGAAAAATATTGTCATTTCCCGTTACGCCATGCACCTGCGGCGTGACGCCCGTATGGATAGAGGCATAGCAGCTTGCCGATGTGCTGGGTAAAACAGATGTCATTTTCCAACGACGCGCATCTGCGGATTGCACCCAACCTTCCAGATTCCCAAAAAGTCGCGTCCAATTTCGATAGGGCACGCCGTCGATGATCAATAGCAATAATTTACGTGTCATTCTGCCCTCATCTATTGGTCGCTATAACACCGGCGACAATCGGTTTTTCCCAAGACGTGGATGCAAGGTTCCGGCCACTTTCCATGCGACCAAACTGGCCAACCCGGACGCCAGGAAAATTCCCGATATCGGCGCAACGGTCAGGATTAACCATGCAACGCCCGGCGTTAAAATACCAGAAACATCCCGAAAACTGGAATAAATGGCCGACATTTCCGTGCGTTCGGACGGCTTGACGGACATCAAAAATGGCAAGCCACCGCAGATATCCAACAAGATCAAAAAATAGCTTCCCAAGAATAAAAGTGCGACCGTGGCCCAGATGTATTGGCTTACAATGGCGGCGGAAATGAACATGGTCGCGACAACCAAGAACCCCGTTCTTACGGCGATTTTAACCGAAAACCTTTGGACAAAACGCAACATAAACGGCGCGCAAAATAGACCCGCGTTTGTGATGGATAAACACACCCCGCCAACCTGTTCACCTAACCCATTGACGACCGAAAAAATCGGCAAATACACAACATAGGCCCACCATCCACATGACCGAATGACCGCAAACATCCATCCCGCTATTAAACGGGGTTGTGCCGAAAATCGTGATAGATAGGCAAGTGGGTTAATCGCGGGCGATTTTGCCTTTGATATCAATTTGCCGTTGCCAAGACGCATGTATAAAAACGTCCCCAGCAAAAACATTGCCGACACCGCCGATAAAATGAACGGAAGCGGAAACCAAAATTTCCAAAGCGTCACACCAAACACGGGGCCGATGGTCCAGCCAAGCGCCGAATAAAACATCCGTAGCGTTTCACATTTCCCTAATTCGACCCGCGAAATGTAATCCAGAACATAGGCGTTAAAGCAAACAAAAGTAACCACCGTGGCCATTGTATTGCTCAGCAATCCAAAGACCACCATGTTTGGATGCCCTGTTGACGCACACAACGATCCAACAACGTAACCAAGTGCACCCGTTACATATAAAACACGACGCGGGATGAATTTGTTGAAAAAGGGAACCAACAACCCTGTGATTAACGACATCACACCGATCATGAAATACATCGAACTTACCAATGATGCACTTTGCAACGCGTCATAGGCGGCAACCGGAAAAACCGAAATCAACATGCCACGGGTGATCGCTTCGAACCCCGAAATTGCAGCAAATCCTTTTATTGACGGGGCCGGCGCATGGCGCAGCCATTCGGGAATACGACGTTCGAACATATTTGAAAAACATCCAATTCGGTTGATGCTATTACATCACTGTTTTTCAAATCGCGCGAACTGTATCGCCCAAAGGCGTCATCTTTGTCGAAAACGGCCGCTCATGATCAGGTTTCACCGACGTCAACGACGGCCTGACGTCACACCCGCTCTAAAGCGACCGCAATCCCTTGGCCAACGCCGATACACATGGTTGCAACTGCATAACGGCCCTGTACGTGGTGTAATTCCAACGCAGCGGTACCGGCAATGCGGGCGCCCGACATGCCCAAAGGATGGCCCAGCGCAATCGCTCCGCCATTTGGGTTCACGCGGGGATCATCATCTGCGATGCCTAAACGACGCATTGTGGCAAGACCTTGGGCGGCAAAGGCTTCGTTCAATTCGATCACGCTTAAGTCGCTTTGTGACAGGCCCAAATGCGCCAAAAGCTTTTCCGTGGCAGGGGCAGGACCAATACCCATGATCCGCGGCGCAACACCTGCGGTGGCGCCGGCCATGACCCGCGCAATTGGCGTTAGACCATATTTCTTGGCCGCGGTCGCGCTTGCGATAATCAACGCCGCCGCCCCATCGTTCACGCCCGATGCGTTGCCGGCGGTGACGGATCCACCTTGGCGGAACGGCGCCTTAAGCTTTGCCAGCGCATCAATCGTGGTCGCACGGGGATGTTCATCGGTATCCACCACAATCGCATCGCCCTTGCGTTGTGGTATTTCAACGGGCGTTATTTCTTGGGCAAAACGACCCGATGCAATCGCGGCGGCGGCTTTGTCTTGTGAACGCAGCGCAAAAGCGTCTTGATCGGCGCGATTTACATTGAAATCTTCGGCAACGTTTTCGGCCGTTTCTGGCATAGAATCAACGCCGTACTGCGATTTCATCAGCGGGTTCACAAACCGCCATCCGATCGTTGTGTCATAAACTGCGTTTGATCGCGAAAATGCTGTTTCGGCCTTTGGCATAACAAAGGGCGCGCGGCTCATGCTTTCGACGCCACCGGCGATTATGATGTCTGCTTCGCCTGATTTGATGGCACGTGCAGCGGCGATAACAGCATCCATTCCAGACCCACACAAACGGTTCATTGTGGTGCCCGGCACTGTGTCCGGCAAACTCGCCAACAGCGCGGACATCCGCGCGACATTGCGGTTGTCTTCGCCCGCTTGGTTGGCACAGCCATAGATAACTTCGTCAACCGCGGCCCAATCAACACCGGTGTTTCGCGTCATTAACGCTTTGATCGGGATCGCGCCCAAATCATCCGCGCGCACCGACGAAAGCGCGCCGCCAAAGCGGCCAATAGGGGTGCGGATGTAGTCACAGATAAACGCGTCTTGCATGAATTTTTTCCCTAATTTTTAACGTCGGTATTGCGTCAGTAAAGTATCGGTATTTGCACAGTGTTCCAAAACAGGGCTAATG
>JAYPUL010000090.1:0-4894 GCA_038134005.1 Paracoccaceae bacterium | reverse complement strand
CATGGCAAATTGCATTCGCTTGAGGAAATATTGTGTTTCACATTGTCCATATCATGACCCTCTATTTTGGTCGAAAAAGACCCGCACAGTTTATGCCATTTTCATTTGCTCTCTCGAAAACAGGAGGAGGATTGTCCCCGAGAGAGACACCGGGGCGCATCACTGTCGTGAAAAACGACACAAGTGGCGCGCCTCATGCTTTAAGACGCCTTGCGCCCCAAACTCCGCAATCCAGTTTTACCGTGGTGACGATCGGCCACTTTATAGCCCAAGGCGTCCTCAGCAATCAGAACCTTTTGTACGTTCGCGGTGCCTTCGCCTGTGAACATTAGATCAGCATATTTCTTGTAGCGAGAGATGCGATATTCACTCGATAGACCATAACCACCGAAAATTTGCTGCGCCGTATCGGTACAGAATTTCGCAGTTTTAGAGGCATGATATTTTGCGATTGATGCGATGCGGTTGGTCGGCAATTCCAAATCCATCAACTGTGCAGCTTGGTAAACCAACGCACGACTTGCTTCGATTTCAACGGCCATATCCGCAATTTGCCCTTGGATCAGCTGATATTGACCGATGGGCTGACCTTTGATGATACGGTCATTAGCATAGGCGACCGCGTCTTCATACGCGCCAATCGCGATACCCAAGGCCTTGGCACCGATCACGGCGCGACCTCCTTGCAAGGCACGCATTATGATTTTGAACCCTTCGCCTTCTTTCCCTAGCAGGTTTTCGGCAGGAACAGTGAAATCATCCAAATAAACTGCTGCGACGCGAAACGAATTCGACAGGCCCACATCAATCGGCTTTGCGGTAAAGCCCGGATATTTCTTGGGTTCAACGATAAAGGCGGAAACGCCACGTGCGCCGGCCTCGGGATCTGTTTTAGCAAGCAAAATACCGACGTCACATTCGTCCCCCAAGGTCGCCCACATCTTGGACCCGTTGATTTTATAAACATCGCCCTCACGACGGGCCGTTGTCTTCATAGCGCCCGCAGCGTCCGATCCTCCGCCCGCTTCGGTTAGGGCCATCATGCCAACGGTTTTTCCAGCCAAAAGGTCAGGAACGTATTTTTTGATCTGTTCCTCGGTACCCCCAAGGTAAATACACGCAGGACAATTACCACCGTTTTGGTTAAAGCCACCATAGCGCACATCCATGCGCGCAATTTCTTCGATAATCACGGCCGCCGCCAGATAGCCCATATCGCTGCCACCAACGGACTCAGGGAAGGTCGCGCCGTAATACCCTGCTTCACCCGCTTTGCGGATCAAATCGCGGGGTAGCTCTTTGCGCTCTTCATAGCCGTCCATCACGGGGATAACTTCGGTTTTCATAAAACGTCGGATCGAGTCACGGATTGCGGGGATTTCTTCTGGCAGCATATAATCCATTGCTGTCTTTCTCCTAGGTTATTTCTGCGCCTATGGCAGGCAATTACATATCTGAGGAAAAACATAGCACTGCGCGTGCCAAAGGTGTTTTTACCCAAAGTTTTAGCGCGGCATTTCATATTGGCACATATTGTGCGCCCACCTGATCAACCTGTTCCACGAACCAAGGACACCTTTATGACTTTACGAAACAAGGCTGTGATTGTCGGCGTCGGCGAAAGCGATATCGGGCGCTTGCCGCAAATGACAGGACTTGGCCTAAATGCCCAAGCCGCCCGTCGCGCAATCAAGGATGCGGGTTTAAAACATACTGATATTGATGGCCTGTTAACAGCCTATTCGTTTACCGAACCTTATTTTATGCTTGGTTCCGTTTTGGCAGAATACCTTGGGATCAAACCGACCTATGGTGGATCGATTATCACAGGGGGCGCTTCGCCCACAACGATGCTGAGCCACGCCGCCCAAGCGGTCAACACCGGTGCGGCCGAAGTTGTTTTGGTCAGTGCGGGCGAAAACCGCGCGACGGGTATGTCACGCGACGAAGCAGTTGGTGCGCTGACCGCCGTAGGGCATCCGTATTTCGAGGCCCCCTATGGCATCGGCATCCCATCGCTTTATGCGCTTGTGGCAAATGCTTATATGGCGAAATATGGCACCAAACGCGAAGAAATGGCCGCTGTCGCGGCCAATACCCGAGCAAATGCATTGTTGCACCCAAACGCACACATGAAAAAGCCGCTGACGGTCCAAGAGGTCTTGGACTCAAAACCGATTTCTGATCCGCTAAATATGTACGATTGCTGTCTGATTTCGGATGCTGGCGGGGCGTTCATCGTCACTACACCCGAGCGAGCCAAGGATTTACCTGGCAAACCAGTTTATCTTGCAGGTATTGGCGAAGCGCATACACACGAACATCTGACCTCTGCCCCTTCATTGACCGAATTCGGGGCCGAAATTTCTGGCAAACGTGCCTATTCTATGGCCGGTCTCGGGCCAAGTGATATTGATGTAGCAATGCTTTACGACTGCTTTAGTATCGTTCCAATCATCGAAATGGAAGAACTAGGTCTAGTACCAAGGGGCCAAGGCGGCGCATTTTTTGCCGAAGGACGCGCCGCCATTGGGGGCGATTTGCCGATCAACACACATGGCGGCATGCTGTCCCATGCCCATGCAGGGGCTGTAGGAGGGTTGATGGGTATTATCGAAGCCGTACGCCAATTACGTGGCGAGGCTGACAAACGCCAAACGCCGAATGCATCAACTGCCCTCGTACATGGCGAAGGTGGCATTCTATCGTCCCATTGCACCGCTATCTTGACCAGCGAAGCCCGTTAATTTCAGGAGAATTCACCATGGCATTAGAACCAAGAGGTAAATATTTTGATGACTTTATTGTCGGAGACGTGATCGAAAGCCCCCGCCGCACTGTGACCTCGACCGATATCGTGAACTTTGCCTGCCTGAGCGGCGATTTCAACGAAGTGCACACGAACTTTGAATACTGCAAAGATACGCCTTTTGGCGAACCGATCGCGCATGGTCCTTTGATCTATGCGATCATGGGTGGGCTGCAATATGCAAGTGGTGTGAATGACGGCACTTTGCTGGCGCTGCTAGGAGTTGACGAATGGCGCATGCATGGCCCTGTCAAACATGGCGATACGGTCCATATGCGCGCAATCGTAGAAAGCAAAAAAGAAACGTCTAAGCCGGATCGCGGGATCGTAACATTCAAACGTGAATTTGTGAACCAGCGAGATGAAGTTGTGCAAAGCATGAAAGCAACCCTCATGTACAAACGTCGGAGCGCCTAAGATGTCAGACGAACTTTTACTGGATATCAAAAACGGCGTTGCGACGATCACGATAAACCGTGCTGAAAAACGCAATTCCTTTACCGACGACATGGTCAAGCAATGGATCGCTTGGCTCGATGAGTTGAAAACCAATGACGACGCCAAGGTCATTGTTTTCACCGCCACCGACAAAACATTCTCAGCAGGGGGTGACACCGGTGGATTGGCCGAAAAGGCCAAGCAAACGCCATTACAAGCCAAAGAGCGCATGATGGCCAATTCCCAAGCCTTGACCCGCAAAGTCATGGAGATCGACAAACCCGTGATCGCGGCCGTCAATGGATCGGCTGTTGGGGGCGGCATGGATTTGGCGTTGATGTGCGATGTTCGCCTTGCGACCGCATCCGCCCGATTTGCCGAGACATATGCCAAAATGGGGCTTGTTCCGGGTGTTGGTGGGTCTTGGATGCTACCACGTTTGATCGGAACAGCCGCCGCGCTTGATATGTTTTGGACCTCACGTTGGGTGGACGCGCAAGAAGCACTAAGCCTTGGCATCGTGAACCGTGTGTTTGCTGATGAAACCTTCCGTGATGAAGTTAAGGCCTATGCCGAGGCACTCGCCCAAGCGGCGCCAATGTCGGTGCGCTATATCAAACGGTTGGTCCATCAAGGCATGTCCACAGATCTGCACACTCATCTCGATACGCTTAGCTCGCATCTGGCGCTGATCCGCACCGGCAACGACCACCAAGAGGCCGTCGCGGCATTCAAAGAGAAACGCAAACCAACCTTCACAGGGACCTAAAATATTATGCAACATTACGGTCAGTTTTATATTGATGGCGCATGGGTTGATCCCATTGCCTCAACCCCGTTTCAGTTGGTGAACCCATCCACCGAAGAGGTGTATGGCACGGTCGCATTGGGCAGCCGCGATGACGTGCATGCCGCGGTCGCCGCCGCCAAACGCGCCCTTCCTGCCTTTTCCACACAAAGCAAAGAAGAACGCATCGCACTTTTGTCACGCATCATCGAGGTATACACCGCGCGCCAAGATGATCTGATGGCGGCGCTTACTTTGGAAATGGGCGCGCCTTGTCGCTTGACCCAACAAACGGGTGCAGGATTGGCCTCATTGAAACAGGCGGTTGAAACGCTCAAAACCTATGAGTTTGAAGAGGACCAAGGGACCTATATCCTGCGTCGTGAACCGATTGGCGTGGCCGGATTGATTACGCCGTGGAACTGGCCTGTACAGTTGATCTGTAACAAGCTAGCTTCCGCTTTTGCGGCGGGTTGTACAGTGGTGTTGAAACCCTCTGAATTCACCCCCGTCAGCGCGATTGTATTTGCTGAAATCATGCATGAGGCGCGCGTTCCTGCAGGGGCATTTAACCTTGTGAATGGTGATGGTCCCATCGTCGGGAACGCTATTTCAGCGCATGACGATATCGGCGTGGTCTCCTTCACTGGCTCCACCCGCGCAGGTATTTTGGTCGCCGAGGCATCGGCAAATTCGGTGAAACGTGTGACCCAGGAATTGGGCGGCAAGTCGGCTAACTTAATCCTGCCTGATGGCGATGTTCAGGCGGCGGCAGAATACAACGTGACCCGAGGCTATTCCAACTCTGGTCAATCCTGCCATTCCCCAACCCGCATTTTGGTTGAGGAAAGCAAGCTTGA
>JAYPUL010000089.1:0-4931 GCA_038134005.1 Paracoccaceae bacterium | reverse complement strand
CATCTTTCTGTCTGCAACGTGCCGATTTTGCAAAAATACCGACGTAATACCGACGTAATACCGACGCGATACAGATGGCGATTATAGCGCTTTGATCGCCGCGCGTGTTTTTACGATGCCCAATGCGGCATTCGCCGCCTCGCGGCCTTTTTGAACGAAATGTTCGGCAAAGGCGGAGTTGTGGAAATCGGTTTCTTGATAGCTGTGGGGTGTCAACGATACCGATAGAACAGGAACGTTTGTGTCCAATCCAACGCGAACGATTCCGTCGACAACAGCTTGGGCGACAAAGTCGTGGCGATAGATGCCGCCATCCACAACCAACGCCGCACAGGCGATCGCGCCATAGCGTCCAGTTAATGCTAAGTCTTTGGCAACCAATGGCATTTCCAACGCGCCGGGCGCGTCAAAAACGTCAACTTGGTCGGCGGGAATGATGTCTAAAAATCCTTTCAAAGCTTGATCAACAATGGCGGAATGCCAGTTTGCTTTGATAAAGGCGTATCGGGTGTGTGTCATTTGTCATACTCCTTATTGCAACAACACTTCACCCAAGGCGCACGACAGATTACGGGCGATGCCCGTGTCTGATCGCTCTCTTTCATCCGGACTATGACCGTCGGCTCTGGAATTGCACCAGATCTGCTGACACCCTTGCGGGCCGCTCGCGGGCTTGGGGGATCCCCTTACCGCCGGTGGGGAATTTCGCCCCGCCCTGAGAACCCTTTAATTTTATACGGAATACCTCCCGATGCCAAGGCTAAAACCAACCATATTCGGCCACTTAGCGACATCATCAAATGTTTTGTCTTGCGCGTTGTGACGCGATAACAGTGTCAAAATAGACATAAGAAAGGATCCCCTATGCATCCAAATCAGATTTTTCGTGAAACCGAATCCGAACGCAACCATGCATTGGTGGCAACGACTGGGTTTGGGATCTTGGCGATAAACGGCGATCAAGGCCCGTTAATTTCACATATTCCCTATCTGTATGATCGCGATAAATCATTGATTTTATTTCATTTGGTGCGATCAAATCCAATCGCGCGCCTGTTACAGGGTGGATCCTTGTCAGCCACGCTGGTCGTGTCGGGTCCGTATGGCTATATTTCCCCAGATTGGTACGGAATAGAGAACCAAGTCCCAACGTGGAATTATGTTGCGGTACATGCAATTGGTGATGTTTCCCTGTTGCCAGATGACGCGTTAGACCCTTTGTTAGAGCGTCTTTCGGATCATTTCGAAGCGGCATTGTCGCCCAAACCAATTTGGAGGATGCACAAGTTGACCGATGATATGAAAATGCGGATGATGCGCCAAATCGTACCCTGTGAAATGCGGGTTAAGACCGTCGAGGGCACGTGGAAATTGGGCCAAAACAAACCGGATGACGCCCGTGTATCAGCGGCCAATCAATTGTGTGAAACTGGGTTCGGGGCCGAAGTCGCCGTTCTGGCGCAATTGATGCGCGATAGTTCACAGTGACGCGATTTTTTACACCGTTGCTTGCCCGAAATAACCTATATTTGAGTATTTTTACAAAGATGAAAGATTAAGGGAAATAGACGGGAACGTCGCCGGCGTGCCATTTTGGGTATTTCGGCATGATTGCATTAAATGTTTCTGACGCTTTGAACGCGTCCAGCCAAGCAATGACTTTTGGCCAAGGTTGTGCGTAAAACCACGCTTGGTCGATATGGGCGAATTGGCGGACAAATGGCAGGATTGCCATATCGGCCAGTTTGATCTTATCTCCAAAGAGATTAGGAGACAGTTGATCGTTTATTTGCCGCATAAACGCGCTGGCCAATTCACGATGGTGTGATGTACTTTCATTTGGATAGCGCGTTCCGTACTTTGTTCGATCCAATGAATGCTTGAATGGCCCGTCGCACTGGGCCATCAATTCATAGCCTTCTGTCGGCATTTGCATCCATTCGTGGGGATCGTTTTGTGCAAGCGCCCAAGCCATAACGTGCAGGCTTTCGTCGATCACTTTTTTCCCAACCTTAAGGCACGGGACCGTGCCCGATGGGGATGTGTCCAAAAATTCAGGTGCCTTGTCACGCAGCACAATTTCGCGCAATTCGACTTTTATTCCAGAGGATAAAATTGCCAAACGCGCGCGCATGGCATAGGGGCATCTGCGAAAGCTATATAGAATTGGTTCGTCGGTCATGCGATCAGATGGTTATTATTTTGGCCTGTAATGCGTGCAGTCACAATGGCACCTTCGGTTTGGGGTGTGTTGAATATCACCTCGGCGAATTGTGACGTGCGGCCCATATTTGGGTTTTCCATCAAAATGTTATGTATTTTCCCAATCTGTGCCGCCAAATGTTTTTCGACTTGGCGATCACCTGAGGCGCGCAAAGCGGCTGCGCGGGATTTGATTAGTTTACCATTGACCTGTGGCATGCGCGCGGCGGGGGTTCCTTCGCGCGGGGAATAGGGGAAAACGTGCAACCATGTCAGGTCGCATTCATCGACCAAACGCAGTGAGTTTTCAAAATGTGCGTCGGTCTCCGTTGGAAAACCTGCGATGATATCCGCGCCAAAGGTCATGTCGGGGCGTAGTTTTCGCGCCTCTTGGCAAAACTGGATTGCGTCATCGCGAAGGTGCCGACGTTTCATCCGTTTAAGGATCAGGTCGTCCCCATGCTGAAGGCTAAGATGCAGATGCGGCATAAGTCGGGGTTCTGTTGCGATGGCCTGCATCAGGTTTTCGTCGACCTCGATGCTGTCGATTGAACTGATCCTTAGGCGGTTCAGATCGGGCACCAGTTTCAAAATACGCATCACCAGATCGCCCAATTTCGGGGTGCCTGGCAAATCAGCGCCCCAGCTGGTTAGGTCAACGCCGGTCAGGACAACTTCGTTAAAACCTTTGTCGACCAAACGTTTGATTTGATCGACCACAACGCCCGCGGGTACCGAACGGGAATTGCCACGGCCATAGGGAATGATGCAAAACGTACAGCGGTGATCACAACCATTTTGAACCTGAACATAGGCACGGCTGCGGGTGCCGAAACCGTCAATCAAATGCCCGGCCGTTTCGGTTACGGACATGATGTCATCCACCAAGACCTTTTCTGTTTCGCCAATAAAACCGGTGTTCAGAGCGGTCCAGGTCGAGGCCTGCATTTTTTCCGAATTGCCAATGACTGCGGTGACTTCGGCCATTTTAGCAAAGCTATCGGGGTCAATTTGGGCGGCGCACCCGGTGACGATTATTTGTGCCTCTGGATGGTCGCGTCTTAGTTTGCGGATTTCTTGTTTCGATTTACGCACGGCTTCTGCGGTTACGGCGCATGTGTTGACCACATGTGCGTTTGTGAGGCCTGCGTTAAGTGCAAGATCTTTCATCGCCTCGGACTCATAGGCATTCAGGCGACAGCCAAGTGTGGTAAAGCGGGGCGCGTTGGTCATGTATGTGCCGCGATAAATTCAGGTGTCAGAACACCCGTGGACACATGCATCGTTGGACCCGTCATCCAAACGCCGTCGTCGCGCCAATCGATGAAAAGCGTACCGCCATCCAGATCGACCCGAACCGTACGATCGGTTAGGCCGCGCCGCGCAGCGGCCACCGCCGTTGCACAGGTGGAGGATCCCGATGCCAATGTGACGCCGACGCCACGTTCCCAAACCCGCATCCGCAGGTGGTTTGACCCAATCACCGACGCAAATTGCACATTTGTGCGCTGTGGGTATAGCGGATGCTTTTCCATTTCGGAACCACGCGCCGCCAAGTCAACGGCTTCGACATCATCAACGAAGAATGTACAATGCGGATTTCCCATGCCGGTTGCCGTCGGTGTGCCGTCGATCGGCAAATGCAATGTGTCCATGTCATGTGACAAAGGTATTTCATCCCAACGCAATTGGGGCGCACCCATGTTGATTGACGTTAAACCATTGCCCGCATCTGTGGCGAATAAATCGCCACGTTCAGTGGTCAGGTGCAGATGTGATTTACCGGTTTCTGACATCAAAAACCGTGCAATACATCGTGTCGCATTTCCGCATGCGGCAGACGTCGATCCGTCGGCATTGTAAAATACCAAATGCGCGTCGGCAGATGTTTTTCCTGGTTCGATGACGGCCAACTGGTCAAAGCCGATGCCCATGTGCCGATCCGCAATTCCTGTGATCAACCGGTCACCCAAAGGAATCGCTCCACCCCGTGCGTCAACGACAACAAAGTCGTTTCCAAGCCCGTGCATCTTCATAAACGGTAAATTATGTCTGTCTGTATGCGTCATATCTTGCCATATACGCCCGAGTTTGAAATGAATCCAGAGATTGTCAAATTTATTTCACTTTCGGGGTTGACCGCGGCCACGCTTCTTTCTAATACGCCCCCCAGTGGGCCCGTAGCTCAGTTGGTAGAGCAACTGACTTTTAATCAGTGGGTCACAGGTTCGAATCCTGTCGGGCTCACCATTATTTCCAAAGGCTTAGTGGAAAATCGCTGGGCCTTTTGTTTTTTCCAGCCAGACATAGAGCCAGACAAAATTTAGTGAAGTTACGTTATTTAGCGTTAATGGGTACTTGAGTCTGTGCCTAAATTTTGCAACGTGCGTGCGCGCCCGCGCGTCCTGTCGCCTGTGCGTTAACATGCGCTCATTGGAAAATATTTGTTCGGCGTAAACCATCTCTACCTATCTCGAACAATTGACATACCACGAAAAATCCCTGTTAGAGGTTTTCGTTGCGCATTTTAAGCAAAGCCGTACCGCCGCTCTAATTGAGTGGCGCGGTCTTCTCGCAGGATAGAAAAACCACTGTTTTGGTTAAACAGATCGGAGTGCTTGTTTGCCTTACAGCACAGAGTTTGCTCAATTTTAGTCCAGTCCTGCAATGAGTAACTTTTAGACACTCACATGTTTTAACAACTCTTCGCGATGAGCGTCGGACTTGGG
>JAYPUL010000088.1:0-5347 GCA_038134005.1 Paracoccaceae bacterium | reverse complement strand
GTTGGGATACATTTTGCATACAAGCCTTTGGCATATGCGGTTGACGATATTATTTTTGCTGCGCTTAATGATGGTCGATTGAAAGAAATTTTTGCGTCCTACGGTGTTACGCTCTCACCGCCAGAACTTCGGTAACTACGCCCTTAGTCTAATGGTCAGACGTGCCGTTTGTCGAATAGCATAGAACATGAATTGGAGAATAACCAAATGAACCTAGCGGATTCCAAAGTCATCGCGGCAGATCGCGATACAGTTTGGCAAGCATTGCTTTCGGCCGATGTGTTGAAAGAATGTGTCCCAGGATGCACCGAAATGTCAGGATCGCCGTCTGATGGGTTTGAAGCGACCGTAGTGCAAAAGGTCGGGCCCGTAAAAGCAACCTTCAAAGGTGCTGTGACCCTGTCTGATATTATCGATGGTCAAAGCCTAACCCTCTCCGGCGAAGGAAAAGGCGGCGCCGCAGGTTTTGCCAAGGGTGGCGCAAAAGTCACCTTGTCCGATCATGAGGACGGCACATTGTTGGAATATGATGTCGAAGCCAAGGTCGGCGGCAAGCTGGCCCAATTGGGCAGCCGCATTATCGACGGATTCGCCAAGAAAATGGCAGATCAGTTTTTCGAAAACTTTCGTGGTGCCATCGAGGGACCATCAGAGGAAACAGCCGAGACCGCCGAGGGAGACGGCGAGAAAAAAGGCTGGTTTAAAAAAATAATTGGATAAACCTAAAAAATAGGGAGGACAAAAATGACAAAAATTTCAATGACAGTAAACGGCAAGTCCGTTTCGGGGGAAGTCGAGGGGCGTACGCTTCTGGTCGATTTCCTGCGGAAAGACCTGCGTTTGACTGGCACGCATGTCGGCTGTGACACCAGCCAATGTGGTGCTTGCACGGTGCATGTCGATGGCGTTGCGGTGAAATCATGTACGATGCTTGCGGCCGAAGCTGACGGCGCAAACGTTGCCACGATCGAAGGTCAAGCGGCCCCAGATGGGACATTGAACACAATCCAAGCGGCATTCCATGAACACCATGGTTTGCAATGTGGTTTTTGTACCCCAGGCATGGTCATGGCGGCGGCTGATTTGTTGAAAAACAACCCCAAGCCAACCGAAGCCGAAGTACGTCACCACCTAGAGGGCAATATTTGCCGCTGCACTGGGTATCATAACATTGTCAAAGCGATCATGGCCGCGTCTGGACAAGACGTCAGCCGACTGGCCGCTGAATAACTATAATAGGGAGGAATAACCATGCCCAAAGATAGTGGCATCGGCGCAAGTTCAAAGCGTCGCGAAGACATCCGTTTTCTGACTGGTACAGGTCAATATACGGACGATATCAACGTTCATGGCCAAGCACATGTATATTTCCTACGCTCAGACATTGCACATGGCAAAATCAACAAAATCGACACCGCCGCCGCATCCGCGATGCCAGGCGTTGTACGCATTTTCACAGGCGCCGATTTCGAAGGCATTGGCGGTTTGCCATGTGGTTGGCAGGTCACCGACCGCTTTGGTGAAGTGATGAAAGAACCGGCACACCCTGTTTTGGCCCAAGGCAAAGTGCGCCATGTTGGTGACCCAATCTGTGCCGTTGTTGCCGATACATTGGAACAAGCCAAAGACGCAGCTGAAGCGATTGAATTGGATATCACCGAATTGCCAGCGGTGGTTGATATGAAAAAAGCGTTGGCCGCAGGGTCCGCAAAGGTGCACGATGATCTGGCCGACAACCTATGTTACGACTGGGGCTTTGTCGAAGATAACCGTGACGCGGTGGATCAGGCCATCAAGAATGCGGCGCATGTCACAACCTTGGAATTGGTGAATAACCGTTTGGTTGCCAACCCGATGGAACCCCGCGTTGCCGTTGGTGATTACAACCGCGCAAATGACGAAAGCACGTTGTACACCACATCACAAAACCCACACGTTATTCGTCTTTTGATGGGCGCATTTGTTTTGGGCATCCCCGAACACAAACTGCGTGTTGTTGCCCCTGATGTGGGTGGCGGTTTCGGCACCAAAATCTTCCACTATGCCGAAGAAGCGTTCTGTACCTTTGCCGCACGTCAAATCAATCGCGCGGTCAAATGGACATCTTCACGCTCTGAGGCATTCATGTCAGACGCCCATGGTCGCGACCACGTGACCAAGATTGAATTGGCGCTGGATGCGGATAACAACTTTACCGCCGTGCGCACCGAAACATATGCAAACATGGGCGCCTATCTGTCCACCTTTGCATCATCGGTTCCAACGTGGTTGCACGGCACATTGATGGCGGGGAACTATAAAACGCCGTTGATCTATGTGAACGTCAAAGCCGTGTTTACAAACACCGTCCCGGTTGACGCATATCGCGGTGCCGGTCGCCCCGAAGCGACATTCCAATTGGAACGCGTGATCGACAAAGCGGCCCGTGAATTGGGCGTTGATCCTATTGCGCTACGTCGTCAAAACTTTATCACCCAATTCCCATATGCAACGCCAGTGGCCCTTGAATATGATACCGGTGATTACGAAGCGACAATGGCCAAATTGGAAGAAATCGCAGATCTATCAGGGTTCGAAGCACGCCGCAAAGCGTCTGAGGCCAAAGGCAAATTGCGCGGTTTGGGTGTAAACTGTTACATCGAAGCCTGTGGTATTGCGCCGTCCAACCTTGTTGGGCAATTGGGCGCACGTGCGGGTCTTT
Organism: Paracoccaceae bacterium; assembly: GCA_038134005.1. Classification (GTDB taxonomy): domain Bacteria; phylum Pseudomonadota; class Alphaproteobacteria; order Rhodobacterales; family Rhodobacteraceae; genus CAJXSD01. The sequence goes on along the minus strand of JAYPUL010000088.1, from coordinate 2,646 downwards.
ATGATGCGGCGACTGTGCGTGTGAATGCGACAGGATCCATCAGCGTCATGGTCGGTGCACACAGCCACGGCCAAGGCCACGAAACAGCCTTCCCCCAAGTGGTGGCGGAAATGCTGGGCATTGACGAAAGCATGATCGATATCGTTCACGGCGATAGTTCAAAAATCCCATTTGGGATGGGCACTTACGGATCGCGGTCTATTGCGGTTTGTGGATCGGCCATGGTTCGTGCGACCGAAAAGATCATCAATAAAGCGAAAAAGATCGCATCCCACCTTTTGGAAGCATCCGAGGCTGATATTGAACTTAAAGGTGGTCAATTCAGCGTCAAAGGGACCGACAAATCCTGTGCATGGGGTGATGTCACCTTGGCGGCCTATGTGCCACATAACTATCCGCTTGAAGACATTGAACCAGGGTTGGAAGAAACTGCGTTCTATGACCCTGCGAACTTTACCTATCCATCAGGCGCCTACGCCTGTGAGGTCGAAGTTGATCCAGACACTGGCAAAGTAACCGTCGAACGCTTTAGCGCGGCAGACGACTTTGGCAATGTGATCAACCCGATGATCGTGACAGGTCAGGTTCACGGCGGTATTGGTCAAGGCATTGGCCAAGCGTTGTTGGAAAATTGCGCCTATGATGAAAACGGCCAGCTGTTGTCAGCGTCTTACATGGACTATGCGATGCCACGCGCGTCGGATGTTCCATTCTATGCCGTTGACCATTCATGCCAAACACCTTGTACGCACAATCCATTGGGCGTGAAAGGATGTGGCGAAGCAGGGGCGATCGGGTCACCACCCGCCGTTGTGAACGCTGTCATCGACGCGTTGCAATCAGGGGGCCATACCCACGTCACACATATCGACATGCCCGTATCGCCTTCGCGCGTTTGGGCGGCGATGAACGGTTAATCGGAGGATCCAAGAATGTATAATTTTGACTTTGAAAAACCTTCGACAATTGCAGATGCGGTTGCCGCGCTGGCAGCTGACGAAGCACAGGCGCTGGGCGGGGGGCAAACCCTAATCCCAACGTTGAAACAGCGTTTGGCAAGCCCATCAAAATTGGTGAGTTTGACCGGGATCGCCGAAATGAAGGGCGTTTGCAAAAACGACGACGGAAGCCTGTCAATCGGTGGCGCAACAAACCACGCTACTGTCGCATCAGAAGCAGCCGCGGCTTATCCTGCTTTGGCGGCTTTGGCGGCCAATATTGGTGATCCAGCGGTGCGCAACCGTGGGACAATCGGTGGGTCAGTTGCCAACAACGACCCTGCGGCATGTTACCCGTCCGCGGTCTTGGCGTCGGGGGCGACTGTGGTCACAAATGCGCGTGAAATTGCGGCGGATGATTATTTCCAAGGCATGTTCACAACTGCGCTGGACGAAGGTGAAATCATCACTTCCGTTCGGTTCCCTGTGCCACAAGCGGCGAACTATCAAAAGTTCGAACAACCCGCATCACGGTTTGCTATGGTCGGGGTCTTTGTCGCAAAATACGCTGATGGCGTTCGCGTAGCAGTAACAGGCGCGTCCGAGGAAGGCGTGTTCCGTTGGTCCGAAGCCGAAGCCGCGTTGTCCGCCAACTTTTCGGCGGATGCGATTGACGGTCTGTCGGTGTCCGCGGATGGCATGATCAATGACCTACACGGGTCGGGTGCGTATCGTGCGCATTTGGTTAAAGTGATGACCAAACGTGCGGTTGCCGCCTGCTGATTTTAACACAGTTTTAACACTTAAAAGCCCCGCCGAAATGCGGGGCTTTTTTGCTTTGTTTTATGGAAAAAACGCGATCTGCACCGCGTCGGTATTACGTCGGTATTTTGACCGATGCTTCCATAGGATGATTTAATTAGAAGTAAATCATTTTAAGGTAGATTTTTTGATACGCCTTGTTAAAATAAACATCGGGTGTCAGGTGTTGATCATTATCAATGCCATGGATTTTGAATGTTTTTTCATCAAAAAAGGGAGATTTAATTATGTTGCATCGTGTTGTATTAACCGTCTTTATGACGGTTCTGATGCCAATCTATGCATCCGCTGGTCAAGTCTATGATTGCAAGCGTTTGAATTTGCCAACCCAAGGTTTCCAATCCGCGCGTGTTGCGGAGTCATGGTATCCTGCGACCTTGAACATTTGGTATTCGGATGATTTGTCACAAGCGTGGTCAAATTATGGAACCGTTTCAAACCGGACCCCGAATGATCGAAAATTTGGCAAAATTTCATACGCGCTTAAAGGAGGGTTTCATGTGTTATTGACCCACGATACCCGCAATGGCCAAGCTTATGCCGCGTTGTCATCCCCAGGATATCGAAGCGGACAACAGGCGGGATATGCCTTTGGATCCCCCAAGAAAACAAATTGGGTTCCCAATTATAAGCACTGCGCCATCCTTTACGGCATGGGAATATCTGTGACGAACTTTGGAATGAGATATCCGCGCTGAACTGCGGGTCGTTTGGCGATGGATGTGTACCAACGCAGGACGTTCGGATATTGGGTAAGGTCAATTTCTTGCCATTCAAACCGTGACACCCATGGCCAAATTGCCATATCCGCAATGGTGTATTCATTGGCCACATAATCACGGCCGTCCAAGCGTTTGTCTAAAACGCCATACAACCGCTTGGCTTC
>JAYPUL010000087.1:0-5476 GCA_038134005.1 Paracoccaceae bacterium | reverse complement strand
ATTGGCGATCATGTATGAAATCGTGGACCAGTTGGATACATCGGGTTTTAATGAACGTATCGCCGCCATACGTTCGATTTGGACCAACTGGATTGGTCTCTGATTTGACGTCTAAAACTCAGGTCTTTCTTTTTTTTCTGCAAGCGCGTAAGCTTTGCCGCAGTGCTGCAATTCTGGGAGGGTAAAGTGGCTGAAGCCGATAAACCATTGTTGATCAAACGGTATGCAAGTCGTCGTTTGTACAACACCGAAACCAGCGATTACGTCACGTTAGAAGATATCGCAGGTTTTATTCGCGAAGGACGTGATGTCCAAATCGTTGATCTGAAATCAGGTGATGACCTTACACGCCAGTATCTATTGCAAATTATTGCAGAACACGAAAGCCGCGGTGAAAATGTTTTGCCGATCAATGTGTTGAATGATCTTGTGCGCACCTATACGACCCAAGCGACATCGGTTGTGCCTGATTTCTTGGCGATGTCTTTTGATATGCTGCGCGATGGTCAATCCAAGATGATGGAAAACATGAATACAATTAATCCGATGGCATCAATGCCTGGATTTGAAGCCATGCAAGCCCAGCAAAAGGCGTTCATGGATGCGTGGTCAAATGGGTTTACGTCATGGGGTGGCACAAAGGCATCTTACAAAGCTGCGGCAAGTGCCGGGGATGATTTGGACGGTATCAAACAACAATTGGCTGAGCTTCAAGAAAAGCTTGCCAAGATGGTTAAGTGATCAAAAACCAAATCTGTCACGCAAACTATACCACGTCATTGCCAAAACCAATAAAGGTGTTTTGGCAATTGACCCCCCTGGGAATGGTAAAGCAGGCACACGTGCCATAGCGTCAAATCCATTTGAATTCCCATGGATCGCATTTGCGATGATTTGGCCAGCTTGCGTTGCGGTCCCAACTCCATGGCCAGAATACCCTGACGCGGTCCATTCTGTTTGCGATAGGCGTGAAAAAAATGGCATACGACGCATTGTGATGCCCAATGTGCCGCCCCATGCATAATCGATGCGTGTATCTTTAAGTTGCGGGAAAATTTCTAGCATCGGCTTGCGCACCTTTTGTGCGATATCTGATGGAAACCGAAAGCTATAATTTTCGCCACCACCGAACAACAAACGACCATCATGCGAAAGCCTGAAATAGTTCACCACAAATTTCGAATCCGCCACCGCAATGTCTTTGGTCAATACCTCTTTTGCGCGTTCCCCCAAAGGTTCAGTCGCAACAATAAAGTTGTTGATTGGCATAACACGCGACGCGGTTTGTCGATTTAATGATCCTAGATATCCATTTCCTGCATAAACAACATGCGCGGCATCAACATGTCCTTGATCTGTTCGAACGGTTGTCATCGCGCCTTTTTCGACGCCATGGACATATGTTTTTTCATAAAACCGAACTCCTGCGTCAATTGCCGCCTGCGCCAAGCCAAACACAAAATTAAGCGGGTGCAAATGTGCCGCATTTTGATCAATCAAACCCCCAAAATAGGCGTCTGATGGGCAAAGTGCAAATCCGGCATCGCGATCCAATGGCTGGATATGTGATGCGTCATAGCGCGCATTTAAAAAATCGCTATATGCGCGCAGGTCGTCGCCATCAGATTTTGAATTCCCGACATAGGCAATGCCAGGTTTTAGATGGCACTTAATTTTGTGTTCATGAATGAGATCTTTTACCAACGTTTGCGCATCGGCACCCATAGTCCACAAAATGTCAGCGTTTTGATGCCCGATCAATCGGATTAGGTCGCGTTGATCCATTCGTTGGCCCATGCCCAATTGGCCGCCATTTCGTCCAGATGCACCAAACCCAATGCGCTGCGCATCGAGAACAACGCAATCATACCCCAACTTAGCAAGGTGCAACGCCGTCGAAACCCCAGTGAAGCCAGCGCCTATGATACAAACGTCGGCCCGTGTTTGCCCCTTGAGGGGGGCAAACGGCGGTAAAGGTGTCGCGGTCGCGGCATACCAACTGGACGGGTATTGCCCGTGCTTGTCGTTACTGAATAAAAGATTCATACGTTTAACAATAGATGTTCACGTTCCCAAGGGCTGATGACCTGAAGGAATTCTTCATATTCTGTGCGTTTTACGATCGAATATACGCGTGCGAATTCCGGCCCCAAGACATCGTGCAGCTCTTTCGCATCCTCAAATAAATCCAAAGCATCGCCCATGACGCGTGGGACGTCTTCTTCGCCTTCATAAGCATCGCCCTTGTATTGTTTCGAAGGCCAAATTTCGTTGACCATTCCCAAATATCCACATGCCAACGAAGCGGCGATGCATAAGTACGGGTTGCAATCCATGCCGGCCAAACGGTTTTCTACGCGACGTGCCTTTGCATCGGCCAACGGGATACGAATGCCTGTTGTGCGATTGTCGCGTCCCCATTCAAGGTTAACGGGCGCAGCATGATTTCGAACATAACGGCGATACGAATTTACATATGGTGCCATAATCGCAATCGCAGCCGGCAGATATTTTTGCAATCCTCCGATAAAGTGGAAAAACAAATCTGTTTCCCCACCTTGAGGTCCCGAAAACGCGTTTCCACCGGTTTCAATATCAATGATCGAATGGTGGATATGCATCGCGCTGCCTGGTTCGTTTTCAATTGGCTTTGCCATAAACGTGGCAAAACAATCATGGCGCAGTGCAGCTTCGCGAATTAGACGTTTAAAATAAAATACTTCGTCGGCCAATTTCACAGGGCTGCCATGTCTTAGGTTAATTTCTAATTGGCCTGCGCCACCTTCTTGGGTGATGCCATCAATTTCAAACCCTTGGGCTTCGGCAAAGTCATAGATGTCGTCAATCACGGGGCCAAATTCATCCACGGCGGTCATTGAATAGGCTTGACGCGCGGCCGCTGGTCGACCGGAACGGCCCATCATGGCTTCGATTGGTTTTGCTGGATCGATGTTGCGAGCAACCAGATAAAACTCCATCTCTGGGGCTACGATCGGTTTCCAACCCTTTGCGTGATATAGATCAACAACACGTTTTAACACGTTCCGAGGCGCATAAGGTACCGCATTGCCTTTGCGGTCAAATGCATCGTGAATGACTTGGATAGTCCAGTCGCCCGTCCAAGGTGCGGCTGTCGCGGTCGACAAGTCGGGTTTTAGGATCATATCGCGTTCAATAAACCCTTCGGCGCCGGCGGCTTCGCCCCAATCCCCAGAAATTGTTTGATAAAAAATCGAGTCAGGTAAATGAAAGCTTGTTTGCCGTGCATATTTGGTTGCAGGCACAGCCTTGCCCCGCGCAATTCCTGGTAAATCAGAAATGATACATTCCACTTCGTCTAATTTGCGGCCCTCTAAATAGGCCCGCGCCGCATCTGGTAATGTGGCGACAAGATCGTCTAGTTCGCTCATGATGTGCTCGCTTGTTTGGTAAGCGCCTTGGCAATCAAATCTGCCATGAGCGCGCTTGACGTTTGTTCGTTCAAGCGGTTTGCCGCAGACATTAGCATACTTGGGTCTAATTTGCCTTTGCCGCGGTGTTCGATAAGCCCCTCAATCACTTCGCTGTCAAATTCGGGGTGCGGTTGCATGGTCAATATGTGATCGCCATACGCCAATATTGCATTCTGACAGAAATCATTACTTGCTAACACACGTGCATTTTCGGGTAAGGTGATGACCTGATCTTGATGCCACGCATTTAACGCCACAGTTTGGTCGCCTAGCTCGTATTCGGTAAAGCCTACGCTCCACCCGCCTTTGAACTTTTCGACATGTCCCCCCAATGCTTGGGCGATGATTTGATGACCAAAGCAAATGCCCACCAATGGCACCTTTGCCGCATAAATATCGCGGATCAAATTTTCCAGAGGTTTGATAAAGGGATGATCCTCGTAAACGCCATGACGTGATCCGCTGATCAACCACGCATCTGCATCTTGGGGGCCGTTTGGAAACTCCATATCGACCACGTCAAAGCGTATAAATTCAAACCCACGATTGCCCAAAAGCCGTTTGAACATCGCGTCGTAATCGCCATTTTTTGCGATAATTTCATCGGGTGCGTGACCCGTCATTAAAATACCAATTTTCATTTGGCAGTCCTTGTTGACACTGGTCCCAGCTTACACCGTTTCCAGATATACTTTCCAGTGGTCTGATGCGTTGATATCACGAAGCCGCTCAAGCTCTTGTTCTTTGGTCAGACAGTAATTTTCAATCAATTGCTTCGGTAAAATTTGCGCAACCAAAGGATCGGACCGAAACAAAGCAATCGCACTTGACCAATCGGTTGGCAGGCGCGGAACATTGTGGTCATAGGCGTTGCCTTGGATTGGGGCAGGGGGTGTTGATTTTTGTTCAATCCCAGTCAATGCCGCGCCCAACACCATGCTGAACATCAAATACGGGTTGATATCTCCACACGCAACACGATGTTCAATCCGCCGAGCTTTTGGATTTCCTGCTGGGATTCTAAGCGCCGCGGTGCGGTTTTCATATCCCCATGACACACCCGTTGGCGCGTGCGATCCGGGGGTTAGTCGTTGAAAGCTGTTGCCATGTGGGGCAAAAACCAAGGTTGACGCAGGCATCGCATTCAAGCATCCCGCAACCGCGTGGCGCAAAATATCTGTGCCTTGATCGGATCCATCATCAAAGATGTTATTCCCATCTTGATCGGTGATTGAAAAGTGCATGTGCATGCCATTTCCGGCCTCGCCCTGGAACGGTTTTGCCATAAAGGTTGCCGCCATTCCATGTTTACGGGCCAGACCACGTACCAATGCTTTGAACATCCATGTATCATCTGCAACGCGCATTGCGTCTGTGTGATTTAGGTTGATTTCAAACTGCCCTAAACCAGCTTCGGAAATCGCTGTTTGCGCATCAATACCCATGTCCGCGCAGGCCTGATATAGTTCGGTGAAGTACTCATCAAAGGCATCAAGTTGCCGCAATGACATATAGGCATGGCCTTGGACCGGGCGTCCGCTTAACGGATTTATCGGTGGTGCAAGATATTCACCGCTGTCATCAACCAAATAGAATTCCAATTCGGTCGCGGCCGTCACAGTCCATCCGTGATCGGCATAACGCTTTAGGACCGCGGCCAACGAATGGCGTGGATCCCCTTTAAAGGGTGTACCGTCTTCGCAATACATCCACATAGGAACAAAAAACGTAGGCGCCCCAAGCCACGGCATTGGCACAACCCCGCGTTCGGTCGGCAACATGATGCCGTCCTGATCGCCGCTTTCGAATACGAGAGGGGATTTTTTGATGTCTGCGCCCCAGACATCAACGTTCATAACGGATAAGGGTAGGCGCACTAAGCCGTCGTTTAGTTTTTCATAGTCGCTAATGGGTAGCCTTTTGCCCCGCATCTGCCCGTTTAGGTCGCAACCTGCAACTCTAAACGTTAGGAATTGGTCGAGTTCCATGGTTTCCTCTGGAGAATAATTTGATCAAATTATTGC
>JAYPUL010000086.1:0-5680 GCA_038134005.1 Paracoccaceae bacterium | reverse complement strand
GTAAAGGTTCATACCAAAACGATCATTGATAAATTTGACGCAACAAACGTGCGTGATGCAATGACTGATATCAACGACTATCTTAGCGCTTTTGGATCATCTGGTCTGGGGCTGACGTCGTGTTTTCATTCAATTCATGGACATATTCAGGTCTCTGCCGATTTTCAAATGTCGTTAAAAACCTGGATCACGGAAGAAACAATTATTCGGGGTAGGGTTGATGAAATCCATAGACTATTGGACGGTGATGGCGACGTATCAGATGTTCTTTTAAATGGGGCTAAACCCGAGTTGGAAAAAGCAGATTCAAAAAATGTGGTTGTGCGCATGAAGCTTGACCAAGAACTCTTGCCCGAGGACAGGTTCAGACGCGAATTACAATACCGCACCCGCCGTTATTATCCCGACAAGGTTGACAGTTCTTCTTTCACAATCAACAGTCCGGTCCAAGAAATGAAGCTATGTGCCGCCTTCGATGGTCCAGTTCCAAAAGACTGGGATGTTGTGTTGCAACGTGGATTTAAACTTGTGAATTTAAGCAATTCAAATAACGTTCAGATAGAGACGGGTAAAAATTCTATCGCTGCGAAGTTTTCCAATGTGTCTCGAAAAGATATTTATATAATCCGATGGTTCGTCGTCCAAAAATAGGTGTCGTATAAATCGCGCATAGGTTGTCGTCAGGTCAACGTTAAAAATTATCAATTTCAGTTTTAGTTATTAACAAAAATGCGTTATCTCGCATAACAGGGGTAGTTTTTTAAACTGTGGATTGAGGAATAAAATGTCCGCCCCTATTTTAACCGATCGACAATTTGAAATTCTCGAAATGATCGCGGTCGGCGCAAAGTGCCAAGAAATCGCAAAGGCATTAGATATCGCACCCGATACGGTAAAGATCCATGTCAGGAAAATCCTCGATAAATTTTCGGCGAAAACCATTCGTGATGGCATGGACGTAATCACAGATTATTTGGCTGCCTATGGGACCCATGGATTGGGTTATACGTGCTATTTTGATGAAATATCACAAACGACCGATATTAGCCAAGATTATCTAAATTCCGACGTAGCCCTTTTGTTGAAGGGGCATGTTGTTCGTGGAACGATTGATGATGTGTCGATGCGGGTCAATAGCGAAGGTGAGATTTTCGATTTTACGATTAACGACAAGGTTCCGAACTTAACAAGAATTGAACAATGTGATCAGGTTGCAAATATTGCCCTAGACCGATCATTAAACGCTGGGGATCGTTTTCAGCGTAAGGTGACATATCGCACGCGCCACGTCGAACCAAAGTGGTTGGATTAAGTGTGCATCATGATCGCAAGCCCAGTTTCAAAAGTCGTTTTGCGTGCAAATTTCGAAGGGGCAGTGCCATCGGATTGGAAAGTATCTTTGTTGCGTGGGTTTACCTTGATCGACCTCTCAACCGATCCAAACGCAAATATTCGTGTTGGTGACGGGTTTATTGAGGGCACTTTTGAACAGCTGAAAAGTGGCGACACCTACACGATTAAGTGGAAAATTGATAACGAAAATTTGTGAAACTGTACGGTCATTCAACAGGTATCGCATTGAAGTATATATAATAAATAGGAGGCTGTGTGGTTTACCCAATACTGACAAAAAGGCAATTTCAAATTCTTGAAATGATTGCTGCCGGGGCATCGCGTCATGATATTGCTGACAAACTCTGTATCTCACCGGAAACGGTAAAGGTGCACACAAAAAAACAATTGGCCAAATTCGGCGCATCCTCCGCCCGCGGCGGCATGGAAAATATAAATACCTATCTTGCGGCATTCGGCGCAAACGGTCGGGGGTACCATGCCCATTTTTCTTTAATAGAAAACATAACGACTATAAGCGCTGATTTGTGCCGCACCCACGTTTCAGGTCAGTCATTTGGTCAAATTATATGTGGCCCAATCCACGAAACTTTGATCCAAGTTAAAACCGAAGGATCAATTGCTAATCTTAAGATTAATGGCGTGTCGCCTCAGCTTGAACATCTGAGCCCCAGAAATGTCATTGCCAAGCATAAAGCAATGTACAAACCGGGGGATCATTTCGAACGACATATATCCTATGAAACGACGCATGATCCCCACCGTCCGATTGATTACCTGCGCACCACCATCGGTAGCCCAGTTGACAAATTGGTGATGCGAGGAAACTTTTTGGGGGGAACGCCAAAGAATTGGCAAGCAACCCGGTTGCGTGGATTGAAATTGGAAGATGTGACCAATGATTCAGATGCGCGTTTTTCGGTTGGAGACACGTACATTGAGGGTCGATTTCAAAATTTGAAAAGTGATGATCAGTTTATGATCAGATGGGATCCTTGTGTGTAAGGTTCTGGTTTTGACGCGTACGCCGAAATTCCAATCCTGTTTCAAATCGTGCGCGATACTGTGTGGGGGTCACGCCTGCATAACTGCGAAAGACCTTTGAAAAATAACTTGGATCTTCAAACCCAAGCCGGTACGCAATCTGCGATGCAGGTTCTTGGGTATAGGCCAATCTGCGTTTGGCCTCTTGGATCTTGGTTTGCATTGCAACGCGTTGCGCGGATTGACCGGTTGCCGCGTGGCAGGCCCGGTGTAATCCGGTGCGCGATACACCAAGGTCGCTTGCGAATTGATCGATATTAATCGGCTTTTGTGGGTTTTCGATCAACAAACGTTCAAATTTTTGGAAAATACCCTTTTGATCGCCGGCTTTGACAACATCATTTGCATTTCGTGCGATGTGGCACAAAAGCACCCGTAAAAGGGATCGCAGCATTGGGGTGCGAAGCGTGGTTTCAACGCAAAATTCATCGTAAATGTAATCGAATTGAGTTCGGATTTGATCGGTGGGCGTTCCTTGGAATGCTGTTTTTAAGGTGGCTTGTATTTCGATGTCCTGACCGATCAATGTGTCGATCTCGCGGGTGGGACATGACAACACGTAACCTTGGGTATTTGGCGAAAAATGAAACCCATGTACATGAAATGCTGGTACACTTAACATCGCAGGGCCCATCAAATCGCGTGTTTCGCCATCGATTGAAAACTGTGTGGATCCGTGCGTAATCAAGAAGAATTGATGAAGTTGCGCATGGCGATGCGGGGCAATGATCCAATCCAACCCTTTTGCGCGATCAAAAATACGTTCGCAATGAAGGACATCGGGAAAATCATGATTTTCCCCATATAATGCATATGATGGAATGACTGTCATGAAACAAATTTACCAGTGTTTCGCGCATTCTTCCATTCTTTTTTCTAGGTCGTCAGATAAGATTTTGAAAAAATAGGAACGAATTATGCGGACACAGGTTTGTATTATTGGTGGTGGTCCATCTGGGTTATTGTTGGGACAGCTGTTGCACACAATCGGTGTGCACACGATTGTTTTGGAACGTCAAACAAAAGATTACGTCTTGTCACGCATTCGCGCAGGCGTTCTAGAACGGGGTTTCCAAGATTTGATGTTTCAAGCGGGCGTTGGCGCGCGCATGAATGCCGAAGGTATCATTCATGATGGAACCTTGTTGTCAAACGGGGATGAAAAGCTTCGCATAGATTTCAAAGCTCTCACGGGTTCGCATGTTATGGTTTATGGCCAAACCGAAGTGACGCGTGATTTGTATGCGGCGCGCGAGGGCGTGGGCGCACAGACCCTTTTCAATGTAGAAGACGTCGATATTCAAGATTTAGACCAAGGCCAAGCACGCGTAAGGTTTTCCCATGACGGGCAAACCCATGATATTTATTGCGACTACGCGGCTGGGTGTGATGGGTTCCACGGTGTGTCGCGAAAAACAATTCCAGACGACAAGCGCCAAGAATTCGAGAAAGTGTATCCTTTCGGTTGGTTAGGAATATTGTCGCAAACGCCACCGGTTGATCATGAATTGATATATGCAAATTCTGACCGTGGCTTTGCATTGGCTTCGATGCGTAATGAAAATCTAAGTCGATACTATATTCAATGTCCGCTCACGGATCGCGTAGAGGATTGGTCTGACGCTGCATTTTGGTCAGAATTTAAAGCGCGCATTCCATCTGATGCGGCCGAAAGGTTAATCACGGGGCCGTCAATTGAAAAAAGCATTGCGCCGTTGCGATCATTTGTCTGTGAACCCATGACATGGGGGCGTTTGTTTTTGTGCGGCGACGCCGCGCATATTGTTCCGCCAACTGGTGCCAAGGGGTTAAACACCGCCGCATCAGATATTCATTATTTATTTCAAGCGCTTTCAGAGTACTATGGTGAGCATTCCGATGCTGGGTTGCGCGCCTATTCAGAAAAGGCGCTTGCGCGCGTTTGGAAAACACAACGTTTTTCTTGGTGGATGACAAGTTTGCTACACCGCTTTCCAGATCAAACAGCCTTCGATCGACGGGTTCAAAATGCGGAATTTGCTTTTTTGCAATCTAGCGAAGACGCACAACGCAGTTTGGCGATGAATTATGTTGGCTTGCCCTATTAAACCCACATGATTTCGATTTTGCTTAACGCAAAACCGAAAGCCTTCGGCGAGGATATTTACAAGACAGAAAATGAAGCATGGCGTTTGTCATTTTCTGTCTAAAAATATCCAAATTTCAACGTATCAACGCGTCAAACGTCAATGGTGCTAAATCCTAAGTTTGGCAATTTGTTGGTTTGTGAAAGTGGTGGGCGACCTAGGAATCGAACCTAGCGTGCGTCTCCGCGAGGGAGTTACAGTCCCCTGCCACACCTTGCGGCCTGTCGCCCACTTTCATCATTTCGAATGATGTGAGGGGTGATTACCTTTCTTAAAAAACATCGTCAACAGGAAAATCCCTTGAAATTGCATCTGATTTCAAGGCAGATGGCGAAACATGGATAAAAGGCGCGAAAATCATGAAAAAACCGACATGGGTCATTGAAAAAGAACAAGCAAAACGTGCGGCAAAGGCAGAAACGGTTTGGCTTTTTGGGCTTCATGCTGTGCGTGACGCGCTTATGAACCCAAATCGTAAGATTTTGCGTTTGGTTTTGACAAAAAATGCTGCCGATAAATTGGCAGATGCGGTCGAGGCGTCGGGAATCACTCCTGAAATTAGCGATCCGCGCAAATTTGCGGCGCCGCTTGATTCTGGGTCGGTGCATCAAGGTGCTGCCGCTGAGGTGAAGCCATTGGCGTGGGGAACATTAGAGGATGTTGCACTTGCGCCCGGCAAGGGTGCACCACGATTGGTTTTATTGGATCAGGTCACAGACCCGCACAATGTAGGTGCGATTTTGCGATCGGCCGAAGTTTTTGGGGCAAATGCTGTCATCGGCACACAACGTCATAGCGCGCCTGAAACGGGTGCTTTGGCAAAAACGGCCAGCGGTGCATTGGAACGCCAACCGTATTTAAGGATGCGAAATTTGTCCGACACCATCGTTGAATTACAACAGATGGGGTATTTGGTGTTGGGTCTTGACGGTGAGGCAGAAGCATCCATCGATGATGTTGTCGCCGACAACCGCGATCGTGCGATTGCATTGGTTTTGGGGGCAGAGGGGCCGGGATTGCGGCAACGCACAAAAGAGACGGTCGATCATTTGGTGAAAATCCAATTTGCCGGTGATTTCGGATCGCTGAACGTGTCCAACGCAGCTGCGGTTGCGTTATACGCGGTGCGCAATTACGTTTAGGGATGCGATGCTTTG
>JAYPUL010000085.1:0-6306 GCA_038134005.1 Paracoccaceae bacterium | reverse complement strand
CAATTGTGCCGATGTTGCAGTGCGGTTTGCTGCGGTCAAACTTTTCCTTTGCCATAATGGCCTCCTGTTAGTTGAGGGTCGGGTCCGAAAAATTCGGACCCGACCAATTGGGATTAGGCAAATTTTGCCTGAATTTCTTCTGAGATGTTGTTTGGCACTGGGTCGTAGTGGTCAAACTGCATCGTGAACTGCGCGCGGCCTGAAGACATCGAACGCAATGTGTTGATGTAACCAAACATGTTCGCCAAAGGCACCATTGCGTTGATTGCAACGGCGTTGCCGCGGCTGTCTTGGCCAGTCACTTGACCACGACGTGATGTCAGGTCGCCGATGATGCCGCCGGTATATTCGTCTGGCGTTACAACTTCGACTTTCATAACTGGTTCCAACAACTTGGCGCCCGCTTTGCGCATACCTTCGCGCATACACATACGTGCCGCGATTTCGAACGCAAGAACAGAGGAGTCAACGTCGTGGTATTTACCGTCGATCAACGCAACTTTAAAGTCGATCACAGGGAAGCCAGCCAAGGGGCCGCTGTCCATAACGGATTGAATACCTTTTTCAACACCTGGGATGTATTCTTTTGGAACTGTACCACCAACGATACGGCTTTCGAAAGAATAGCCTTCACCTGGTTGGGTTGGGCTGATGACAAGTTTAACTTCGCCAAACTGACCTGAACCACCAGATTGTTTTTTGTGGGTATATGTGTGCTCAACCTCGTGAGAGATTGTTTCACGATATGCCACCTGAGGCGCACCAATGTTCGCTTCAACCTTAAATTCACGCTTCAGACGATCAACAAGGATGTCTAGGTGAAGTTCGCCCATGCCTTTCATGATGGTCTGACCAGATTCTTGGTCAGTTTCCACACGGAAAGATGGATCTTCGGCTGCAAGACGTGCAAGACCTTGTGACATTTTTTCTTGGTCGCCTTTTGTTTTAGGCTCGACCGCGATTTCGATCACAGGCTCTGGGAAGGTCATGGTTTCCAGAACAACAGGTTCTTTTTGGTCACACAATGTGTCACCAGTTGTTGTTTCTTTCAAACCTGCAAGCGCGATGATGTCGCCTGCGAACGCTTCTTCGATTTCTTCACGGTTGTTTGAGTGCATCATCATCATACGACCGATACGCTCGCGCTTACCTTTGGTCGAGTTCATGACGCTGTCGCCTTTGTTCAAGACGCCAGAATACACGCGTGTGAATGTCAAGGAACCAACAAATGGGTCGTTCATGATTTTGAACGCTAGACCTGCGAAAGGCATATTGTCGTCTGCGCGACGTGCAATGTTACGCTCTTCGTTTTCGTCACCTGGTCTAAAGCCCATGTAGTCAACAACATCCAAAGGAGATGGAAGATAGTCGATAACAGCGTTCAACAAGGGCTGAACACCTTTGTTTTTAAACGCAGAACCCGCCAAAACAGGAACGAAAGTTAGGCTTAGTGTACCCTTGCGAAGCAAAGCGCGCAAAGAGGCAACATCAGGCTCTTCGCCTTCTAGGTATGCCATCATCGCGTCGTCGTCCATTTCGACGGCCGCTTCGATCATTTTACCGCGCCATTCGTCGGCTAGGTCTTTTAGGCTGTCACGAATGTCAGCTTTGATCCAAGACGCACCAAGGTCTTCACCTTGCCACAACCATTCTTTCATGGTCACGAGGTCGATCAAACCTTCCAATTCGTTTTCTGCACCGATTGGCAGAGCAACAGGAACAGCACGCGCACCAGTACGGTCTTCGATCATACGTACACAGTTAAAGAAGTCCGCGCCGATTTTGTCCATTTTGTTAACAAAAACGATACGAGGAACTTTATAACGGTCAGCTTGACGCCATACAGTCTCTGTTTGAGGTTCAACACCTGCGTTCGCGTCCAAAACGCAAACAGCACCGTCCAAAACCGCCAAAGAACGTTCAACTTCGATGGTGAAGTCAACGTGGCCTGGGGTGTCGATGATGTTCAAGCGATGTTTTGGAGTGTCCGCATTTTCGCCGTCTTCTGTACGTTCCCAGAATGTGGTGGTCGCAGCAGAGGTAATTGTAATACCACGCTCTTGCTCTTGCTCCATCCAGTCCATGGTGGCCGCACCATCGTGCACCTCACCGATGTTGTGGGATTTACCTGTGTAATACAGGATACGTTCGGAACAGGTTGTTTTACCTGCGTCGATGTGCGCCATAATACCGAAGTTGCGGTATTCGCTTAGTGGATAATCGCGTGCCATTTCAATGCAGCCTTTATTAAATTACCAACGGTAATGGCTGAACGCTTTGTTTGCGTCTGCCATTTTGTGAGTGTCTTCGCGTTTTTTAACTGCTGCACCACGAGAGTTTACCGCATCAAGCAATTCGCCTGCAAGGCGCTCTTCCATGGTGTTTTCGTTACGACCACGTGACGCGTTGATCAACCAACGGATCGCCAAAGCTTCGCGACGCTCAGGACGAACTTCGACAGGAACTTGGTATGTGGCACCACCAACACGACGGGAACGAACTTCAACCGATGGTTTGATGTTGTCTAGCGCTTCGTGGAACACTTCCACTGGCGCGCGCTTAACTTTGCTTTCAACGCGATCTAGCGCGTTGTAAACGATTTTCTCGGCAACCGACTTTTTACCGTCGATCATCAAGTTGTTCATAAATTTGGATAGAACCCGATCACCAAATTTGGCGTCAGGTAATACTTCACGTTTTTCAGCAGCGTGACGACGAGACATTTATATTTCCTCTTACTTCGGACGCTTCGCGCCGTATTTAGAACGGCGTTGTTTACGGTCTTTAACGCCCTGAGTATCCAGAACACCACGTAGGATGTGATAGCGCACACCAGGAAGGTCTTTTACACGACCGCCACGGATCAGAACAACAGAGTGCTCTTGCAGGTTGTGCTTTTCACCTGGGATGTAGCTGATAACCTCAAAACCATTTGTTAGGCGCACTTTGGCAACCTTACGCATAGCTGAGTTTGGTTTCTTTGGAGTCGTTGTGTAAACGCGTGTGCAAACGCCACGTTTTTGTGGACATTGCTCCAAGTGTTGCGACTTCGACCGTTTTACTTTTGGCTGCCGTGGTTTACGGATCAGCTGTTGAATAGTTGGCATACCGGTTTTCCCCGTTTAGCTCACACATGTGTCATGCACAGGGGCAATCCCCATGCGGCTCAAAGTTGGTGTGTCATGCGCGTCCGCAAAACACAAAAACCGCATGCGTCCCCTCGTTCGCGGGAACGACGCGGTGGGTTTCCAGAGGATCGAGGCCGAAACCTGGATCTTGACCACTTCAAATCTGAAGTCGGCGGCGGGGCGACCCCCTGTGCCGAGATAGTGGCGCGTATAGGGGGAGTCGGAAGGATTGTCAACATCCCCTGCCCCGCTAATACAAAACGACCACAACTTGATCCGCCCGTTTAGACGGTTCCATTTGGCAATGTCAATTCGCAATTCTTAAAATGGCACAATTCGGTGTCGATTTCCCCGCTGCGCCTGGGGCAATTAGCCGTTCTTCGCCGCACGTTTGCGTTTGATTTTCGCTTCACGCAGCATTGTGTACATGCCCGACCCCATAACCATCAACGCGCCCAACAATGTCAAAGGTGTGGGCCAATCGCCAAAGATCAAAAAGCCGATCGCCAAGGCCCAAATCAACCCAGAATATCGAAACAGAGCGACAAAGGAAATTTCCCCAGTACGCATCACCAAAACGCTTAGGATATACCCGAAACACACAAACACCACCGCGCCTGAAATCAACGCCCAATCTTGGCCGGTCATCGCGACGGGTTGTTGGCCAACCAATAGAAAACAGGCAAAGATCCAAACACAAATAGCGCCAATCAACGTGACCATTAGGGATGGCACCGCCTTTGACATGCTGCGCGTCGCAAGATCACGAAAGGTGACCGCAGTCACGGAAATCAAACCGTAAACTGTGTAAATACCGAATCCTGCGCTTTCGGGTCGGACAATCAAAAGCATGCCCAAAAACCCAACAACAATCGCACTTACGCGGCGCCACCCAATCGGTTCGCCCAGAAACAACGCCGCCCCCAATGCGACCGTCAATGGCAAAAGCTGTAACATGGCGGTCACGTTGGCGATCGGCATATGGATCAATGCTTCGATAAAGAAATATGCCGCTGCGGCTTCGGCCACGCCACGCGAAACGACCAAAATCCAATCTTTCCGCGGGAACTGCCACCGCAGCGCGCCCATTTTCCACGCCAATGTCGTTAGGACGATCAACACAAACCCACCGCGGACAAACAAGATTTGCCCCAATGGCAACTTTGTTCCGATCAGCTTGACGAATGTGTCGTTTAAGGTGAATGCCGCCATGCTGCCCATCATCAATAGGGCACCGCGTTGATTATCTGTCATTCGGAAATCCAAAGGTTTTCCGTACTCTTAGCCTATTCTTTTAAAAAGAAAAGGGGGGGCTTGGCCCTGGACTAAGGGCCAAGCCAATTGTGGCCTTATCGCCCATTCATGACAGGCGCCCATTCAGGGTGGCGCGCATATTGCGCTTTGACGAATGGGCACTGCGGCACAATGCGAAATCCTGATGCTTTTGCATCGTTGATCATATAATCAACCAAGGCCTTGCCAACGCCACGACCGCCCAAGGCATCGGGGACACCTGTGTGATCGGCAATGATTGAGGTCGGGCTCATGATTGAAAAAGGTCAATTCCGCCTCGATCCCGTCAATGGTCGCGACATATCGGCCGCGCGTGGCGGTCATTTCTTTGGTTATCTGCATGTCCCTACTTCGCCTGAAAACCGATTTTCGCGTGGCTTCCATCACAAAACGGTTTGTTTTGTGATGCCCCACATCGACACATCGCATGGGTCTTGCCCGTGGCAATCCGACGCCCTGAAGCTGCGATGATTTCCATATTGCCCTTGTCCATCAACGGGCCGTTTGGCGCAGGGCTCAGGGTTAAATCGCCATAACGTTCGGGCAAAGTGTCGGCACGTTCCGTTGTTGGCACGTCTGCGGTTGCCTGAAACCCCGCATCCAGATGCGAATTGTCACAATAGGGTTTGTTTTTCGATAGCCCACAGCGACACATGAGCGCGCGCGTGGCGTCTTGGCCATCGGGTAATTTCAACGCACCACGATATTCAACAGGTCCATTTTCCCATAAACGCGCGGTGTTGACCTTGGCAATTGGTTCCTGTGTCCCGCCATCATGACGAACATAGCGCAAGGCGCCCGATGGACAGCGTTCGATGATCCGAACAAGATCGTCAACATCGGCGTTTTCCGGTTTGATACATGATCCCGGTGCGTTTGGAATAAAGACGTCCGGCAATCCCAAAACACATCGGCGTGCATGGATACATTTCTTACCGTCCTAATGGACGGTAATCTGGTCAGTTTCGATTGGTTTCATGTGCATCCCCTACTTGTACCCTCAACGAGGGTCTTCATTAGCTATGAGCGGGGTGCCAAAAAACAATACCCAAGGCGTGAACCTTGGGTATTGCAGCGATTAATAATCGGGTTTGCCTTATTCGGCGCCGCCCTCGGTAGGTGCGGCCAATGCGGCGCGCGCCTCTTCTTGGCGGGCTTCGATCACGACGTGGTCACGATCATGCGCGATACGGCGTACGCGTTGTGTCGCGCCACCTGTACCGGCTGGGATCAAACGACCAACGATGACGTTTTCTTTCAAGCCGATCAACTTGTCACGTTTGCCTTGGACAGACGCTTCGGTCAGAACGCGTGTCGTTTCTTGGAACGATGCCGCGGAAATGAACGAACGTGTTTGCAGCGACGCTTTGGTGATACCCAATAGGATTGGTTCACCCTGTGCTGGGCGGCCACCTTTTGAGATCGCTTTTTCGTTGGCTGCGTCAAATTCGGCCTTATCAACGTGTTCACCTTTCAACAAGGTGGTGTCGCCGCTTTCAGAAATTTCCCATTTCTGAAGCATTTGACGCACGATGACTTCGACGTGCTTGTCGTTGATCTTAACGCCTTGCAGACGATATACGTCTTGGACTTCGTCGATCATATAGTTCGCAAGCGCTTCGATGCCCATGATGGCCAAAATATCATGTGGCGCTGGGTTGCCGTCCATGATGTAATCGCCTTTTT
This sequence comes from Paracoccaceae bacterium, assembly GCA_038134005.1. GTDB lineage: Bacteria > Pseudomonadota > Alphaproteobacteria > Rhodobacterales > Rhodobacteraceae > CAJXSD01. The sequence goes on along the minus strand of JAYPUL010000085.1, from coordinate 199 downwards.
GGACAAAGTCACCTTCGACCACAGGGATGTGTTTGCCTTTTGGAACCATGTATTCCACGGGTTCACGGCTTTCATCCACAGGCTCGATCGTGATGCGACGCTTGTTCTTGTAGTCGCGACCAAATCGGACGTAACCATCGATTTCCGCGATGATTGCGTGGTCTTTTGGACGACGCGCTTCGAACAATTCCGCAACGCG
>JAYPUL010000084.1:0-6347 GCA_038134005.1 Paracoccaceae bacterium | reverse complement strand
TAACCACCTATGTATGCGCGCATTGCCTGATATACGACGGCCGTCGCAACATTAGACAGGTTTAGCGATTTCACGGCCTTGTTGCGCATCGGAACATGAAAGGTCCGATCACGATAGCCGGCCAAGATATCCGCCGAAAGCCCCGTGGATTCGCGTCCAAAGATCAAATAGCTATCTGGTACATATGTTGGGGCATAAAAATTCTGATCCCCATATTCTTCGAAGAAAAACAATTGATCGCGGCGCGGTTCGCGGGCGGTCATAAATGCCTGCCAATTATCGTATTCCGCCAATTGGACAAATTGCCAATACCGTGTTCCCGACCTCTGGACCGTTTTTTCATCAATTTTAAACCCATAGGGTTTGATAAGGATCAATTCGATATCCAGTGCCACACAGGTACGGCCAATTGATCCTGCATTATGCGGGATTTCGGGTTCCACCAAAACGATTTTCATGTTTGCCATTGGGCCTGCTGCCTTTTGCCGGACACGGATACGCCGTGATAGGCCAAGTTACATCAGAACCCAAGCAAGTTTTCCCAAGGTTGGAAAGTCGACTTACCCCGTTGCCCCCAACCATAGCGTGATCGCGGGAAAAATCACCAAAACGCCCAAACGCACGATGTCGGCGATGATAAAGGGGAACAGGCCTTTAAAGATTTTTTGAATGGCCACATCGGGCAACACAGCTTTTAACACAAAGACATTCATCCCGATCGGCGGAGTGATCATCGCGATTTCGGTGGCGACAACGACGATCACACCAAACCACACCAAATCAAAGCCTTGTGCCACAACGATCGGCGCAAACAAGGGTACAAAGATCAAGATAATCGCCATTGAATCCATGACACAGCCCAGCACCAAGAACACCAACAATATGACAAAGATCAATGACGTGCCTTGCAAACCCGTGGATTGCACCAGATCCAAAACACCAAATGCCAAACCGGACATCGTTAACAATTTTGACAACATCAACGCGCCGAAAAGCACGGAATACAACGCAACCGTGGTATAGATTGTTTCAACAATAACCGCACGGAACGCCGACACCCGCAAGCGACCGGTCCCAAACGCGATCAAGATCGAAATACCTGCGCCCATTCCGGCGGCCTCGGTCGGGGTGAACAATTTGCCATAAAGACCGCCAATAATCAGCCCGAACAACAACATGAATGGCCAAACGCCCGCCAAGGCTTTGACTTTGTCGCGCCACGGGGTCATGTCGCCCTTTGGCGCTTGGTCCGGGTTTAACGCGGCAACAACGCGCACCGCGATCATGTATAACGCCAATCCGAACAGTCCAGGAACCACGCCAGCAATGAACAAATGTCCGATGTTCGTTTGGGTCAAAATGCCATAAATCACCATGATGATTGACGGAGGGATCAAAATGCCCAATGTCCCCCCGGCCGCAATGGTACCGGTCGCCAATTCATCGGAATAGCCATATTTTTTCATCGATGGATATGCCACTTTTGCCATGGTTGCCGCGGTGGCATAGCTTGATCCGGATACGGCCGCAAAGCCAGAACACGCAACCATAGTAGACAATGCCAACCCACCGCGAACCTGACCAACAAACGCATAGGCCGCTTTGAATAGATCGCTGGCGATACCGGTCCGTGAAATCACATTGCCCATCAGGATGAACATTGGCACGACCGCCAGATCATAGGACAAAACCGCATCTGATATCGTCATGGGTAACAATAACAATGCCGTATTCCAATTTATGACGACGCCCAAGCCGATGATTGAGGTCGCCAATAATGCAAATGCCAGCGGCACGCGCAAAAAGGCCAAAAATATGGCCGCGGCCATTGAGATTGAACCAACGATCATAGGACGTCCTCAGTTTTTTCATGTTTGGTCGCACCAAACGACCCCATAATTGCCGCAACAAACGCAAGCACGGATGATAGCGCGGCGGAATAGGCCATATAAACATAAAGCGGCGCACGCGGAACGTTCAACGCTTGACTAACTTCGCGGATGGTTTGGGCATTTTCGGCATGATTAAAAAACACCCACGCGACAACAGCCAAGATGACACCAACCGATATTTCGGTCATCATTTTCCACCATCGCATCGTTGGATGATCCAAAAACTTGCAAAACAAGTCGACACTTAAATGCAACCCGCCGGCCGTCACGATGGGCAGACCCGCAAATACAATCAATGCCATAAGATGTTCAGTGATGTCATTTGCGCCGTAAATCGGCGCGCCAAAGATCCGACGCCCAATCACATCGGCAAACGTCAATGCAACCATCGCAATCACCATGATGGCCACGATTGTTTCAACCAACCAAAGTATTTTTTGGGAAATACGGTTCATGTCATCTACTTTTCAATAGGAAAGTGCGCGGTCGCCCGCGCACCAAATCATTATTTTGCCGCAAGCGCGCTATAGCTTGCTTGGAAATCAGCCAGCATTGCCGCCGGGTCTGCGACGCCATCGGCTTTTGCGGCTTCGATCCAGTTGTTCACCATTGTGTCATAAATCGCGTCAACTGCGCCAATCAATCCTGGAGACGCATCAACAATATCGTGACCCGCTGCACCCAACTTTTCAAAGGCTGATGCGTTTTGAATGTCAAACTGCGCACCCCATGCCGCCGAAAGCGCTTCGCCGGAAATTGTGCTGATTGCATCTTTGTCCGCTTGGGATAGACCGTCCCAACGCGCGCCGTTCATTGCAACAAAGAAGGTCGCATCATAGAACCCATTTGGGAAAATTGTGTGATGCTTCAGGCTTTCATCCAGACGGAAGTTAACCACAGATTCCATCGTATGAAGCGATCCATCAATGACGCCGCTGTCCAGCATTTCATATGCTTTGGTCGCGGGCGCAGCAACAGGAACCGCAGAAAGCGATGTCAACAGTTGTTCTTGGATTGGTCCGCCCATGCGGAATTTTTGACCCGCAACTTGGTCCGGTGTGGTGATTGTTTCTTTGCCATGGTGCATTTGACCACCACCAAACATCCCAACGCCCAACATGTGAATCCCGGCATAGGCCGCGTGATCGGCCAAATGGGCTTCATAGGTGCGCCATAAGGCAACCGATTGCGCCGTTGCATTGGTGCCCATGTTCGGGAATTCCGCGAACCACATCGAGACAAAGCGTTCTGGTTCATACGTAAAGTTGCCCCACGTGATATCGGCAACGCCAGTGCGTGCTAATTCCCAATGTTGGGGAGGGCTGCCAAGAGCCGCTGGCAAAATCGTGACATTGACACGGCCTTCGGTCACGTCGGCAACTTTGTCCGCCCATGGTTTAAGAATATCTTTGTACAAGAAATGGGTGGGGGGAACCCAGCTGGACATTGTTAATGTCTCTGCGGATACCCCCACACCTGCGATCATTGTGGATGCGGCAAAGGCCGCTGCGATTATGTGTTTCATGTGCTTTCTCCCTTTTGGTGCTCTAACCGTTTCAAACGGTGCTCGTAATGTGGTGGACTATCGTTTTCCGCGTTGATGGATGAGTTCGACAAAAACGCGTGCCCCTTGGGGAATGACATCTGGATCGAAAACATAGGCGGGATGATGCGGAAATGGACCATCTTGCCCGACAAAGAAAAAACATCCCGGCACTTGTTCCAGAAGAAATGCGAAATCTTCTGATGCCATGATGGGGTCTGCGCCCGCGATAACCTGTGATGACCCCAGCGCAGTTTCCGCCGCGCGAACCACCGCATCCGCGGCGGTTTGGTCATTGATGGCAATCGGTGCCATAGCGGTGATTGCCGCATCCATTTCAACGCCGTGACCAATTTCAGTGGCCCGCGCGACATTGCGGATCGTCTCAATTAACCTGTCACGGGCATTTGCGGAATTGGTCCGAAGCGTTCCTTTTATTGTTACGCGGGCTGGCAAAATGTTACGCACTGTGCCGCCGTGGATCGCCCCAAATGAAATAATGCCCGCTTGCCGCGCATCAAAGACACGTGTCGCAAGTTGTTCAACCGACGTGATAAAAGATGCCGCCGCCAAAACGCTATCAACACCGGTATGTGGCGCCGCACCATGTGTGCCTTTTGCTTTGATTGTTACATCGATCGCATCCGCCGACGCCATCGCCGCACCGAATGGGACGCCAATCGTCCCCTTTTTCAGTCCTGGCATATTATGCAACGCATAGATTTCATCACAGGGAAAACGATCAAACAGGCCGTCCGAAATCATCGCCTGTGCGCCTTCCAAAAGTTCTTCGGCGGGTTGAAAGATGAAATGCGCGGTTCCTTCGAAATCACGATGTTGCGACAAATACTGGGCCGCGGTCAACAACGTGACGCTGTGACCATCATGGCCGCACATATGCGCTTTTCCATCAAGTGTTGATTTGTACGCAAGATCGGTTTCTTCCTGCATGGGCAACGCGTCAAGTTCGGCGCGCAATCCAATCGCACGTCCGGGCCCGCGATGTCCGACGACCGTTGCAACAACACCCGTGCCACCAATGCCCTTCACAGGGTCTAATCCAAAATCCCGCAAGCGCTGTGCCACAAATGCGGCCGTATTGGTTTCTTCGAACCCCACCTCAGGATGACGGTGCAGGTCATGAAACCACTGCGTGATTTGCTGTTTTTGCGAGGTGAACCACCCGTCAAACATCTGGACATACCCTTGTGTTTTGATATATTCTCATATTAAGAATATTGCCATATAAAATTTTTATGTCAATAATTTCGTGCAGCCCAGAAGGAGTAAATGTGTGAAGATTTTTCAAAACGACCGCCTTACGTATCGATTGAACATCGTCGCACAAGAAGCAATTGCGATAAATGATCCGATCTTCATTCGTGAAACAGGCTTTAATCTCAGAGAGTTACGGGTGTTGCGCATCATTTGCGATAACCCGGGCGTAAGCTTTGCAGACATCGCAAAAATGACTGGCCTTGAACGCAGCCTAACATCGCGCTTAATTCAAAAATTGTTAAAATCTGACGTGATTTCGCGCGAAAATTCCCCCGAAGACGCACGGGTTTTCATGTTAACCCCCACAGAAAACGGGATCGAAATCCGCAAAAAGGCACGTGATGTGTCGAATCGATTAGAAACCATTTTGACCCAACCGTTAACGCGATCGGAATTGGATCAATTACAATCTTATTTGGAACGCCTTGCGGGCTGGGTCGGTTCGGAGGAATATCGCGACCATTTAGAAGAGGCGTCAATTGCCCTCGCGCGGGGACAGACCGCTTAACTCTGAAACGGCATCCTCGTCACCGACGGCGCGATCAAATGCTGGTGGTATGTGGCGTATTTTTTGACGCCACAACACCAATAGGCCCGCCGCCATAATGACCCCGATCCCAATCCAAGCAATCGCATCGGGCCATTCTGCGAAAAACATCCATCCCCAAAAAACACCCCATAACATATAGGTGTATTCAAAGGGGGCGACGGCGTTGCTATCGGCGATGCGATAGGCTTGGGTCAACAAAGTCAATCCGACCGCCGCAATAACACCACAAGCGCACATCAACATTGCGTCAAACGGAGTTGGCCAAACCAAAGCACGGAACAAAAATCCCAACGTCGGATGTGCATCGGTCATAAAACGTCCATCCCCAAAGACCAACACCATTCCCAATGCAAACGTCAAAAACACAAAATTGCCCCAAAATGCCATTGCAGGAGCCGTTTCAGTGACACCCAACCTGCGCGCCAAGATCATCGAAAACCCGTAGGATAACCCCGACCCCAAAACCATCAAAGCCGCCCAATCAAAGACTGCGCCCGTCGGACGTATCATGATCAATACGCCTAGAAAGCCCAAGGCAACCGCGCCCCAACGCCGCCACCCAACACGTTCCTTAAGCCAAAAAAACGACAATACCGTGATGAACAAAGGGGCCGTAAAATAAAGCGCAACGGTCGTCGCGATCGGCAATGCGGGCAACGCGAGATAATAACAGGCATAGGCCGAAAACATCACGATACCACGCACAATCATTTGGAACATGGCGGGCGAAAATAATGTGCGAAGCCCCCCGTCGCGCATCGCCAACATTGCAAGCAAGGGCATCGCCGTTAATCCCCGCAAAATCATCGCTTCGCTTAATGGATAGGTGTCCGACAATAATTTGAGAACCAAATCTTGGATCGCAAACAAACCGATGCCTGCACACAGATAAAAGACACCAAGCGCTGTATCTTGTCTAAGGCTTGCTGGCGGGGGTAATTCGATGCTCATAAATCGGTTCCTTTGGTCTAGGGAAAATCAGTCATCTATACCGCCAGATGTCTTTTTAATTTACGACATCATATGTGCCGCAAAATGTACCCAAGTTTATTATTCGCGACGCCCCGCATTTGCGTTTTTTGCG
>JAYPUL010000083.1:0-6760 GCA_038134005.1 Paracoccaceae bacterium | reverse complement strand
ACCCCCGGCGTGACAGGCCGGTACTCTAACCAACTGAGCTACAACCGCGCGTGAGCTGGTGGATAGAAATTTTTCACAAGCACGTCAATAGCGAAAACATCCATAAAACATAAAAAATCGCCCTGCATGAAATTGGCCTACAAAAATATATGTATGCGCGAACTGTTGTTAGGAAATATCTGACAGAAAACAAAAAAACCGATCCATTGGATCGGTTTTTTATGGCGCGGTTGACGGGGCTCGAACCCGCGACCCCCGGCGTGACAGGCCGGTACTCTAACCAACTGAGCTACAACCGCGCGGTAGGTCGATATTTACGGTCCACATGCGCGAAGGTCAAGTCGATAAATCGAAAAAAATTAGTTTGCTGTGAAATCTTTTTGAATCGTCGACATTGACTGTTCATTTACATGCGAATGCAAAATATCAAACCCTCCGTTTTCGTGAAAAATATCCAACAAGCTGGCCTTACGGAGCTGATCAGGACAAACGCAAGCCCATTCCAATAACTTCAACGCATCATGTACCGAAATTTTATGGCGTTCTCGTGCGACGTTGATGCGCGGATTATTTTCAATTCGTGCCATAACTCACCCTGTTTTTGTGACGTCAAACCTTTATCCGCGCAACTTTGGATTGCGTCAACAATTAAAAAGTGTCACTTAAATTGAAATTTAGATATTGGTTAACGGCGCCGATATCCCCCAAATGTGTATATCGACACTGCCAATTTGCCTTATGTCACGTAAAAGTTAGGAAAGTGGTATAAATTGCGCCAATAGTCCCCTTGCACCCTCGATTGGGAACGGGCACAATATTTCAAAAGGCTCTGGTTGAATTTAACATTTCGACAATTATCTCTGAGTCTCGAATTGGAAACAGCTTTGGTTGCCTTATTGGGACCTTGCCGTTTTGCAGATAAAAGGAAGACCTATGACAGCATCATTAAATGCATCCTATCCCGTCCTGCCGCTGCGCGACATCGTCGTGTTTCCGCATATGATTGTCCCTCTCTTCGTCGGGCGTGAAAAATCTGTGCGTGCGCTGGAAGAAGTGATGCAAAACGACAAACAGATTCTTTTGTCTAGCCAAATTGACCCCGCCGAGGATGATCCAGGCGCAGACGGCATTTACCGTACGGGTGTTTTGGCGAATGTCTTACAGCTTTTGAAATTACCCGATGGCACCGTCAAAGTATTGGTGGAGGGTCAAGCGCGTGTTCATATCCAAGAGTTCTTAGAAAATGACAATTACTTTGAGGCAATCGCGGAACCGTTGATCGAAGAATACGGTGACCAAGATGCCAACACCGCATTGCTACGTTCCGTCGCCGAAGAATTTGAACGCTATGCAAAGATCAAAAAGAACATTCCAGAAGAAGCACTTTCTGCGGTCGCCGAAGCAAACGAACCCACGAAACTGGCCGATTTGGTTGCCGGTCATCTTGGGATCGAAGTCGACGACAAGCAGGACTTGTTAGAAACATTGATCGTCAGCGATCGATTGGAAAAAATCTATGGTTTGATGCAAGGCGAAATGAGCGTTCTTCAGGTCGAGAAAAAGATCAAAACGCGCGTCAAATCACAAATGGAACGCACCCAACGCGAATATTATTTGAATGAGCAAATGAAAGCCATTCAAAAAGAATTGGGTGATGGCGAAGAAGGCCAAAATGAAGTCAACGAATTAGAAGAGCGTATCGAAGACATTAAATTGTCAAAAGAAGCGCGTGAAAAAGCGTTGGCCGAACTTAAAAAATTAAAATCGATGTCTCCGATGTCGGCCGAAGCGACCGTGGTTCGCAATTACCTTGATTGGATGTTGTCTATTCCATGGGGTGTTCGGTCGCGCGTCAAAAAAGATCTTGGCAAGGCTCAAGAAATTTTAGACGCGGATCATTATTCGTTGGACAAGGTTAAGGAACGCATTGTCGAATATCTGGCCGTACAACAACGCAGCGCCAAATTGAAAGGCCCAATCATGTGTTTGGTTGGCCCTCCCGGTGTTGGGAAAACATCATTGGGTAAATCGGTTGCAAAAGCCACCGGTCGTGAATTCATCCGTATTTCATTGGGTGGCGTGCGCGATGAAAGCGAAATTCGCGGTCATCGTCGTACCTATATTGGATCCATGCCAGGAAAAATCATTCAGGCATTGAAAAAAGCCAAGACAAACAACCCATTAATATTGCTAGATGAAATCGACAAGATGGGACAAGATTTCCGCGGAGATCCTGCATCGGCAATGCTTGAGGTTTTGGATCCAGAACAAAACGCAACGTTTGTTGATCACTACCTTGAAGTTGAATATGACCTTTCGAACGTGATGTTCCTAACAACAGCCAATAGCTATAACATGCCGGGCCCCCTTTTGGACCGGATGGAAATCATTTCACTTGCGGGCTATACAGAAGACGAAAAACGCGAAATCGCGCGTCGTCATTTGGTGTCCAAAGCTGTAAAAAATCACGGGCTGAAAAAGGGCGAATTTGAAATCTCTGACGATGCGTTAAACGCGATGATCCGTCTATATACGCGCGAAGCGGGTGTTCGTAACCTTGAACGTGAAATTTCAAAGGTTGCACGTAAAGCGGTGACAAAGATCGTTAAGGGTGAAACAAAAGCAGTCAGCGTGACGGCCGAAAACCTTGATGATTACCTTGGTGTCAAAAAGTTCCGCTATGGCTTGGCCGAACAAGAAGACCAGGTTGGTGTTGTAACGGGTCTGGCGTGGACATCCGTGGGTGGCGATCTATTGCACATCGAGGCATTGAAGCTTCCCGGCAAAGGCCGCATGAAAACGACCGGAAAGTTGGGTGACGTAATGAAGGAATCAATTGATGCCGCATCGTCATACGTACGCTCGATCAGTCCGCAAATCGGGGTAAAACCGCCCAAATTTGACAAGGTCGACATTCACGTTCACGTCCCAGAAGGGGCGACGCCAAAAGACGGCCCAAGCGCCGGCTTGGCTATGGTAACGTCGATCGTTTCCGTTCTTACGGGCATACCAGTGCGCAAGGATGTCGCCATGACAGGCGAAGTCACTTTGCGCGGAAATGCCTTGGCAATCGGCGGCCTAAAGGAAAAACTTTTGGCTGCTCTGCGCGGCGGCATTAAAGCGGTAATTATCCCGCAAGAAAATGAAAAAGATCTGGCGGAAATTCCGGATAATGTGAAAGAAGGGTTGGATATTATACCTGTCACGCATGTTTCAGAAGTCCTGAAAATTGCGCTTGTTCGTGCGCCAGAGCCAATCGAATGGGACGAAGCCGCCGAAGAAGCCGCAGCACAGGCGTTGGCGAATGCGACCACGGAAACAGCACGTGCAACACATTGATACAAAAAGCCCCCTCATCGGGGGCTTTTTTATTAATTACTCGGTGAAAATGTCTGCTTAACACCTTAATAAAGCACGCATTTTCATCTTTGCGAAAATACTCATATAAAAATTCGGAAAATCCGAATTTTTTCATGCTTACCCTCTTGCACTAGGCCCACGCATTGGCTATTACCCGCCCTATCGGGTGATTAGCTCAGTTGGTAGAGCGCTTCGTTTACACCGAAGATGTCGGGAGTTCGAGTCTCTCATCACCCACCACCTCCCATAAAAAATATATTGATTTCGATATCTTGGCACATTCACACGGATTGGCCAATTTGAAAATGTTTCTGCGTCACAATGCTTTTGGATATAATATTATCCCAATGATCAATATTTGGTCCTGTGTAGATTTGTAATTACAAAAGTTTAATAATACATTTATTGATTATATTCAACAACTTACAAATAAATCAATCCATGATTGATAACCTCTATCGCCATTTTACTTTTATATTTTCTAAATCTTCAGTATCTTTTTGACAGTTTATAATTTTGTAGTACCCAGTGATGAAAAAGGCAATCGCATCTTTTTTGACGTTTAGCTTATTATCGACAAGTGCCTACGCAAATGACGATTTTGTCAAAGGCTTGATGGGCGTGATGATTGGTGCCGCGATTGCCAGCCAACCAAGAACTACAAAGCAACGCACAACCACGACCCAAAACCGTACTGTCCGCCAAACAGGCCCGTCAATTTCGCCTGCACAATTGGCCGAAAACAAAAAGATTCAACAAAACCTGAACTATTTCGGTTTTAATGCTGGAACGCCTGACGGAATTTTGGGACGCATGACATCCAATGCTGTGTCCCAAATGCAAATCTGTTTGAATCGCCCGATCACTGGAACACTAGATTCGTTTGAAAAACAGTTCCTTGATCAGTCAGCGTTCAAAGCCCAGGCAAACGGGTCAGAAACCCTGCGCTTGATCGCACAGATGCCGAATGGCTATTGTGGGTTGTTACAAAAATATCTGTTGGATCTGACGACGCCCAAGACACAAGTTGTTGTCCAGGCCCCGGCTCCTGTTGTTTTACAACCTGACCCAGTGGTTGTCCAAAACGCGCCTGTGGTTCAAAACGCACCGGTCACGGTGAACAATAAGACGGTGACGAATGTCAAAAACGAAACAAACGTTTATTTCATCGACGAAAAATTGCAGCGCAATTTTGACCGCATCACGAATGAATTAAAACTGTTGTCGCAGATTGAAAATCACGTTGAAGCAAAAGCGAACAATCCACAGAATTCAAAAAAACTAGAAGCAATTCGCGAACATATTGGACTGTTGCTATTATTGGTTGCATCAGTTCAAGATGAAACGGAATCGATGTATGGCACGCCTATTCGTCCGACAAACGCAAACCTAGGGATCACTGCGGTCAAAGCATCCGAAGTTTTCCCACGCGTTCCTTATTTCATCCCCGGAACCGAAGAAAAAGGCGAACTGTGGATCAAACCGTATGTGTCCGACCCTGGATCGTTGATGTATGATTTCAACTTTATCGACGACACATCCGATTTTGATAAGATATTGGCAACCATCCAATTGAACGAAATGAACATCAAATCGCTTGCCCACAGCATGGTCCAAATCAATAAATGGAGCGATACGGCAGTGGAAAAAGGTTTGCGCCGCCGATATGAAAAAGTGGCAGAATGTTTCCCAACATCGATGTGTGGACAAAAAATCGAAGGTTTTTCTTCAACTGAATTCGTTTTCCTTATCTACGAGGATGGATCAACCGCCGCCGCAATCCGCCGCAACAAAGTACGGTATAACAAAAGTTTCAACATGACTGTTGAAAGCGGTTTGTTATTGTCGGCCTATGCGGATTACATGTCCGAACTCGGATCAAAAGATTTTATGGCGGCCACTATGACTGACGCTGAATTGGACAATATGTTCGAATAATATTCAACTTCAAAGTAAGACAAATAAGGCGATCCGCACGGGTCGCCTTTTTGGTTTATAACCGCCTATCAGAAATATATTTTTCGTGTCGCAGGGTCAGAAACTTTACCAGTAGCTTTCGCAATCCGATTGTATTAGCAAGATCGAGATATCGAAAAAAAAGGGAAAACACATGACCACTATTGTCAACAGCTGGAACGAATGGGATCCATTGAAACACGTCATCGTCGGACGCGCCGATGATTGCCACATTCCACCGGAAGAACCCGCACTCGACGCAAAAGTCCCCGAAGACAGCGACATGCGCGGCCAATGGGGCCGTCGTCCCCAAGAAACAATCGATCGCGCAAACGAGCTTTTGGATAATTTCGCATCTATGTTGCAAAAGCGCGGCGTCAAGGTTGACCGCCCTACCCCTCTCGATTTTTCGCAATCGGTCACAACACCCGATTTTCACACCGATAGCCAATTCGGTTGCATGCCACCACGCGACGTCTTGTTGACCGTTGGTTCAGAAATTCTAGAAGCCACAATGTCATACCGATGTCGTTGGTTCGAGTACCTGTGTTATCGCCCTTTGATGCAACGCTATTGGGAAGAAGACACCAATTTCCGTCACGAGGCCGCACCAAAGCCACGATTAACGGATCGTGACTATCACCCAGATTATCTATCGGACAAAATTGGCGTTGAAAAACGCCTAAAATGGGCCGCGGAAAAATTCTTTGTTACAACCGAAGAAGAACCACTTTTTGATGCGGCTGACGTATTGCGTTTTGGCAAGGATCTGGTTGTTCAACATGGCTTTACAACCAACCTCAAGGGCATCGAATGGATACGTCGCCACTTCCCTGATCATCGTGTACATGCGGTGAACTTTCCAGGTGATCCATATCCAATTCACATCGATGCAACATTCACACCTTTGCGTCCTGGTTTGATTCTGAACAACCCACAACGCCGTCTACCCGAAGAACAACGCAAGATGTTCCACGACAATGGATGGGAAATCGTTGATGCTGCGCAACCCGCGCACAACGCACCACCCCCATTGTGTTATTCGTCTGTTTGGTTGTCGATGAACGTTTTGGTACTTGACCCTAAAACGGTTTGTGTCGAAAAATCAGAGGTTTATCAAGCAGAGCAAATGGATAAACTTGGCATGGAAGTTGTCGAAGTTGACCTGCGTGACGCGTATGCATTTGGCGGCGGATTACATTGCTGTACTGCGGATGTGTATCGCGAAGGAACGTGCGAAGATTATTTCCCACATTTGAAATAATCTGACGACGCAAAATAAACATTTGCCCGCGCGTAAAACTGCGCGGGTTTTTTAATTGGCAAACAATGTCATTAGACGTGAGTTGTTTTGAAACCGCGTTGTTTTGAATGTTTGATACGCTGTTGCCGAACACAGAAGAAAGAAATGGAACAAAGGTTCGATTAATAATTTCGTTATGAG
>JAYPUL010000082.1:0-7080 GCA_038134005.1 Paracoccaceae bacterium | reverse complement strand
GCCATGTAATCATCCCCGTCACCCCCGATCACTTCGTCATTGCCCAAATGGCCAAACAACGTGTCATCACCATCATATCCATTGATGCGATCAAAGTGATCTGTGCCATCAATCATATCGTTCAAAAAGCTGCCCAACATGACTTGCGGCGACGACGATATGGCCGTGGTTTGGTCTTCGTCGACATCTGGCGCGGGGTCGTCGGTATCTTCGGTTATGGGGTCTTCATAGGTCGGCAATAACGCCAACCCACCCAACATCAACAAACTTACCAAACTTGCCATCATAAACATAACACAACACCCTTTTCACCCAATGTTATTGTGTCGGGGGTACGCGTTTTATGCAATAAATATTGGATTTTTTGGTTAACGGTTGGTTTCGATCTGTTCAATTAATTGAACGGCCCAATCGCCCAGAATGGGGATAAATTCGATTTGGGCCAAAACTTGAATCGTCAAATAAACCAAGATCGTGGCACCAATCACCGACCCCAGACCAAAGGCCAATCCACGTAGAAAATTCAACCACAGGACACGCCAAACCGTGCTGTGATCGCGCATTATCTTTTGGTCTAACACATCGCGCAACGCTTTTGTCAGGTCATCGGTATCAGCCATCAGCAAGATCCCATTTCTGTGGTTGCTGGGCATAGGCAATATAAAGCGGGTGTTTGGGGTGCCCCGCCGCCGTCAGGCCCAAATGATATATGGGCTTTTCCACTTGTGATAAAAGCCCGCGCACATATTTTCCACGTGCGAGGTGTTCGCCATGTGATCCCCAAGCCGCAACTACCGTGTCGGCCCAAGCACACGCGTCGCGAATGGCCGCATCATTGGCGGGCCCGATTGGGTCGGCGGCGGCGCGCATTTTCTTGGGGTCGGTGTCGCGCCACGCAAAAATATTGGTCACACAAAACGCCCCGTATCCCAACGTGCGGGCACGTCGTTCGCACCGTTCAACCGTTGGATCATTTTGCACCTCGGTCGCGGTCGATGGGTTTAACATGACAAAATGGATCTTTTCCCCGTCTGCATCCCAAACGCGCGTCAAGCTATAGCGATATTTTTCACAGTCCGAATAGATGGCCACCGACGCCGCATCGTTTTTTTGGTGTGTCTTTGTGATCATTGGCTTACCTTGGTCTGTGACGGTTAGGGCTTTCCATACTTATGTGAAATGCAAAATAATGTTAGTTTAATTTCATCATTTTAATAGGTATTGCTATGTTTTTAAAAATTATAATTGCCCTTGCTGCGGTCGTCTTTGTTTATGCCATCTGTGCATGTTGCCAATCAATGCCATGGTGCGAAGACGAATACGAAAATAATTTCGACAACATTTAATCAGGTAAAACAAAGACGCGGTTGGGGTGCAATTCGCCTGACTTATAAACCCCCACGGCAATGGGCACACCATTGAACGACGCCCAACATTCGTCGCCATACTCGACGTCATTTGCAAAGACCATTCCAGGGTTGCCATTGCGCAATCGCGCGGCACCTTGGTCGGTACAGGTCACTTCCGTCAGGCCATCCAACCCCACTTGGATCGGCAAAAGATGCTGGTCCAACTCGGGCGTCTTGGCCAAGGCGTCGATTTGGTCAACCGTCACACAATCAGACGTTTCAAAGGGCCCCGACCAAATGCGACGCAACCATTTGACATGGCCATAACATCCCAATGCGGCGCCCAGATCACGGGCGATAGACCGCACATAGCCCCCTTTGCCACAGACCATTTCCAACACGACATGATCCGCGTCGGGACGATCCAACATGATCAGGCTGTCCACATAAAGTGGACGCGCCTCTAACGTAATATCTTCGCCGTCGCGTGCCAATTTATAGGCCCGTTCGCCGTCAATCTTGACCGCCGAAAATTTTGGCGGCACCTGTTGGATGTCACCCAAAAATGCGTTCAGCTGATCCTTGATCTGATCATCACTGGGGCGCAGATCGCTGTGTGCGATGGCTTCGCCCTCGGCGTCATCGGTGTTTGTGGCAATGCCCAAGGTCACGGTGAATTCATAGGCTTTCAACGCGTCGGTGATATAGGGAACGGTTTTCGTGGCTTCGCCCAACGCAACCGCCAATACGCCCGTCGCATCGGGATCCAAGGTGCCCGCATGGCCGGCTTTGTTCGCGCTAAAGGCCCATTTCACTTTGTTCACCACGGCGGTCGATGTCATCCCGGCGGGTTTATCAATCGCGATCCACCCGGAAATATCGCGACCTTTTTTCTTGCGTGCCATGTCTGTTTCACCTTGTTGTTAAGGTTGCCCTACAAAATGGATGGGCCGCGGTCAATCGCCTCTGCGCGAAAACATCCGGCCATCGATCACCGCCAACCCCAGCCCAATCAATACCATACCCAAAATGTGACTAAGGTGCAGCGTTTCCCCCAAGAACAAAATCCCCAACAAGATCGCCGACACAGGCACCAAAAACGTAACCAACGAAATATTGGTGGCCCCCGCACGATCCAGAATCTTGAAATAAAAGATATAGGCAAAGGCGGTGCAGACAATCGACAATCCCAAGATGGACCAAATCACTGGCGTCGATGGAAACGCAAGGTCAAAGGGCCGGTCCACCCAAACCGCAATCGGCCACAACAGGATCGATGACATGCTCACCTGACCCAGCGCCACCAAAATAGGATCGACCCCCATGCGCCGGAACCGCCGCCCGAAGACGGTGGCAAATCCATAAGACAACGCCGCGCCCAATGATGACATCTGGCCCCAGATGTTTTCATGCAATCCCGCCAAGGCATCGGTGCCGATCATTGCCACAACGCCCGACAACCCCAACGCCACGCCCAATAGCCGCATCATGCTAAACCGCTCATCGGACAAAAAGACGCCTGCCACCAAAATGGTGAACAAAGGCGTGGTCGCATTTAAAATCGACGCCAAGCCCGATGAAATCGTGACTTGTGCATTGACAATCAAACAAAACGGAACCGCATTGTTAATCGCGCCCATGATGGCAAAGCTGGCCCAAACGCGCCACCCCAATACCACCGATCGCCCGGTGGCCACGACGAAAATCCACAACGCCACCGCCGCGACCGACACCCGCACAGCGACCAAAGTAATGGTGGGGATTTCGCGTAGAATAATTGCGTTAAAGAAAAACGACCCGCCCCAAATCAAAGACAGAAAGATCAACATTGCCCAATCTATCGGTGCCATGCGCATCGTGCGTATCCCAACCTAAACTTGCGTTACAAACCGTGGCCCATGCCATATGTGTGCTAGGTCTTTCATCTTTGTCTTAAATACTCAATCCGAAACCTGCCAAAAAAAACGACGACTGGAAAATCTGTATTCCAGTCGCCGTTGGCTTTTTTATAACAGTCGATGAAACGATCAGACCGACAAACAGACGTATTTCATTTCTAGGTAATCTTCGATCCCGTGATGGCTGCCTTCGCGGCCCAGACCGGATTGCTTCACGCCGCCAAAGGGGGCGACTTCGGTTGAAATGATACCTGTGTTCACGCCGACGATGCCGTATTCCAACGCTTCGGCCACTTTGTACACGCGGCTTAGGTCTTTGGCATAGAAATAGGACGCCAACCCAAAGATCGTGTCATTGGCCAATTCGATCACTTCGTCCACGGTTTCGAATTTGAACAAAGGCGCAAATGGGCCAAAGGTTTCTTCGGTTGCAACCGCCATGTCGCGGGTCGCGCCCGTGACGATTGTGGGGTTGATGAAATTGCCAGGACCCTGTGCAAAATCGCCGCCCAAAATGACCTTGCCACCTTTTGATGTTGCGTCGGCCACATGTTCTTGGACCTTGGCAATCGCGTCGGTGTTGATCAGCGGGCCAAGCGCTGTGCCGGCTTCTAGACCGTCGCCAACTTTCAACGCGGCAACCGCTACGCGTAGCTTTTCGGCAAACGCATCATAAACGCCCGCTTGGACATAAATGCGGTTTGCACAAACGCAGGTTTGACCGTTGTTGCGGAATTTACACATGATCGCGCCTTCGACGGCCGCATCCAAATCGGCGTCGTCAAACACGATAAAGGGTGCGTTGCCGCCCAATTCCATCGAACATTTCATCACTTGATCGGCCGCTTGGCGTAACAAAATGCGACCCACTTCGGTGGATCCGGTAAAGGTCAATTTGCGTACGATCGGGTTTTCACAGAATTCTTTGCCAATCTCGGACGAACGTGACGACGGGATGATCGACAAAACGCCCTTTGGCAAACCCGCGCGATCGGCCAACACACCCAAGACCAACGCCGACAGCGGTGTTTCCGCCGCAGGGCGCGCAACAAAGGCACAGCCCGCCGCCAAGGCGGGACCCGCTTTGCGGGTGATCATCGCGTTTGGAAAGTTCCACGGTGTAATCGATGCGGCCACGCCGATGGGTTGTTTCATAACCATGATGCGCTTGTCGCGTTGGTGGCCAGGAATAGTTTCACCGTAGATCCGTTTTGCTTCTTCGGCGAAAAATTCGATGAAGGACGCACCATAGGTGATTTCGCCTTTGGCTTCGGCCAAGGGTTTGCCTTGTTCAGCGGTAAGAATCGTCGCCAAATCATCGGCGTTCGCCATCATCAGATCATACCAACGGCGCAAAATATTTGTGCGTTCTTTGCCTGTCATGGCCGCCCATTCTTTTTGTGCTTTGCCTGCGGCTGCAATGGCCGCCGCCGCTTGGGCGCGGGAAAAATCTGCAACGTCTGCAATGACATCGCCGCGCGCTGGGTTGGTCACAGCAAAGGTTTGACCACCGTCGCCGTCCATCCATTCGCCCGCCAAATAGCCTTGGGTCGCCAAAAGGGTTGGGTCCTTAAGTAAGGATTTTAGATTGGTGATGTCGTTCATTTTCACGCCCTCGCATAATATGTCGTGCATAGACAAAGCGACTCTGACAGAGTTTGTCCAGTAGCTGAGGAAAAAATATGATCAAAAAAAATTATGACGACGCTTACGCGAATGCGGCCTACATCCCGAATGCGGATCAATTCATCACCGATTGGACAGCGCAAGCCTCTGATTTTCGAGATGAAATGCACTGCGCAGGGCGGGCGAAATTGGGCGTTCGATACGGATCGACGGATCGGCAAGCGTATGATTTATTTTTACCGCAAACGGACGTATTGGGGACGGTGATCTTTGTCCACGGCGGATATTGGCGTCGATTTGATCGGTCATTTTGGTCCCATTTTGCATCCGGTGCGTTGGCGCGCGGGTGGCAGGTTGCGATGCCGTCCTATGATTTGTGCCCCGATGTATCGATTGCCGATATCACCGCGCAAATCAAAGCAGCCGTGTTGCAAATTGATCAATCGACGACGGGCCCGATCACACTTGCGGGCCATTCTGCGGGCGGGCATTTGGTTGCCCGCATGGCGCAGGTTTTGCCACAACCCGTGTTGAACCGCATTAAACATATCGTGCCAATTTCCCCCGTTTCCGATTTACGCGATTTGATTCACACCGAAATGAATGATGATTTCCGCCTGACCCGCGAAACCGCGATCGCCGAAAGCCCGGCATTGAATGCGGCCCCTGCGAAACCTGTGACTGTTTGGGTGGGCGGCGCGGAACGCCCCGTCTTTATAGAACAGGCACAATTTTTGGCAAAAGCATGGGCCTGCGGGATTGTGATCGACCTGCCGACCCATCATTTCAACGTAATTGATGCGCTAAAATCCGAGACAAGTGAGATGGTCCAAATTTTAACGCCATCTTCCCGTGACGATTGATAAAATTCGCTTGCGCAAAAATAAATCTGGTGATTAAAAAACGATCAGGCTCGGGCGATGGCGTCGCCCAAGATCTGTGGCATCCCCAGATCTGAGTCGCATTCCAAATTATGTCCTGTACGCCGGGACCTTCTTTTGTACGGCAATGGAGGGTCTGATGACTGCACGTCCGGAAATGTACCGTTTTCACAACGGTGAAAAAGCAAAATTACAATTCGAAATCTCAGAATACGAAACCCGCGTGGCAAAGCTGCGTGCGATCATGGCCGATCATGGCGTGACCGCGGCGGTGTTCACATCGATGCATTCGATCGCCTATTATTCGGGGTTCTTATACTGTTCCTTTGGGCGCCCCTACGGGTTGGTGGTGACCGAAACCGAATGCGTCACGATCTCGGCGGGGATTGATGCGGGCCAACCGTGGCGCCGCAGCTTTTGTGACAACATCACCTATACCGATTGGCAGCGTGACAATTACTGGCGCGCCATCGCGTCGGTCACAGGCGCGGGCAAAACCGTGGGCTACGAAGGCGATCATTTGACCTTGGTGCAACGCGACAAGCTTGACGATTTTCTAAAACCTGCGGCGACACTGGATATTTCCGTGGCCGTGATGCGCCAACGCATGCACAAATCCGCCGCCGAAATCGCATTGATCCGCGAAGGGGCGCGCGTCGCCGACGTGGGGGGCTATGCGATCCGTGATGCGGTCAAAGAAGGCGTGCGCGAAATCGACGTCGCCATGGCCGGCCGTGACGCGATGGAGGCCGAGATTGCCAAATCCTTCCCCGATGCCGAATACCGCGACACTTGGGTGTGGTTCCAATCAGGCATCAACACCGATGGCGCACATAACCCTGTGACGGGCCGTGTTTTGCAACGCGGTGACATCCTGTCATTGAATACATTCCCAATGATTTCAGGGTATTACACCGCCCTTGAACGCACCATGTTCGTGAAAGAGGTCGACCCAGCATCGTTGAAAATCTGGCAAGCCAACGTCGCGGCGCATGAATACGGCATGAGCTTGTTAAAACCTGGCGTTAGCTGCGCCGAGGTGACGCACAAGATCAACGAATTTTTCGAAGAACGCCAATTGCTGCAATATCGCACCTTTGGCTATGGCCATTCCTTTGGCGTCCTGTCGCATTATTACGGCCGCGAAGCGGGTCTGGAATTGCGCGAAGATATCGACACCGTGTTGGAACCCGGCATGGTGATTTCGATGGAACCCATGCTGACCATCGCCAATGACCAACCCGGCGCGGGCGGGTACCGCGAACACGATATCTTGGTCATTACCGAAGACGGCAACGAAAATATCACGGGCTATCCCTATGGCCC
>JAYPUL010000081.1:0-7443 GCA_038134005.1 Paracoccaceae bacterium | reverse complement strand
CCCATGTGGGTATGCCCTTTGGCGAATTCATCCGCGATCGCGCCAAAATCAAACGGGTCTGATTGAACAGAGATCCGCATTTATCCGCCCGTCATGGGTGGGAAAAATGCGACTTCCTTGGCGCCGGCCAACGGTGCGTCGAAATCAACCAATTCTTGGTCTATCGCCACGCGCAGCGACGCAAGATCCGAAAACGCAATGTCGTACCGATCTTCACGCGCCCGCAGTTCGTCGACCAAATCACGGACAGTAACCGCAGTTGTTTCGACCGTTTCTTTTGCCAAACCAATGCGTTCGCGCACCCAAGCAAAGTAAAGCAAGTTCAACATCATTAATCCTTTAAGAAGGGGCGCGCTTTTACGAAATAATCCAACCCCGTCACAAAGGTCAGTATCGCCGCAATCCACAACACCGCCATCCCAATAAGACCCGACCAATTCATTGCGTCGACTTTCCAGATTAACCCCAAATGATCGGTTTCGGCGCCTCTCAGGATGTTTGAAATAATTTCCGCATCCATACCAACTGTCGACACTCCGACGTAATGTTCAAAAACACCTTGCGAAAACAAAATAGCAATCGCCACCATCTGTGCCGTGGTTTTCCATTTGGCCAGCTTGGTCACCTTAAGCGTGCCGGCCGTATCACCCAAAAATTCCCGAAGACCAGAAACAAAGACCTCGCGGAATAAAATGACCGTCGAAGGCAACACCAACCATGGCGACATTGACGAATATCCAACAATCACCATGAGGGCGATCACAACCATCGCCTTGTCGGCGATTGGGTCCAACATTGCACCCAATTTGCTTTCTTGTTTCCACGCACGCGCCAAAAATCCGTCAAACCAATCGGTGATTGCCGCGCTGATAAATAAAACCAACGCGAACCAATCCGCATAGGGGCGGGTGAAATACAAAAACATGATGGCAACACCGGGGGCGGCCATCAATCGCAGGGTTGTCAATATATTCGGAACTGTCCATCTCATAGTGTTCTTCTAACCAATCATTTTGAATAGGAAAAGTGATCCTTGTGGTTTGACCACAAATATTTGAATTCCTGTGTCACATAAGCTTGTTGTGAACCTAAAATGGCGTACATATACTTATGCTAGCGAACGAGGTTTCCCATGTCACAGATTCAACTAGCGATTCAAAACCTGTCTTGTGCTGCCTGTGCAGGGCGCGCGGAAAAAGCGATTCTTGGTGTTGCGGGGGCATCAGGCACGGTAAACCTTGCGACCCGAACCGCCAGCGTGGACATGGATCTTGCCGTTTTACCAAATGTTGTGGCCGCCCTATCAAAAGCGGGGTATCCGGCGCGACAAAACGAATGTTACATCGCAATTGACGGCTTGCAACGTGGTGACGCCGCTGAAAAAATTGAAACTGCGCTCACACAACATAACGCTGTCACCGCCGCCCATGTAGATTTGGTGCAAGATCAGGTTTGGGTACGCTATATTGACGGTGCGATCACGCCACAGGCGTTGGCAGAGCGCATCATTGCAGCGGGTTTTCACGCAAAAGCAATCGAACCGGCCGACGACCAAGATGATGACAGCCATCGCACAGAACGAAATCGCGCGATCATTGCAGGCGTCATGACGTTTCCGATCTTTGTTTTGGAAATGGGGGGGCATCTTTTTCCTGCGGTCCATCATGCAGTTGCGCAGATGATCCCAACACAAACCTTGTGGTACCTGCAATTTGCATTGGTGTGTGTGATCATGCTTTGGCCTGGTCGGGATTTTTATAAAAAGGGTTTGACGTCACTGGCGCGTCGATCCCCCGAAATGAATACGCTTGTCGCATTGGGAACGCTTGCGGCGTGGGGATATTCCACGGCGGTGACCTTTATCCCAACGCTATTTGCGGACACACAGCGCTATGTTTACTTCGAAGCCGCCGCGGTTGTGATTACCTTGATCCTTGTGGGCCGATATTTGGAAGCACGCGCCAAAGGTCAGGCCGGCCAATCCATCAAAGCATTGATGGGGCTTACACCCAAAACCGCGCGCGTCTTGCGCGATGGTGCCTATGTCGACGTGCCTATGGCCGAACTGCGGCGCAATAATACGATCCAAGTGCGCGCCGGCGAAAAAATTCCCGTTGATGGCATTGTCCAAGACGGCCAAAGCTATGTTGACGAATCCATGTTGACGGGGGAACCCATTCCCTTGGCAAAATCGGCAGGCGACCTTATTTTGGGCGGGACGGTAAACCAAGAAGGAACCTTGGTGTACAAAGCCACCAAAGTAGGCGCAGACACCGTTTTGGCAAATATCGTCGCGATGGTCGTCGCGGCACAGGGCACAAAATTACCGGTGCAAAAACATCTGGATCGGGTCATCCAAATCTTTGTGCCAACCATCCTTGGAATTTCTACGATGACATTATTGGCGTGGATTGTGTTCGCGCCTCAGTTGGGGCTAAACCATGCCTTGATCGCGGCGGTTAGCGTTTTGATCATCGCCTGTCCTTGTGCGTTGGGCTTGGCGACACCAACATCGATTTTGGTCGGAACCAGCCGCGCGGCCAATCTGGGCGTTCTATTTCGCAAAGGGGATGCATTGCAACGTATGGCCGGAATTCGTGCGGTTGCCTTTGACAAAACGGGTACATTGACAATTGGCCGTCCCGATATCGCGGATCAATGGATGGAAACGTCATCCGACCGCATGGGGGTTTTGACGGCTATCGCGTCTTTGCAATCTGCGTCCACCCACCCCATTGCAAAGGCGATGGTGGCGCATTCTGTCGACAACGGATGCGATGCAGGTCCAGTTGAGGATTTCCAAACGCTCCCAGGTCGCGGCGTAACCGGCAAACAAAACGGTCAGGTTTGGCATATCGGATCCGAAGCCTTAATGCGCGAGATCGGTGTGAGAATTGACATCGCGGATCCATTCGCATCCAGGTGGATCGCCCAAGGTGCGGCACCCGTTTACGTATCGGCAGACGGTGCATTGATGGCGGCATTTGTGGTTCAAGACCGCAGCCGAGAGACATCATCAAAAGTCGTCACCGCGTTGCAAAACCAAGGCATCCACGTCGCGATGATAACCGGCGATCATCCGGCGCCCGCACAAGCGATCGCCGCGCAATTGGGCATCACCGATGTTCGCGCACAGGTATTGCCCGCGGACAAAGCCGGCGTGGTGCGCGATCTGCAATCGCAATTTGGCGCCGTTGCATTTGTCGGCGATGGGATCAATGACGCACCCGCGTTGGCACAGGCCGATATTGGTATCGCGGTGGGCACGGGATCGGACATCGCAATTGAAAGTGGCGATATCGTTTTGGCAAATGGCGATCCGCTAAATGTCGTGAACGCATTAAACGTTTCGCGGGCCACAATGCGCAACATAAAACAAAACCTGTTTTGGGCCTTTGCCTATAACACGGCGTTGATTCCTTTGGCCGCGGGTGTGCTTTACCCGTCTGGGGGACCGATGTTATCGCCCATGTTGGCGGCGGGCGCGATGGCGTTGTCATCTATTTTTGTCGTGACAAACGCGACGCGGTTACGCAACATCAAATCTGTCTAAGGGTTTGTTTACGAAAACAAACCCTTGTGCATATCCCGCAGAATATTTTTTTGCACTTTACCCATCGTATTACGCGGTAGACTTTCCATGATCTGGTAACTGCGCGGTTGTTTGAAACGTGCAAGTTGCCCTTCAACAGATGCTTTGATTGCATTGGTATCCGGCGTCTCGCCCTGGGCTGGCACCAAAATCGCCACCACGGTTTCACCAAAGTCCGGGTGTGGCACGCCAACAACCGCGCTTTCCAAAACACCTGGTTGATCATCAAGGATCAATTCGATTTCCTTGGGGTAAATGTTGTATCCGCCCGAAATGATCAAATCCTTTGAACGGCCAACAATGGTGACATAGCCGTCGTTATCGATATGGGCCAAATCACCCGTAATAAAGAACCCGTTTTCCCGCAATTCTTCGCGGGTTTTTTCGGGCATTTGCCAATACCCTTGGAACACATTCGGGCCACGGACCTCTAAAACACCGATTTCGCCGGTGGGTAATTCGGCCCCTGTTTCGGGATCACAAACCTTGACCTCAACCCCGGGCAACGGGTGGCCAACGGTGCCCGCGCGGCGATCACCATCATATGGGTTTGACGTGTTCATATTCGTTTCGGTCATGCCATAGCGTTCAAGGATACGATGCCCAGTACGCTCTTCGAATTGGATATGTGTTTCGGCCAATAAAGGCGCGCTGCCCGAAATGAACAGGCGCATATTTTTGGTCAGATCACGGTCAAAGCGCGGATCATCCAACAAACGGGTATAGAACGTTGGAACGCCCATGATCGACGTGGCTTTCGGAATGTCACGAATGATCATATCGCGATCAAACCCTGCGTAAAACCGCATCGTACACCCCGCCAACAAACACACGTTTGTAGCCACAAATAAGCCATGAGTATGGAATATCGGCAGGGCATGGAGCAACACATCTTGCGCACCAAAGCGCCAATGTTCCACCAGAACCTGTGAATTGGACAATAGGTTTTCTTGGCTTAACATCGCACCCTTTGATCGACCCGTCGTGCCAGATGTGTACAGAAACGCGGCCAAATCATTTGGCGCGCGATCAACGGTTGCAAATTCGGTCGGGTGCTGCGCGGCCGCGTCGTCAAAGCTGCCGGATCCATCCGCGTTCATGATGTCCAGACGTGCAGACAAACGATCACAAATCGGGGCAATTTCATCACGTTTTGTGCCATCACACAGCACCAATTTTGCACCCGAGTTATCTATGAAATATTCAACCTCTGCGCCTGTGTATGCGGTATTCAACGGCAAAAAGATGACGCCGGCCTGAACACAGGCCGCATAGACCGCAAGCGCATTGGGCGATTTGCCGATTTGCACCGCCAAGCGATCCCCCGCGCCCAAACCGGATGCCGTGATTTGATGGGCATATTGCGCGGCTTTTGCCAAGAATTCCGCGTGTGTGATCACCCGTTCATCCGGCAGGATTAGAAACGGTGTATCTTTGCCCGCGTGAATGCCGAATAGTGCGTCATATAACCGGTTTGCCATCGCGAACCCCTAGGCCAAAAGTGACGCCATGCGCAGCACCGCAAGGCTATAGCCTTGGACACCAAAGCCCGCCATCACACCTTCGGCGCGCAACGACACATAGGAATGATGCCGAAAGCTTTCGCGTTTGTGTACGTTGGAAATATGTACTTCTAACACGGGACCATCAAAGGCGTTTAGCGCGTCTAAAATCGCCACCGACGTGTGGGTGAACGCCCCAGGATTGATGATGATGCCCGCTGCGCGGTCGCGTGCTTCGTGGATCCAATCAATGATTTGGCCTTCGTGGTTTGATTGCTTTAGCTCAATCTCAATGCCATGGGGCGCACCCGCAGCTTCGCATTGCGCACGCACATCGTCCAACGTGTCATGACCATAAATTTCTGGCTGACGTTTGCCCAAAAGATTAAGGTTTGGGCCGTTCAAAACAAAGATTGTTTTCGCCATGATAGGATCCTTTTGTGGTTTGCGACACTGTTAAGGGTTTGATCGCATGATGCAAGCCTTAGATCATCGCCCATGCGATCAAACCTAATCCCAAAATTACGCGGTAAATCACATAAGGGGTAAAGCTTACCGATTTTAAAAACCGCATCATCAAACCCAAGGCAACAAAGGCCGAGGCCCCCGCAAAAAGGGTGGCAATGCCCGCTTCTTTCCATTGGTCGGCGCTGGCAGAGGGGAACACGTCAATCGCCTCTAATGCACCGGCCGCAATGATGATCGGGATCGACATCAACATCGAAATACGTGCAGCGCTTTCGCGGGTGTACCCCATCTGGCGTGCGCCTGTGATGGTTATGCCCGATCGTGACGTGCCCGGAATTAACGCGACCGCTTGCCATAGGCCCAAAACCACCGCTTGGCGCAGGGTCCATTCGTTGGAATGTGCGACCGTGGGTGCGCGCGTATCAATCCACCACAACACCACGCCAAAGCCTGCCATGGTCGCGCCAATCAACGCAACACTGTCGCGCATCTGATCCGAAATGCCAGTTATTTTCAGGACCAGGCCAAACAAAACCGCGGGAATCGTTGCGATAATCAACGCCAATGCCAATTGGCTTTGTGCGCCATCAAATCGTCCTCGCATGACCCGAAATAGACCAATCAACGCTTGTTTCGCTTCCGCCCAGAAAAAAATTATCACTGCCGCCAGTGTCCCCATGTGCACCGACACGTCGATCATTTGCCCCTGATCTGTGATCCCCGCAAGATGCGGAATCAAGATCAAATGTGCGCTAGACGAAATCGGTAAAAATTCGGTAATCCCTTGAATTATCGAAACAATAAAAAGATGCAAGAGTGTCATGTGCGTCGCCATGTTGTTGTTTGCGATATATATAAATTAGGACGTGTTGATTTGCACGCCCCTTATATAGGGCCGAATCGGTCCTATATATTGACGCGCTGGTCAATTTTTTCACGCAAATCGCCGTGGAATGTAAATTTAGGTCAGCATTAGTGACTTTTCATTCCTTTTGACTTGGTGTACATGACGCACAAATGTAATTTGGAGGCGCATCATGGCCAAACAGCCAATGTTGAAATTTGTAAACGTGACCCGCGAAATGCCGCAAAAGCGTGCCGCCGGAACACGTAACAAAGATTTCCACGAAATTTATGCAGAATTTGCTAAGGCAAAGGCCGCTGAACAAGCCAGCCGTTGCAGCCAATGCGGCGTGCCGTATTGCCAATCGCATTGCCCCTTGCACAACAATATCCCCGACTGGTTGCGCCTAACCGCCGAAGGGCGTCTGCAAGAAGCGTATGAGGTCAGCCAAGCGACCAACACGTTCCCTGAAATCTGTGGCCGCATTTGCCCGCAGGACCGTTTGTGCGAAGGCAACTGTGTGATCGAACAATCCGGCCATGAAACCGTTACCATCGGCGCGGTCGAAAAATACATCACCGACACAGCATGGGAAGAAGGTTGGGTCAAGCCCATCAAGCCCGCGGTTGAATTGACACAATCCATCGGCATCATTGGCGCCGGCCCCGGTGGTTTGGCCGCAGCCGACCGTTTGCGTCGCGCGGGGTACGAAGTCACGGTTTACGACCGTTACGACCGCGCGGGCGGTTTGTTGACCTATGGCATCCCTGGTTTCAAATTGGAAAAAGACGTCGTCATGCGCCGTAATGGTCAATTGACCGACGGCGGCATTACGCTTGAACTAAACACAAACGTCGGCGTTGATATTTCCTTCCAAGACATTCGCGCAAAACATGACGCCGTTGTGATTGCAACGGGCGTTTACAAAATCCGCGAATTGTCCGCGACAAACGATCACCTGAACGGGATCGTACGCGCGTTGGATTACCTAACCGTTTCAAACAAAACAAACTTTGGCGACACAGTTGCCGAATTTG
>JAYPUL010000080.1:0-8017 GCA_038134005.1 Paracoccaceae bacterium | reverse complement strand
GCCGGTGAAGGGGCTTCTAGACCTAACAACAAATACCCGCAACCCCTAAAAATGAAAAAAATGCATTCGCGATCATTTTTTTTCGTTTTTTCCCTCGAAACCCAATTTCGCAATCAAAAAATACCTCAAAAGCAATGAGTTATCCACAGAGCGCGTAAAAATTCACAACCAAAAGGTGTGTTAATTTCAAAGAAATCATAAACAAATTCAATTTGGATGCCGAACCATTACCCTTATTGCCGCAAAATTTAGGATGAATCGGATTGCGAGGTGTGATTTGGGGATCTTCGTAAGCGCGATCAATTCAAAATTCGTGTTCGTTTGTGTGGAATCATCACATTCCGTGCCGTTTTTACATCATCAAGTCTGATTTCCCTGCAATTTTCAGACTAGCCACATTCAGAATCATAAAGTGATCGCCGTTTTTGTCGTTTCAAATGTTAGCCAATCAATGGATCGGACGCGAAAACATGCAGATCAAACAGATTACTCCAAAGTCTTTGTGTCAAAGTTGATTCTTCCTGATCTGATTCCAGAACTAGCACAGGCAGGATTCGCAAAAATCATTTGCAATCTTCCTGATGGTGAAATTGAGGGCGGGACGCGAAGTGATGTAATTCGCGACGCCGCCGAAGACTATTCGATTGAGTTTGAATACATCCCCATCACCATGACATCCCTGACAAAGGAGGCCGTCAATCGTCACACGGCAGCGGTGCGCGGCACACGGGGTGGTGTTTTGGCATATTGCGCAACGGGACGTCGATCGACAATCCTATGGGCATTAGAATTTGCCGACAAATTGCCGCCAGACACGATCATCAATCGTGCGCAAGCCATCGGGTACGACATCGCAGCGCTTAGATCTCGGTTAGAAAGCCCAACCTAAGCTTATGACCTCTGCGGCGGTTTGCACCACCTATGACTTTAGAATAGCATTCGCGAATTCTTGGCTGTAAGCTAAAGCCAAGAAAGGCTGCTTAGTATGAAAAAAGCGAATATTCTTTGTATCGTCCTTGGGCTTTTGGCGTCGCATGTGTCAGCTGGCGATGCGATCACATATCAAGTGGATGATCAAAGCTACGATGATGTGCTGTTTGGTTTAGAGCACGCAATCATAGATGCGGGATTAGTCGTATCGGATCAAAACCATGTTGGTGAAATGTTAGAACGCACAAAAGCCGACGTTGGTGCGACGTCAACCGTCTATGTGCACGCTGACGTCTTTGGATTTTGTTCCGCTGAATTATCACGTGCCGCGATGGAAGCCGACCCGATGAACATTCGCTTTTGCCCGTATAGGATATTCACGTATCAAGTCACCGACGACAGCCCCGTCGTTATTGGCTTCGATAGCCTCCCCAATATTTCAGTCATGCAAGACGTCCAATCATTGTTAGATCGCCTTGCCCGTGCAGCCATCGGAATTGAATAGCCCACTAGGGGATGACGTGAAGCCATCCCCAAACGGTCAAAATTGAAAAACCCGTGCTAAACAACACACCGCTTGCTGCAACGCGCTTTGCACGGTTGTACATATTTGCGAACACATATGTATTTATGCCAGGCGCCATCGCGCTTGTTAAAACGGCCGATCGAAATGGCGCGTTCGAAAGATTGAGTGCGGTGCCAAATGTCCAAACCAATGTTGGATGTACCAACAATGTTATAATCACCACCATAGCAATTGGACGAATATCGCCCTCTGGTCGATATTGGTAAAGGACACCACCCATTGCAAACAATGCGGTCGGCAACGCAACCCGCGTCATCATACCAAGCGCATCCGCCGCAACGTTTGGCAAGGTCAACCCAAAGAGGTTGAAAAACAACCCTAGCAAAATAGCGATCAGCAGAGCGTTATTAAACATCGCTTTTAGTATGGTTTTGGCCAACCCCCATGACATTGGACCAGGGTTGCGCGCAATTTCCATAGCAGTGATACCCACGCCATAACAAAATGGTGCATGCATTGCGACAATCGCAAAGTTAGAGGCAAGCGCCGCAGCACCATAGGCGCGTTCAGTGATTGCCAATCCCAACATAACGGAATTTGAGAATAGACAACAAAATCCGATCGCAACGCTGTCTTGCCAATCACGTTTGAATAAAACACGCGCCCCCATCATACCAAGCAAAAAACATGAGAATGCACCTGAATAAAAGCTGGTCAACAAACGCCAATCAAACGATTGGCCCAAATCAAGCGTCGATAGAGCTTTGAACAATAAACATGGTATTGCGATATTCTGGGTAAACTTCATCAAACCGTCGACACCCGCGGTCGGAAACCATTTGCGCCAAACCGCGAGATATCCAAATCCGATTACCAAAAAAACAGGAAGGATGACATCCAAGAGTGCTTGCATCGTTTTCCTTGCCTGTTCTAAACCTGATAGGAAATTATCATACCATCAAAGGCACAATCCACATGTTCAGGCGTCTCGGCCTGAACCGTTTCGTAATCCAAATCAATGTGCATATTGGTCAACGCTCCGCGCTCCACGCCGGATTTGTTGATCCACTCTAACGTCTGCTCTAAATGCGAATGGGTTGGATGCGGCGTTCGGCGCAGCGCATCGACAATCCAACATTGCGCACCGGAAATAGCCGACCATGCTCCATCGTTCATTGCCGAAACATCCGGCAAATACGCCAGATCCGCACATCGAAACCCTAGCGCTTCAATCGTACCATGCTCAACCGCAAAGGGCATCAAATCAATATCGCCCCCTGCACCAGAAATTGAAAATGCTTTTGTGATTAAGTTCATTTCCAATATTGGCGGATATGGCGAACCAACGGGTTGAACAAAAGCATAGCCAAAGCGGTCCATCAATGCGTTACATGTGTCTTGATCTGCGTAAACCTGCAACCGTTTTCGCATGTTAAACACAATCATGCGCAAATCGTCCAAACCATGGACATGGTCCGCATGCGCATGGGTATAAACGACGGCATCCAATTCACCGACGCCAGCATCCAAAAGTTGTTGACGCATGTCAGGGCTGGTATCAATCAAAACACGCGTGACACCTTGATCCGTTATCCGTTCAATCAACATCGAACACCGCGTGCGTCGATTTTTTGAATTGTTGGGGTCACAGTCCCCCCAATGCCCGCCCAAGCGGGGCACCCCCCCAGACGATCCGCAGCCCAAAATTGTAAATTTTAAAGTGGCTGACATAGGCGTCCTTTATCAGAGTTTAGCCTTTGAAAAGAGGCGATCAAAGTTTTCCTCAAGTTGGTGTGCAAACGTATTAATGTCCAGCCCAAAAACATCTGCGCCCGCTTGCGCAGTAAACATCGAATACGCCGGTTCATTGCGTTTGCCACGATGGGGCGGCGGAGCCAAATATGGGCTATCTGTTTCCACCAAAATTCGATCGATTGGCGCCAGGCGAAAGATATCACGCAAATCGTTGCTTTTTGGAAATGCGGTAATCCCAGACATTGATAGATAAAATCCAAGATCCAAAGTCGCTTTTGCCAACTCAACCGATGATGAAAAACAATGCATGACACATGAATACGGCGCATTTCTGAATTCAGCTGATAATATATCTGCCATGTCATCATCGGCAGCGCGCGAATGGATTATCAACGGTAATCCTGTTTGCTGTGCAGCCTGAATATGAATAATTAGGCTTTGCTTTTGGATTTCCGCACTTTCTGCGGTGTAGTGATAATCCAGCCCCGTTTCGCCAATCCCGACGAATTTCGAATGCTGCGACATTTGGATCAATTCTTCGACGTTGGTCAATGGTTCGCTTGCGGCGCTCATTGGATGGGTACCAGCCGCATAAAAAACGGACGCGTAGGTTTCGGCAATTTTGCGAACCGTTGGTTCATTTCTCAAACGGGTACAAATTGTAACCATCCGATGCACGCCCGCGGCGACTGCGCGTTCGACGATTGCGTCGCGTTCCCCTTCAAAATCAGGAAAGTCCAGATGGCAATGGCTATCTGTTATCACGGTCATTCTTTGATCCTTGGTCATTGTTTATGCACCCTTGGCGCAATGTTCCAGTTTAAAGACCGTATCTAGGATCAACGCCACAGGGTCAAGGTTCACCGCGCGACCATGGCGCAATCGGGACAATATTTCTTGGTGACCTTCAGCCCAGCGCAAAGCATGGCGCGGATTCGGACATAACGATTGGAAAACGCGGCCTTCTTCCGCAGACACAGGCAGCCCTGGCAATAGGCCCGTCGCACCAGTTTTGGCCAATCGCGTCAACAAAAGGTCAAGCATAATTATGAAAATTTCAAATTCATCGCTCGCGCCTTTTCCCGCAAAGCTTTCGGCAAATTTTATTGCATCTTGTCGATTGATGGTCGCGCCTTGCGCCAATAACGCCAAAATTGAGCGGTACATCTGTGGACCACCCATTTGCGACAACCGTATCGCTTCGCCAACAGATCCAGCCGAAAGCGCAGCAAGTGCCGCACTATCTTCACCATCCGCATCAAAACCAGCACGCTCGATCGCGTTATTCACGTCGTCATGTGACAATTCGGTCAATCGTAAGGTACGGCAACGCGATCTAATCGTCGGCAAAAGCCCCGATGGTTGGTGACACACCAATAAAAGCGTCGTCCGCGCAGGGGGTTCTTCTAATACTTTCAACAACGCGTTTGCGGCATTCACGTTCATATCATCCGCCGCGTCAACAATAACAACCCGACGTCCGCCATCCGCTGCGCTCAATGCGAAAAAATTCTTTAGCTTGCGGACATCTTCAACGGCAATCACCGATTTAAAGCGTTTGCGTTTTTCGTCATAGGCGCGACGAATAACACAAAGCCCCCCCTCGGACCCCGCCATTACCCGCCGAATGACAGGATGTTCTGGTTCGGTATCCAATGACTTTGACGGATCGGGGTCGCCGAACAAACTTGGGCCATCTTCAACGGGTTGCGACAAAAGGAATTTTGCGATCCGCCACGCCAAAGTCGCCTTGCCGATACCCTTTGGCCCTGTGATCATCCAAGCGTGATGGAACCGTTTTGAATTATATGCCTCTAAGAATGCAGTTTCGGCATGTGCCTGACCAAACAAAGTTGTGGTTTCACGCGGATGAGGCGCACCTTCGACTTGATCAGAAAGTGGTAATAGATCGTCCATCATGGCAACAAAGGTGTAACGACGCGAACAACATCGGCCAATACATCGTCAATGTTTTGCATACCGTTGATCACAATAAACCGGTCCCTAAATTCGTCCGATAATGCCAAAAATCCATCACGCATTTGACGTTGCAATGCCACACCAAAATCTTCGAAACGCTCTTCGATACCATTTCTTGCCTTTGCGCGCGAATGCCCAATATCGGGATCCATATCAATCAAAATGGTACGATCAGGGTCGCGTGGGATCATAAGCGCATGAAGTTGATCAACACAGGCACGCAAATCACCTCGGCTTAGACCTTGATACATTCGCGTTGAATCGGCAAAGCGGTCACAAATGACAATTTTTCCCTGCTCCAAAGCCGGAAGAATTGTACGTTCCAAATGATCACGCCGGGCGGCAGTGAATAACAAAATTTCTGTTTCCGCTGACCAACGATCCGGATCACCTTGTAAAACCAAGGCGCGGATTTCTTCTGCGCCAGGTGACCCACCCGGTTCACGCGTCAAAACAACATCGTATCCATCGGCCCTTAATTTTTCCGCCAAAAGCCGCGCTTGGGTCGATTTCCCTGAACCATCAATACCTTCAAAACTTAGAAACAAACCGTGGGTCAAAACGCGCCCTCAGGACCTTGATCAATGACATTCAACAATTTTGTCGCCGCAGTTTTCATTCGCGTTATGAACCCACCGCGTTCAATGGATGCGGCGGCCGACAACGGGATGCTTCGGGGGGACAACCCCGGCACGTCAACGATTAATTGCGCCACAACGTCCCCTTGTTTGATAGGCGCGGGTAAAGGGCCGTCATATTTTACATGAAATGTAACGCCATCGGCATTTAAAACCGGAACCAATGTATCAATGTCTTGGGTCAGCGTTAATCCAACCCCATCCACATCACCATTCCAAACCGCCGCATTTGCAACGACATCACCCTTGTTACCATAGTTTTTAATGTCGAATTGGCGGAATGCCCAATTTACGACCGCTTCGGCTTCGTCAGCGCGTTGCTGGGTTGTTTCCAAACCTGACAGTACAAAAATCACGCGCCGATCATCCTGCACCGCAGACCCAACAAGCCCATAACCGGCCTCTTGGGTGTGGCCCGTTTTCAACCCATCCGCACCGATCCCCAATGACAAAAGTGGGTTTCGGTTGCGCGTGTTTGCGGGGGCGCGTCCGTCGAATTTGAATTCTTTAATTCCAAACATTGGATAGAATTCTGGAAAATCTTTAATCAATCGATCCGCCAAAGTTGCAAGATCGCGCATGCTCATGCGTTGACCGGGTGATGGCCAGCCATTTGAGTTTGTGAAGGACGAATGGGTCAAACCAATTTCGCGGGCACGCTGGGTCATGAGTTTTGCAAACCCTGCCTCGGATCCGTCAGGCGAAAGGGCTTCGGCAATCACCGCGCAGGCATCATTGCCAGATAGAACAATAATACCCTGCAAAAGATCCTCGACGCGGACACGATCGGTGGTATCCAAAAACATCGTCGACCCACCATATGACGCAGCATGTTCAGAAACAGGCAGCTTTTCATCAAGCCCCAGTTGTCCAGACTTGATAAAATCAAAGGCGACATACAAGGTCATCAATTTCGACATTGACGCAGGTGGCAACGGCGTATCGGCGTTTTTTTCCATCAATACCGTAGCGGTTGTCTGGTCTAAAACAACCGCCGCTTTGGCACGCGTTTCAAAGGCGTTTACAGCCCCACCCCACCCCATCGCGGCAACCATGGCCGCAACGGAGGTGATATATGTAAACTTAGCCCGAAACTGCATAGGCATCACTAAACCCTGCTTTTTTCACTTTGCCACTCAAATCTTTCAACTCATCCGAAGTTGCGGCGGGTCCAACGATAACACGCCAAAATGTTTTGCCGTTCATCTTGAGTTCCTTGATCAACGGAATGATGCCCCTCTGACGCATGGCTTGCGCGGTATTATTTGCGTTTTGTTCAACACCAAAGATGCCGATTTGAATGTAAGGCTTTGCAAGTGTTGACGCTTTTGGCTTTGGTGCAGATTTGATTTCATCTTTTACAGGCGGCGTTTTTGTGTTTTCCGCCGTAGAAAGCGCCGCCGCCGCAGTTGAGACAACCGGATCCAACGGAGCCTCGGCAACATCAATCGGTGCGTCGACTGCATCGGCGTTTGCCTCAGTTTCCGTCTTAACAGCCTCACGACGCAGCGCCGTGACCGAAACATTTGTCGGCTGGCCAGCTAGGATTCCAAGCGCATCGGCCGCATCCGAAGATAATTGCAACCGCGGTCCAACGTTTTCACGATCGCGCCGGAACAACGCACCAATAACGAATTTGCCGTTCTTTTTATTACGGATGATCACGCGTTCAGGGTCTTTTACATCCGGATGGGCCACCCAAATGCCGCCCAATGACGGCCGGCCATCCCAAAGCGCCGCCTCGGACAAATCAAATACTTCTGGCGCCTCTACATCACGTTCAACAACCTCAACTGATGCGACGACTGGGGCTTTGTTATCCCCACCGGTCAAACCTGTTGGTCCGCACGCCGTGATCGCCAAGACCACCGTTAATGACAGAACCGAAATACTCGTACGTGTGAAAGCCAATTTCTGCTTAAACATGGTTCACCCCTAATACTGCTCTTGTTTCACGCAAATCACCCATTTGCGCGTTTTTTATCGACTTTAACCCGTATCTGCCCCTGTGAAAAGAACGAACACAGTCATTCGGCGAAATCTTTCCGATCTTTAGGGGTTTTAGAATCAATTTCTCTGGATTAAAGGGGGGACGTCGGAGGAGTGGCAGAGTGGTTGAATGCACCGGTCTTGAAAACCGACGTAGGTGAAAGTCTACCGTGGGTTCGAATCCCACCTCCTCCGCCAT
>JAYPUL010000079.1:0-8115 GCA_038134005.1 Paracoccaceae bacterium | reverse complement strand
GTCGCCCATGACTAAGATTTCCGCCTCTGTAACACGTCGGTATTACGTCGGTATTTTCCACCGACCTCACCAGCCATATGAAAAAGGAATACGCCAATGTCTGATCAACTGATTTACGCGATGGAAGTCTTTCTGAACGGTCTGATGGCGGGCGTTCTGTATTCCTTGGTCGCTTTGGGCTTTGTTCTAATTTATAAAGCCTCAGGCATCTTTAACTATGCCCAAGGCGTCATGGCGTTGTTTGCGGCGATGACCTTGGTCGGGATCATGGATGGTCAGGTCCCGTTTTCACACCTTATCAACGCAGTCTTTGGCACGGATGTACATCATTTCGGATGGCATTTACCTGCTCTGTTGGGCATCCTTTTGTCGATGGGCGTTATGGTGGGGCTGGCGTGGATCGTACAGAAATTCATTTTCCGTCACCTTGTCGGTCAAGAACCGATCATCCTATTTATGGCGACCATTGGTTTGGCCTATTTCATGGAAGGTCTTGGGGATCTGATGTGGGGAGCAGATATCAAAAAATTGGATGTTGGGTTGCCCCAAGGGATCAACCTTTGGATCGACGACACCACCTTTAACATTTTTGATTACGGCTTCTTTATCGACAACCTAGATATCGTCGCGACGATCATCGCGGCAATTCTGGTGATGGCATTGGTGGCATTTTCACAATACACCAAACAAGGCCGCGCAATGCGCGCGGTGGCGGACGATCACCAAGCGGCGTTGTCCGTTGGCATCAACCTAAACTTTATTTGGGTGATGGTGTGGTCGGTTGCGGGCTTTGTCGCATTGGTCGCAGGGATCATGTGGGGCACAAAGTCGGGCGTTCAATTTTCGCTTTCGTTGATCGCGTTGAAAGCATTGCCGGTTCTTATGCTGGGCGGGTTTACATCCATTCCCGGCGCGATTGTTGGCGGGTTGATCATTGGTGTTGGTGAAAAGCTTTTTGAATTCTGGGTTGGCCCAATGATTGGTGGCGCAACTGAGAACTGGTTTGCCTATGTGTTGGCGCTGTTGTTCTTGGTGTTCCGTCCTCAGGGTTTGTTCGGTGAAAAGATTATTGAACGGGTATGATGATGAAATCCTGTGCAATAACCTGTGTGATTGGATGGCTTTCGTTTTGGGCCTTTGGGGCGGCTGCGCTATTGGGCACCACCCTTACCGAAATGCAAATGTCCATCGCAACTTTATTGGCATTCGGCGGGTTGATCGCCGGGATGACCAGCTATCTAAAACTATGTCGGGAGTGTAAATAATGTTCTACCGTGAAGCAGGTGATTTCAAAACCTCATATGTGGACGACAATCAAACGTTCCCGATCAAGTTTGATCGTTATCGTTACTATTTCGTTTTATTCGTGGCCTTTGCGATCATTCCGTTCATCATCAATGACTATTGGGCGAACGCGATTTTCCTTCCGTTCTTGATTTATGCGATTGCAGCGATCGGATTGAACATTTTGGTTGGGTATTGTGGCCAGGTGTCATTGGGATCGGGCGGATTTATGGCGGTTGGCGCCTATGCGGTATACAAGTTGATGACCGCATTTCCAGAAGTGAACGTCCTGGTCCACGTGGTCTTGGCCGGCGGCATCACCGCGATTGTTGGTGTTTTGTTTGGCTTGCCATCACTGCGGATCAAAGGGTTCTATTTGGCGGTTGCAACCTTGGCGGCGCAATTCTTTTTGGTGTGGTTGTTCAACCGTATTCCATGGTTTTATAACTATTCCGCGTCTGGCCAGATTTCGGCACCGGAACGGACCATTCTGGGCGTACCTGTGACGGGCGCAAATACAGACGCCTGGGCATCCTATATGGTGTGCTTGGTCTTTGTGGCAATTTCGGCAATTATTGCACGCAACCTGACACGCGGGTCTGTTGGACGCAAATGGATGGCCATTCGTGATATGGATATCGCGGCGGAAATCATCGGGGTAAACCCGTTGACCGCAAAACTATCCGCCTTTGCGGTCAGTTCATTCTTTATCGGTATCGCTGGCGCGTTATTCTTTGCCTTTTACCTTGGCGCGGTTGAAGTGGGCGAAGCGTTCGGGATTTCCAAATCGTTCCTTGTTCTGTTTATGATCATCATCGGCGGCCTAGGATCCATTTTCGGCAGCTTTGCAGGCGCCGCGTTCCTTGTTCTCTTGCCAGTGCTCTTAAAAAACGTTTTGGTGGGAACATTGGGTTGGCCAACCGATTTGGCAGCGCATCTTGAATTTATGATTGTCGGTGGGTTGATCATCATCTTTTTGATCGCCGAACCACATGGACTTGCCCAATTGTGGCGGGTCGCGAAAGAAAAACTACGGCTTTGGCCCTTCCCTTACTAGGGCCTAAGTAAACGATCGGGGCGACAACCCCGACATTTTGAAACCATCGGATTTACATAATGGGAGGACCTTTACCGATGAAAAAAACTCTGATCACAGCTGCGATTGCAGGTATTGTTGCGGCGGCACCCGCCTTTGCAGACCTTACATTCACTGCGCTTAGCTATCGCACAGGACCATATGCGGCAAACGGTATCCCGTTCGCAGATGGTTACCAAGACTATTTCACATTGTTGAACGAACGCGATGGCGGTATCGGCGGCGAAGCAATTAAATTGATCGAATGTGAAACAGGCTATAACACCGAAAAAGGCGTTGAATGCTATGAATCCACCAAAGGCGAAGGCGTATTGGTGTATCAACCGTTGTCAACAGGTATCACATATCAGCTGATCCCAAAAGCAACAGCGGATGGCATCCCTGTGCATTCCATGGGCTATGGCCGGACCTCTGCGAAAAACGGCGAAGTGTTCCGCAACATCTTTAACTATCCTGCGAACTATTGGGATGGTGCATCGGTTGCTGTGAAATACCTATTGGGTGAAAACGGCGGCAGCTTGGCAGGCAAGAAAATCGCGCTTGTCTATCACAACTCTGCATACGGTAAAGAACCAATCCGTACCTTGGAAGAAGCAGCGAAAAAGCACGGCTTTGAATTGACCTTGTTGCCTGTTGATCACCCTGGCCAAGAGCAAAAATCACAGTGGTTGCAAATTCGTCGTGAAAAGCCTGACTATGTCCTAATGTGGGGCTGGGGCGTTATGAACTCGGTCGCGATCCAAGAAGCGGTAAACATCCGTTTCCCAATGGAAAACTTCATCGGTATTTGGTGGTCAGGTTCTGAAAATGACGTTCTACCAGCAGGCGAAGGCGCGAACGGCTATAAAGCGTTGACATTCCACAACGTGGGTTCGAATTTCCCAGTGTTTGACGACATCAATAAACACGTTGTTGGCACAGGCAAAGCAGCCGGTGCAGGCGACCAAATCGGTACTGCGCTTTATAACCGTGGTATGTATGCAGCGATGTTGGCAGCAGAAGCGGTCAAAACCGCCCAAGCAATGCACGGCACAGCCGCAATCACACCTGCGCAAATGCGTGACGGTATGGAAAACTTGGTCATCACCGAAGAAAAAATGGCTGGCCTAGGTCTTCCAGGGTTTGGTCCAAGCTTTAGCGTATCGTGCCAAAACCACGGCGGCGACGGCATGGTTGCGGTTGCACAGTGGGATGCAGCAGCAAAATCATGGGGCTTGATCACAGGGTTTGAACAATCAGACCAAGACATTCTGAACCCATTGATCACAGAAGATTCAGGCGCGTTCGCATCTGAAAACAGCATCACACCAGGTTGTAACTAATCTGAATTAGTGGTCCCCGTTCGCGGGGACCACACCACACAAAACGAAAGACACCCACCATGTTAGATAGCACAGCAGACAACCAGACTCTGTTAGAAGTCAACAATATCGAAGTGATCTATAACCACGTGATCTTGGTTCTAAAGGGCGTGTCTTTGAAAGTGCCCAAAGGATCAATTACCGCGCTTTTGGGCGGCAATGGCGCGGGCAAAACCACGACGCTAAAGGCGATTTCGAACCTGCTGCAATCTGAGCGCGGCGAAGTCACCAAAGGCATGATCAGCTATAACAGTTCGCGTATCGACCAAACTGACCCTGCAGATATGGTGAAACGTGGCGTTATTCAGGTCATGGAAGGGCGTCATTGTTTCGAACATTTGACCATCGAGGAAAACCTGTTGACCGGGTCCTATACCCGCACCGACGGCAAAGGCGCCGTCGCCGCAGACCTTGAAATGGTGTATAATTATTTTCCACGTTTGAAAGAACGCCGCCGCAGCCAAGCGGGCTATACCTCGGGTGGTGAACAACAAATGTGTGCCATCGGACGCGCCTTGATGAGCCGTCCAGAAACCATTTTGCTAGATGAACCGTCAATGGGTTTGGCGCCGCAATTGGTGGAACAAATTTTTGAAATCGTGAAATCCGTAAATGAAAACGAAGGTGTGACATTCCTTTTGGCCGAACAAAACACCAACGTGGCGCTGCGGTATGCGCATTACGGGTATATTTTGGAATCGGGACGTGTCGTGATGGATGGTCCTGCCGCCGAATTGCGCGAAAACCCTGATGTTAAAGAATTTTATTTGGGCATGTCCGACGAAGGCCGCAAATCATTTCGCGATGTGCGCAGCTATCGTCGTCGCAAGCGTTGGCTGTCGTAATCGATCGGCCTTTGGTCGACGCCTTCGGCGGATGAGTATTTAGACAAAGATGAAAGACCAGACGATGACTTTTTTCGATCAACTGGAAACACGCAGCGTGGACCAGCGCGCCACCGATATAGCGGCCGCGTTGCCACAACAAATCGCACGCGCCAAAGCGTTGGCGGGGTATTCAGATGCGTTTGCCAATGTGGATCCAGCCGCCATCATAGACAGCGCCGCGTTGGCCACCCTGCCTGTTTTGCGCAAATCTGAGCTGAGCCAGAAACAAGTCGCGGGCAATGCATTGGGTGGGTTTGGTGCTTTAAAAACGCATGAGTTTGCGCATATTTTCCAATCTCCGGGCCCAATTTATGAACCCGGTGGGATTGGCCATGATTGGTGGCGCATTGGTCGGTTTCTAAATGCTGTTGGTGTGGGACGAGGTGATATTGTACAAAACTGTTTTGCCTATCATCTGACCCCTGCGGGCATGATTTTTGAAAACGGTGCACGTGCCGTGGGCGCCGCCGTTGTACCCGCGGGTGTTGGTCAAACCGAATTACAGGTGCGCGCCGCCGTTGATATCGGCACGACCGCCTATGCGGGCACGCCCGATTATTTAAAGATCATCTTGGACAAAGCCGACGAGATGGGCGAAAAATTGTCAATCACCAAAGCGGCCGTCGGTGGCGGGGCGTTGTTCCCATCGCTGCGCCAAGAATACGCAGATCGCGGCATTTTATGTTTGCAAAACTATGCGACGGCGGATTTGGGCAATGTGGCCTATGAATCCCCAGCCCAAGAGGGCATGATCGTTGACGAAGGTGTGATTGTTGAAATCGTGATCCCCGGAACAGGTATTCCTGTCGCTCCGGGTGAAGTTGGCGAAGTTGTCGTGACATCGTTGAACCCCGATTACCCGCTGATCCGATTTGCCACCGGCGATTTGTCGGCGGTCATGGCCGGAACATCCCCCTGTGGGCGCACCAACATTCGCATCAAAGGATGGATGGGCCGTGCCGATCAAACGACCAAGATCAAAGGCATGTTTGTGCGCCCCGAACAGGTTGCGGCCTTGGTTGCAAAACATCCCGAAATCGATCGCGCCCGCGTGATCGCCACGCGCCAAGGCGAAATGGATGCCATGACCGTGAAAATCGAAACAACCGCGTCGGATGCGTCGGCTTATGAAGCGTCCGTTATGGATTGTCTAAAGTTAAAGGGCACAATCGAATTGGTGCCACAGGGCGGCTTGCCCCGTGACGGTTTGGTTATCGAAGATCAACGCAAATACGATTAATCTTTTGATCTCACGTTTTCAGAAAAGGCCTTGTCAAAGGCCTTTTTTTGATCGTCGTTGGCATCGGATTGATGGTTTGCCTTCCAATCCTCCATCGACATTCCATAAAAGATTTCGCGTGCTTGGGTTTTATCCATGTCGATACCGCGTTCATTTGCGGCCTCTTGATACCAACGAGACAAACAATTGCGGCAAAAGCCTGCCAAATTCATCATGTCAATGTTTTGAACGTCTGTCCGTTTGACCATCAAATGATCACGCAATGCGCGAAAAGCGGCGGCTTCGAGTTCAATGCGGGTTTGATCGTCCATGATGTCATCCTTTTGTCATAGTGCATCACTATATAAGGGCGACCCCATGCGGGGTCTAGACGGGCCAAGATAAAAACGGGCAGTTGCAAGAAAAATTGAAATGAGGCATAAGCCATCAAGAAATGTTATCGCTAACATGTGCGAGTCAGTGATTTGTTCTTGGAAGAAACCACTGATTTGATAAAGTTAGCGTACTCGATTGAAAAAGGACATGACATGAGACGTCACCGCAATGTAAAAATCGTGGCCACATTGGGCCCCGCATCCAACGATTATACCATGATCAAAGCGCTTCACGAAGCGGGTGCGGATGTTTTTCGTTTGAATATGAGCCACGGAAGCCACGAAGAAATTGCACAGCGTCACAAGATCATTCGAACAATCGAACAGGAATTGGAAAGCCCAATTGCGATCTTGGCCGACCTTCAAGGTCCGAAATTGCGCGTGGGTGTTTTTGTAAATGGCGAAGAAGAATTGGCACACGGTGCCCAATTCCGGTTGGACATGTCCGATGCACCGGGCGATGTGACACGGGTTCAATTACCCCATCCCGAAATTTTTGCCGCACTGCGCCCCGATGCGCATTTGTTGGTCAATGACGGCAAAATCCGGTTACGCGTTGTGGATAATGGCGCAGATTACGCAAACTGTATTGTCGAAACGGGCGGCACCATTTCAAACCGAAAAGGTGTCAACGTTCCTGACGTGGTCTTGCCATTGGCGGCGTTGTCGGAAAAAGACAAAAAAGATTTGGAATTCGCGTGTTCATTGGGTGTCGATTGGATCGCTTTGTCCTTTGTTCAACGTCCCGATGACGTTCATGAAGCGCGAGCATTGGTCAACGGTCGCGCGGCAGTTTTGTCCAAGATTGAAAAACCATCAGCTGTTGAAAGTTTCGATGATATTTTGGCCGTATCCGACGGGATCATGGTTGCGCGTGGTGATTTGGGCGTTGAATTGCCTGTTCAAAACGTGCCGCCCATTCAAAAACGTTTGGTCCGCCGGTGCCGTGCGGCCGCTAAACCCGTGATCGTTGCCACACAGATGTTGGAATCCATGATCGAAAGCCCGATGCCAACACGCGCCGAAGTGTCGGATGTGGCCACTGCGATTTACGAAGGTGCAGATGCGATCATGTTGTCGGCAGAATCCGCCGCAGGGTCATACCCGATCGAAGCCGTTCAAACCATGAACAACGTCGCCGTCGAAGTTGAAGGCGACCCTACATACCGCCAAGTGATCGAAGCATCGCGCACCGTAAACCGGTTTTCCGTCGCCGACGGCATCGTTTCTGCGGCGCGCGAAATCGCAGAGGCGAC
This sequence comes from Paracoccaceae bacterium, assembly GCA_038134005.1. Taxonomy (GTDB): domain Bacteria; phylum Pseudomonadota; class Alphaproteobacteria; order Rhodobacterales; family Rhodobacteraceae; genus CAJXSD01. The sequence continues at coordinate 617 of JAYPUL010000079.1, read as the reverse complement.
CGACATCAAAGCGATTTGTTGCTTTACCCAATCCGGAACAACCGCGTTATTGACCGCGCGCGAACGCCCATGTGTTCCCATCATGGCAATTTCGTCAGAAATTAAAACGGCGCGCCGATTGGCGTTAACATGGGGCACAAACTGTGTGATCTCAGGTGCGAAGGTTCGGTTTAAAGAAGCCGTCGTCGCAGCGGTTCGTGCGGCCGTGTCAGAAGGCTATGCCAACCAAGAAGACCAGATCGTCATCACCGCGGGGGTCCCTTTCAATATTCCCGGAACGACCAATATTTTACGTGTCGCCCCCTGTAACGAACGTATGATCTATGCGATGGATCCCGAATAAGGCAGTCACAGCCAATGTTAAAACACGCGCCGCCACAGTATCTCTGTTGGCGGCGTTTTTTATGGTCTTATTTGACCAGTTTTATTGACACGCGGGTGACAGGTGTGAATATCAATGAAACATAGGGCTATGCGGGCACATCCAATGGACGTCAAAATATTAGAACCAAAACGATTTCGCGATGCGCGTGGTTTCTTTGTCGAAACGTGGAACAAACGTGCTTTGGCCGCAGACCTCGCGAGGTTAACGAAAGACTAGGACATCGACATGAGCA
>JAYPUL010000078.1:0-8562 GCA_038134005.1 Paracoccaceae bacterium | reverse complement strand
GCGCGGGCCACCGGCCCGCGCGCCCGTCGGATTGCGCAGCAATTCGACAAAAACAAAGTCTGGCGGATTGCGTAGCAATTCGACAAAAACAGGGTCAAACGGATTGCGTAGCAATTCGAACCCTACATCCGTGTCACGCGGCTTTGAACACCAAACTCACACCGTTGATACAATGGCGCATCCCCGTGGGTGCGGGCCCATCGTCAAAAATATGCCCCAAATGCGATCCACAACGGCGACAATGACATTCAGTGCGCAGCATGAAAAACTTGCGATCTTCGCGGGTGGCGATTGCATTTTCTTGGGCTTGATAAAAACTGGGCCAACCGGTGCCCGAATTGAATTTATGTTCCGATGAATAAAGCGCCAAATCACAACCGCGACAATGATACATGCCTTCGTCATACAGCTTGTCCAAAGGTGACGTACCCGCGCGCTCTGTGCCTTCTTTGCGCATTACATCATATTGCAAAGGCGTTAACATGGCGCGCCATTCTTCGTCTGTACGCGTAATTTCAAAGACTTCGTTGGAATTTGCAGATGCCTTAAACCCAATCATGCTCATCGCTGCTCCTGTTAATAATAGCTCACGGCGATTCATATCTCGTGCTCCTGTTTCAATGAACACTGTGACCTTAATTGCATTACCAATCAACTGCGATGCAACTTCTCGTGAAGAACGTTACGGAAATTGTACCAGTTTTGGGAAAAACATAGGCCACACTCTTGCCCTTTAGGAATTAATGATGCACGACTTTGCACGAAAATTATAATCATGGAAGTCTTGGACATGGATCACGGAACCCTCGATACATCGATCAAACCAACCGAAACCATTTCAGTGCGCGAAGTATTCGGCATCGACACCGATATGACGGTACATGGCTTTGCCGATCGTTCCGATCGCGTGCCTGACATTGATAGCACCTATAAATTCGATGCCGATACGACAATGGCGATTTTGGCGGGCTTTTCGCACAATCGCCGTGTGATGATCCAAGGCTATCACGGCACAGGGAAATCGACCCACATTGAACAGGTGGCCGCGCGTTTGAACTGGCCGTCTGTGCGCGTCAACCTGGACAGCCACATCAGCCGTATTGATTTGATCGGCAAAGACGCGATCAAATTGAAAGACGGTGTTCAGGTTACCGAATTCCACGAAGGTATCTTGCCTTGGGCTTTGCGCAACCCTGTCGCGATCGTGTTTGACGAATATGACGCGGGCCGTGCGGATGTGATGTTCGTCATCCAACGCGTCTTGGAACATGACGGCAAATTGACCCTTTTGGATCAAAACGAAATCATCATGCCCCACAAATATTTCCGATTGTTCGCGACCGCCAACACCGTGGGTTTGGGCGATACAACCGGTCTGTATCACGGCACCCAGCAAATCAACCAAGCACAGATGGACCGTTGGTCTTTGGTGTCGACGTTGAACTATTTGTCAATCGACGCGGAAACCCAAATCGTTTTGTCAAAAGCACCACATTACAACACCGAAGCGGGCCGCAAGACCGTTAAACAAATGGTCACCGTTGCCGATTTCACCCGCACAGCCTTCATGAGCGGCGATCTTTCCACCGTGATGAGCCCGCGCACCGTGATCAACTGGGCCCAGAACGCCGAGATTTTCCGCAATGTTGGTTATGCCTTCCGTTTGACATTCCTCAACAAATGCGACGAATTGGAACGTCAAACCGTGGCTGAATTCTTTCAACGTTGCTTTGACGAAGAACTGCCAGAAAGCGCCGCAAGCGTTAGCTTGGGATAAAATGGCGGCTTGGGTTCACACTGTTTCGCGGGCGATCTTGCGCCTGCGAACATGGGGATTGGCCACAACATGCGCGGTCTTGGGCGCGTGTCAATTGGCCCCCACTGACACCGTGAACCCGAATATCGGTGACACCACCTTGCCCGCATCGCGCGACGTGGTGGCCTATTTGCCAAATGCGACGGCACCAAAATGTGCCATCACCCGCGTGGTGGACGGTGATACGATCAAAGTCGCCTGTTCGGAAAGCCAAGGCAATGTCCGATTGGTGGGCTTTGATACACCAGAAACATTTCGCCCGCGCTGTAATGCGGAAAAGCGGTTGGGCGAACATGCAAAAGCAACACTAGAAACGTTGTTGCGAACAGCGCATCAAATTGATTTGCGCCGCACAGGGATCGACAAATATAGTCGTGCTTTGGCGCGTGTTTATATCGATGGTGTAGATGTCGCAAAACCGATGATTGCACAGGGCCTCGCCGTCCCCTACGATGGGGGCAAGCGCATGAACTGGTGCCAAGCTCTATTAGGGTAAAGATGACACAGAAAAACGACAACCCCGCCGATCCGTTCAAAAAGGCACTGGCCGAAGCGACCAAGGTTATGGCGCATGACGCCGATATAACGGTGTCTTATTCTGTCGATCCCTCGGGGATGTCGGGCGACAATATGCGCCTGCCTCAAATCAGCCGCCGCATGACCAAACAAGAGGTTTTGGTTGCCCGCGGCACAGCGGATGCGTTGGCACTTTATCATCGCTATCACGATGCCTCGACCCACAACCGCTATGCCCCGCAAGGATCCATGGCGCGCGAACTTTATGAGGCGATGGAAACCGCGCGGTGCGAAGCCTTGGGCGCGCGCGACATGCCCGGCACGGCGGGTAATATTGACGCAAAGATCGGCGTTGACGCAGATCGTTTGGGATATGCGCAAATCGCCGACCGTGCGCAGGCGCCGCTTTCAACCGCAGCGGGGTATTTGATCCGTCATTTGGCCACCGGACGCACCCTGCCCGCGGGTGCACAAAACGTGATGGAGCTATGGCAAGGTTTCATCGAAGAACAAGCGGGCGGCACGCTTGAGAATTTGCAAGCCAAACTTTCCGATCAACAAGAATTCGCGCGCTTTGCGCGTCAAATTATTTCGGATTTGGGCTATGGCGACCAGCTGGGCGATGATCCGGATGCGCCCGACGACGATCAACAGGACGACGCACAACAAGATCAAGAAGAAGAACAAGATCCCGACAGCCAAGGTCAGGACGACAACGACCAAGAACAGGCCGAAGCCGATCCAGAGCAAAACGAAGACCAACAACAAGATCAGGCAGAGGCGCAAATCAGCCAAAATGAAAGCGCTGATGACGATATGTCGGACGAAATGGAAATGCCCGAAGGTGACGCGCCTTTGGACCCGCCCCCGCCTGCGCCGATTTCTGATGCTGATCCCAACTATAACGTCTTTGACACCCAATTCGACGAAGAGATCAAGGCCGAAGAATTGGCCGAACCTGCGGAATTGGAACGTCTGCGTGCCTATTTGGATCAACAACTTGAACCGTTAAAAGGCGCAGTCAGCCGGTTGGCCAACAAACTGCAACGCCGTTTGCAAGCGCAACAAAACCGCAGCTGGTTGTTCGATCTGGAAGAAGGCATTTTGGACGCGGGCCGTTTGGCGCGTGTGGTGGCCAACCCCACAACACCGCTCAGTTTCAAAATGGAAAAAGATACCGAATTCCGCGACACGGTGGTGACCTTGTTGATCGACAATTCGGGGTCCATGCGTGGCCGCCCCATTTCGATCGCCGCGATTTGTGCCGATGTTTTGGCCCGCACTTTGGAACGGTGCAACGTCAAGGTCGAAATTTTGGGCTTTACCACCCGCGCGTGGAAAGGCGGGCAAAGCCGTGAAAAATGGCTTCAAGATGGGCGCGCCCAACAACCGGGCCGTTTGAACGATTTGCGCCACATCATTTATAAATCCGCCGATGCGCCATGGCGCCGCGTTCGCCCCAACTTGGGCCTGATGATGAAAGAAGGCCTGTTGAAAGAAAACATCGACGGCGAAGCGTTAGAATGGGCACACCGCCGTATGGTCGCGCGTCCCGAACAACGCAAAATCCTTATGGTGATTTCCGATGGCGCGCCTGTGGATGACAGCACCTTGTCGGTCAACCCTGCGAATTATTTGGAAAAACATCTGCGCGATGTGATCGCTATGGTCGAAAAACGCAAGGCGGTTGAATTGCTGGCGATCGGGATCGGGCATGATGTGACGCGCTATTACGAACGCGCGGTCACGATCACCGATGTTGAACAACTGGCGGGTGCCATGACCGAACAATTGGCCGCGCTCTTTGACAGCGACCCCCGCGCCCGCGCCCGCGTGATGGGCATGCGCAAATTTGGCTAGGCCTCATTAGATCATGGGTAAGGACATGTATCAAAGCTTTGAAACGCAATCTCAACCGGATGCGGGCCCTGATCGTTTGGCCGCCCTGCGCGTGCAGTTGGCAGCGCATCAGTTGGACGGTTATATCATCCCCCGCACAGATCAATATCAGGGCGAATATGTCGCGCCATGTGATGAACGTCTTGCGTGGCTGACCGGATTCACCGGGTCGGCTGGCTTTTGCATTGCTTTAATCGAACATGCGGGCGTCTTTGTGGACGGTCGGTATCGTGTTCAGGTCAAGGCAGAAACGCGCCCCCCCTATACGCCTGTGGATTGGCCACAGACACAACCCGCCGCATGGATCAAAGATCAGATATCGCACGGCGTCATCGGGTTTGATCCATGCCTACATACGGTGGCCGAAATCGAAACATTGGAACGCGATCTGGCCAATAGCCAAATCACCCTGCGCGCCTGTTCGAATTTGGTTGATGTCATCTGGAACAACCGCCCAACCCCGCCCTGTGGCAAGGTCATTGCCCATCCCATTGAATTTTCCGGCAAATCCCATTTCGAAAAATGCGCCGAAATCGCGGCAGATTTGGCGAAAGCGGGGGACGCGGCCGCAATCTTAACCATGTCGGATAGCATTTGTTGGATGTTAAACATTCGCGGGTCTGACATCACGCATAACCCCATTGTGCAATCCTATGCGATATTGCACGCCACGGGCGCAGTAGATTTGTTTGTTGATGCGGCAAAACTGGTCGATTTGGGTGATCATCTGGGTGATCAGGTCAACGTCCATCCCATAGACGGCTTTTTGGATCGCCTTGCAACCCTGTCAGGCCAAGTGCGGATCGATCCGCAAACCCTTCCAAAGGCGGCCTATGATGTTTTGACTGAATCCTCGGCGACTGTGCGCCGTGACAGCGATCCAACCAGCCTGCCCAGAGCCTGCAAAAACGTCACCGAATTGGCCACCGCCCGCGAAAGCCATATGCGCGACGCGGCCCATATGTGTGAATTCCTGTGTTGGCTTGACGCACAAGACCCCGATCAAACCACCGAAATCGATGTGGCGATTGCCTTGGAAAACATCCGCCGCCGCGATCCAAAGCTTTTGGAAATCAGCTTTGACACCATCGCGGCCAGCGGTCCGAACGCCGCTCTTCCCCATTACCGTGTCACCACCGCCACAAACCGCACCCTGTGCCATGGCGAGGTTATGTTGGTGGACAGCGGGGGCCAGTATATGGACGGGACCACCGACATTACCCGCACGGTGGCCATCGGGGATCAACCACATGATGTGAAACAAGCATTCACCCGCGTTCTGCAAGGTGTCATCGCAATTTCGCGCCTGCGCTTTCCGACGGGTGTCACGGGTCGGCAAATCGACGCGTTTGCGCGATTGGCACTTTGGTCGGCAGGCCAAGATTTTGCCCATGGCACAGGGCATGGCGTGGGTCATTACCTGTGCGTTCACGAAGGACCACAAGGCATTTCACCGCGCTCGGCCGTGGCGTTTCAACCCGGTATGATCGTATCGAATGAGCCTGGGTATTACCATGAGGGATCCTTTGGTATCCGAACAGAAAACTTGATCATCGTGACACAAAGCGTTGATTACGAAGGGTTTTTGGAATTTGAAACCTTAACCTATGTGCCGATTGATCGCCGCATGATCATTGCCGATATGTTGACGGCTGATGAAAAAAGCTGGATCAATCAATACCATCAAACGTGCCGCGACAAAATCGAACATCGCTTATCTGATGCAACCCGTGTATGGTTCGCACAGATGACGGATCCGATTTAGGTTCCAAAGCTTATAAAGGGAAAATCATGGGCGCACATATTTCAATTCGTAAAGCAACCGGCACCTGGACTGTCCGCGCGGGTGGCGCAGTTTTGGGTGAATCTACCAATGCTTTGGAATTGATCGAAGGTGATTTGAACCCGGTGATTTATTTCCCAAAATCCGATCTTGCCATGGCGTTTTTGGACCGCAGCGAACAAACATCACAATGCCCCTTCAAAGGCGAAGCGGTGTATTATTCTATTGTGACCAAAAGCAAAACATTGGAAAACATGGCGTGGAGCTATGAAGCTCCCAAACCTGACGTAGCAGAAATCGCTGGTTACATTGCGTTTTACACCCAAGATTTGGTCGCTGTTGAACAAATTTAATCGCTTGGCCCTTGGTCAGATATGACGCATCCAGCCGGGGTTGGATGCGTTTTTTTGTAAAGCTCAACTATGTTCTTCGGCCGCCGTCGCCGCCAATGCTTCGTTACAAGCGCGCAAGGCATCCACTTCGTATGACAAACCAATGATTGTGCTGGCCTCATCTTGGCCACCCATCCGCACAACGGGCAAATACCGCGCGCCCGTACGCCGAAACACAGGCATTGCCCCGGCAAGTGATCCAAATTCACTCACATAAGCGCCGTGTTCTACCATGTCCCAATGGTCAGGCTTAACCTCATCGATCGGACGCATTATAAAATCGTTCTTGAACATGGTTAATAGATAATCCTGCGGCCCTGCCGCCAAATTTATTTTGCGGCGCGACAGTAAGGTCAAGAAAAAGGATTTATCCACGAATTTTGCCGATAACGCAGAGGCCGTCGACACCGTCACCAATACCGCCAATCCCGTCTGCCAATCCCCCGTCATTTCAAAGACGATCAAGGTGGCGGAAATCGGTCCGCCCTACACCGATGCGGCGACCGCCGCCATGCCCGCCATTGCATAAATGGTCGCGCCCCCCGACAAATCCGGCAAAACCGAAGTTGCGATTTCGCCAAATGCCAACCCGGTCAAAGCGCCAATCATCAAGGCAGGTGATAATACGCCCCCGCCCATACGCCCGCCCATGGTAATTGCAACCGCGGCAACCTTGACCATGACAAAGACAAGCGCAACACCCAAAACGACCTGCCCCTTTAGCGCGGCAAATGTCGTTTCATATCCCACACCGATAATCATCGGGAATTTTATAGCGATGATGCCCAATAAGAACCCCGCAACCGATGGTCGCAACCAACGCGGCAACGAAAACGCTTTTTGTATTCGGCTTGCGATATCATCGGCGACGAAAATTGATTTCATCAAAACCACGGCCATAGCACCGGATACCAGACCCAACAACATAAACGCGGGTAATTCCGCGTAAAACCCCAACGACGACGTGGTTGGCAAATTGAATTCACGTAAATCACCAAAGGTGATTTGGCTGACCACTGCACCAGCAACCGACGCAACCACAATTGGTGCAAATGCATGTAACGCAAAGTGGCGCAACACCACTTCCAACGCGAAAAGTGCGCCGGCAATTGGCGCGTTAAAGCTGGCCGCAACCGCGGCTGCCACGCCACATCCCAATAAATCACGCGCCGCGATCCCGCGCGCACCGATCCATTCGCACACCTTGCTTGAAATCATCGCCGCGATATGTACGACCGGCCCTTCGCGCCCCGCCGATCCCCCCGTTGAGAGGGTGATCAAACTGGCCAAGGCCGACGCGATGCCTTCTTTTTGTTCAACGCGCCCTTCGTGCAATGCCGCCGCTTCGATCACATCTGCGACCGATCGCACCCGTCCATCTTAGGTCATTGTATGAAAAATGATGCCAACCACGATGCCGCCCATCGTGGGGATCGCAACGACCCAATACCACTCCAAGGTTTCGGCAAAGGAATGTAACCGGTTCACATCGGGCGTGCCATAGGCCGTCGTCTGAATCCATTCAATGGCCAATCGAAATGCTACGGCCGCGATCCCAGATGCCAACCCAATAAAAAGCGCAACCAACCAAAAGCCAAAGTGGAACGCCATCTTGACCACCCCAAACTCTAACCGAGCGGGGGTTTGGCGCAAAGTATCCATCAATTGGGTCCGTCTTACCAAACGTGCCTTTTCATTATCGTTTCCTGCGCGTAAGCTAAACCCAGTTTGCCCCACGACTATGGAAGCTGCAATGACAAATACCAACGATTATCAGGCATTTAAGGATCTATTAGGGGATAGGTTTACACAATCCCCGTCGGATAGGGCATTGCATGGCCGATCCGAAAGCCATTTTCCCGAAATGCCGCCTGATGCGGTTGCCTATGTCGAAACCGTCGAAGATGTCGAACAAATTGTGCAACTGTGTAGCACGCATAATATTCCGATGATCGGTTGGGGAACCGGCACATCACTAGAGGCCCAGGCCGCCGCCCTCCACGGCGGGATCAGCGTCGATTTTTCACGTATGAACAAGGTGTTACACATCGATACCGAAAATATGTTAGTCACCGTGCAACCGGGGATTACCCGCGAAGCCTTGGACATCGAATTGCGTCACACCGGGTTGTTTTTTCCCGTCGATCCCGGGGCAA
>JAYPUL010000077.1:0-8660 GCA_038134005.1 Paracoccaceae bacterium | reverse complement strand
AACATGGCGAATTAATCGGCGTGATTAAATATGCGGTTGATATTTCGATCCCAACAAACAAGACCCGAGAAGCGATTGCGCGAACACAGGCCGCAATTTCGTTTAATACCCAAGGGTACGTCATCGATGTGAACCAAACATTTTTGGACGCGTTGGGATATAAAATGGAACAAGTTTTGGGCAAGCATCATAAAATGTTTTGTGCACCGTCCTATACCTCTAGCCCGAACTACAAAAAATTCTGGTCCGATCTTGGAAATGGTCAATCTCAATCCGGTATCTTCAAACGGTTGCGCAGTGACGGATCCGTAATTTACATCCGTGCGGCGTATAATCCCGATTACGATTTAAATGGTAACGTCATTGGGGTCACAAAAAATGCAACCGACATTACGCAGGAACGTGAAATCAAATTGGAATCGGCCGAAATTGCATCTTCCACAGCGGCCGCGGTCGAAGAAATGAATGCGTCAATTGCCGCAATTTCGCGATCCCTATTGGTGAGACAAGACAATACACAATTGCTTGAAACCTCTGCAACCGACACGACGCGTGTGGTCAATGATTTGGTGACGTCATCTGAAACGATGGAAAAGACAGTCGAATTCGTTTACACGATCGCCGATCAGATCAACCTATTGGCCCTAAACGCAGCGGTCGAAGCGGCACGCGCGGGCGAGGCGGGCAAAGGTTTTGCCGTCGTCGGGCGAAGTCAAAAATTTGGCCAATAGCGCAACAACATTTACCCAGGCCATTGCCAAGGAAATCGACACGATCAAGTCGATTAATCACAAAATTAATGACAACATGGATGGCATTATTCAACGCGTCACTGGTTTAAAAGATGACACATCTAGCATCGCGTCAGCCGTATCTGAGCAAGCCGCCGTGGTAAATGATATTACCATGCGTATGACGCAGCTTGCTCAAATGGTTGCGATCGAAGATTAACCTTATTCTGGGAAAAAACACGCAACTTGATGCGTGTCGCGTTCGTCGAATTTGGAAACCTCTGCGCGGCATTTATCGGTGACCTTCCAACATCTCGGCGCAAACGGGCATCCGGTTGGTGCGTTCAACGGGGATGGCAATTCGCCCGTTAATTTGATGCGATCGGGTTTGCGGGTTGGATCGGCCACTGGCGTCGCGGAAAGCAACGCCTTGGTGTATGGATGCCGGGGATGGGCAAAAAGGTCTTCTTTGCTGGCCCGTTCCAAAGCACGCCCCAAATACATCACAATGACTTCGTCGGCGATATGACGCACCACGCTTAGATCATGTGAAATAAATAGGTATGCAAGGTTTAGACGTTCCTGCAAATCCACCAAAAGGTTTAAAATGGACGATTGGATAGAGACATCCAACGCTGATACGGGTTCATCCAAAACCAAAACCTTTGGATCCAACATCAACCCGCGGGCGATGGCGATCCGTTGGCGTTGACCGCCCGAAAACATATGTGGATACCGATCGAAATGTTCGGGGCGCAATCCAACCAACGCCAACATGTCACGCGCCTTTTTTTCCCGCTCGGACGCGGACATTTCGGGTCGATTGATAACCAACGGTTCCATCAATATCTGACCAATCCGTTGGCGTGGGTTCAAAGATCCGTAGGGATCTTGAAAAACGATTTGAACAGTTTGGCGCAACTGTGCCCATGTTTCTGGTACGACGGGTGTACCGTCGATCGAAAGCGTTCCGTGAGTAGGTTCTTCGATCATTGTGATCAATCGGGCCAATGTGGATTTTCCACAGCCAGATTCACCAACAACGGCCAATGTCTTACCTGGGTACAATTGGAAATCAACGCTTTGAACCGCCCTTAGGGTTTGCGGTTTGCGTAGAAATCCGCCACCAACTTCGTAGTGACGCGCCAAATCCTGTGCGGCCATAATCGGTGTATGTGTCATGACGCAGCCTTTTCATTCATCAAGGGGCGATGGCACCGTGCCAAACCAAGGTCGGCCCCCGCAGGGGACGCAAACGTGGAATGGCACAGGGCATCCGCAAATTTACAGCGAGGTGCGAACAAACACCCCTTCGGACGGTCGAATTGACCGGGAACCACACCGGGAATGGTGGGCAGGAATTTATCGACGGCACGTTCGGGCAATGCATCCAATAATGCCGATGTATAGGGATGGCGCGGGGATGCGAATAAATTGCGGACCGGTTGTTCTTCGATCTTTTGGCCCGCGTATTGCACGCTAACGCGATCTGCGGTTTCGGCAACAACCCCCATTTCATGGGTGATCAACACCAACCCCATGCCTTGTTCCTGACGCAGGCGCACCAAAAGGTCCAAAATCTGGGCTTGAATGGTAACGTCCAACGCGGTTGTTGGTTCATCAGCGATCAAAACCTTTGGGTTACACGCGATGGCCATTGCAATCATGACACGTTGGTTCATCCCACCTGACATTTGATGCGGAAACACAGACAGGCGTCTTTCAGGGTCCGGAATGCCCACCTGTTCAAACAATTCAATCGCACGGGCATGGCGCGCTTTGCGGTCCATTCCCATATGAATGCGCAACGCTTCCTTGATTTGCCATCCAACGGTAAAGCACGGGTTCAGCGACGACATTGGTTCTTGAAAAATCATTGCAAGGTCTTTGCCAACAATTTTGCGGCGCGCTTTTGGGTCCATTTGGGCCAAGTCGCGTCCATTGAAGGACATTTCGTCGGCGGTGATTTTTGCGGTCCATGGCAATAGCCCCATGACCGCCAACATCGAAACGGATTTCCCCGATCCACTTTCCCCGACGATCGCAAGGATTTCGCCTTCGTTGACATCTTGGTCAACGCCATCGACCGCGCGAAAGGCACCCGATGCGGTTGCGAATTCAACCGTTAGGTTTCTGATGCGAAGCAAGCTCATTCCATCAGCTCCTTTTTAGTTTGGGATCAAGCGCGTCGCGAAGACCGTCGCCCATTAGGTTAATTGCCAACACGGTGATCAAAATTGCCACACCCGGAAAGGTCACCACCCACCAAGCACGAAGAATGAATTCACGCGCTTCCGCCAACATTGTGCCCCATTCGGGTGTGGGCGGCTGTGCGCCCATTCCCAAAAACCCAAGCGCGGCCGCATCCAAAATGGCTGTCGAAAACGACAACGCGGCTTGTACGATGATGGGGGCCAAACAATTTGGTAGGACCGTGATAAACATCATGCGCATCTTGCTTGCACCCGCCACACGGGCCGAGGTGACGTAATCTTTTTGACGTTCAGCCAAAACTGATGCTCGCGTCAAACGGACGTAATGTGGTTGTAATACGATCGCAATTGCGATCATCGCGTTTGTCAACGACGGTCCCAAAATCGCCACCAGGACCAATGCCAATAACAGCGATGGAAAGGCCAAGATGATATCCATGACACGCATGATCAACGTGTCGGCCCATTTGGGTGCAAATCCTGACAAAAGGCCGATGACGATCCCGCCGCTTGCTGCGACTGAAACAACGATGATGCCGACAAAGAACGAATATTGCGCCCCTTGGATCAACCGTGAAAGCATGTCACGCCCTAACGGATCGGTCCCAAGAATATAGTCCCAGGTGCCGCCGTCGGCCCAAACGGGCGGTTGCAACGTATGTTCACGGAATTGTTCGGTCGGATCATAGGGTACCAACAACGGCGCAAACGCGGCACCAAAAAGAAAGGCTGCAAAAATCCATAACCCAAAAACGGCGCCGCGATTTTCGCGGAAGTAATACCAGAACTCGGCCAGCGCGCTTGGGCGTTTTGGTTGGATGTCGGTTGTCTGTGTCATTACCGTTTCCTAATTTTTGGGTTAATGATGCCGTAAAGCACGTCAACGGTTAGGTTTACGATCATCACCATGACCGCGATCAACAATAGGCCACCTTGGACCACAGGATAATCGCGGCGGAAAATGCTATCTACCATCCATTTGCCAATACCGGGCCAGCTAAAGATGGATTCGGTTAGAATGGCGCCTGCCAACAATGTGCCAACCGATAGGCCGATCACGGTAATCACCGGGATCAACGCATTGCGCAACGCGTGAATGCCGTTGATACGCGCGGGCGACATGCCTTTGGCGCGGGCGGTGCGAATGTAATCTTCGCCCAAGACCTCTAACATTGCGGAACGGGTTTGACGGGCAATGACCGCCAACGGGATGGTTCCCAAAACGATGGTCGGCAAAATCAGATGGCGAATGGCTGACCACAGTGCGCCTTTTTGCCCTGACATCATGGCATCATAAATCATGAAACCTGTTTCATTCGGGAAATAATAAATTAGGTCAATCCGACCCGACACTGGCGTCCATTGTAGATTGCCCGAAAAGACGATGATCAACAAAAGCGCCCACCAAAAGATCGGCATCGAATACCCAATCAAGGCGGTCGACATCAATGCGCGATCAAAGAATTTACCACGGTTCACCGCTGCGATCACACCCGCGGGCAGACCAAGCATAACCGCAAAGATCATTGCACAAAGTGATAATTCCAGTGTAGCAGGGAACAGGGCAAAGAATTCGTCCCAAACGGGTTTCTTGGTTACATAAGATTGGCCTAAATCGCCTTGAAGCACGCCAAGCAAATAGTCCCAAAATTGTGCGATCATCGGTTTGTCAAACCCAAATTGGGTCATTAATTCGGCATAGCGTTCTTCGCTTATCCCACGCTCACCCGCCATCACGATGATCGGATCCCCGGGTAAAACCCGAATAAACGCGAATGAAATTAAAGTCACGCCGACAAACGTGGGGATGAACGTCAAAAGTCTGGCTGCAAGAAATTTTAACACTGTATCACCGTTAAATCTGTTGGAAATTGCGTGAGCGATTTTGATCCGGTTTCTGTGATCACTACGTCATCTTCGATACGCACACCCAATTTGCCGGCCACATATAGGCCGGGTTCATTGGTAAAGACCGTACCCGCAGGCAAAACCAAATGGTTGCCGCGCATGACGTATGGTGCCTCGTGCACGTCGCGGCCTAAGCCGTGGCCCGTTTTTGTGCGAATAAATTCGGCAAAGGGGGATGCTTCTAAAACACCTGTCACCGCATCATCGATGTCGTGCGCTGTCACGCCGGCGCGGGCAATCTGGTGTCCCATTTTATTGGCGGCCAACACGGTTTCATAGATCTGGGCGCCGTCGTCGGGGGCGTGATCGACAAAGAACGTCCGCGTGATGTCCGCACAAAACCCGTCTGCACGCGCGCCAAAGTCGAACAACAACGCATCGCCCGCCGCAATTTTGGTGGCCCCAGCCTTGGCGTGGGGTTTGGCCGAATTTGCGCCTGCTGCGACGATGGGGTGGAAGGCGTGATCCTCTGCCCCTTCGGCAAATAGGTTTTGCGTCAGCATCTGTTCGATTTGCTTTTCGCTCATGCCCATTTTAATTGCCGAAATTGTGCGGGATAGCGCGCGTTCGGAAATGTCGATCGCCTTGGCCATCGCTGCCAAATCGGCGTCGGTTTTGATCATGCGCAACCCGGAAATTTCGCGTTCTGCATCGATGATTTCAACGTCGGGTGCGGCGGCCTTTAGGGCATGGTGCACGAAAACGCGCATCACCTGGCCTTCGACGGCGACGCGCGCGGCGCCTAAATCGGCCATGAATTTGTCAAATGCGTCTGTGTACCCGGTTTGGTCGCGCCAATCAAAAACGGGTCCTTCGAACCCAATGTGCGACCAGCTTAGCAATTCTAGGTTCGGAACAATCGCCGCGGCGCGTCCGTCGGCACATGCGGCCAAAAGAAAGGGGCGTTCGTGGCTCATAAAGGGGTGGATCACCAAACGGTTAAAGTTGGATCCAGGAACCAATAAAATCGCGTCAACATTAAGGGTCTTGGCCAGAGTGCAATACTCAACAAGCCTTGTGGAAAGGGTACCAGACATCGCTGTAATCCTGTTGGAAAAATGGGTTGGCGCGGGAGGTGCGCCAACCCCAGTTTGGTTTATTTTATTATTTCAAACCAACTTGATTAAAGATGTGGCCACCCAATGGATGAACAACATAACCGTCGACCTCTGGACGTGTGACCATGTACACAACGGAATGTGCGATGGTTGCCCAAGGTGCTTGGTCTTTAAAGACAACTTGTGCCTCTTCGTATAGACGTGTGCGTTCTGCAACGTCGGATGTGACCTTTGCTTTTTGCACAAGATCTTCGAAGGGTTGGTGGCACCATTGTGCACGGTTTGATGCTTCGACGCCATCACAGCCCAATAGAACCGCTAGGAAGTTGTCGGGATCACCGTTGTCGCCTGTCCAACCTAATAGAACCGCACCATCACGGTCTTTTGCTTTTGAACGCGATAGGTATTCGCCCCATTCATAGGACACGATTTCGACGTTCACACCCACTTTGGCAAAGTCGGCTTGCATAAGTTCGGCCATACGACGTGCGTTGGGGTTATATGGACGCTGAACAGGCATCGCCCAGATTTTCATGTCCAAACCACTAACGCCTTCTGCTTCCAACATCGCTTTTGCGGCGGCGGGATCATATGCATCATCTTGTACGGCGTCGTTATAGGACCACATTGTTGGTGGAATTGGGTTTTTCGCGATTTGACCCGATCCTTGGAAAACAACATCGATGATCGCTTGTTTGTCGATCGCCATGTTCAACGCTTTGCGGACCTTTGGATTGTCATAAGGTGCTTGTTGGGTGTTATACGCAAGGTAACCAACGTTCAGACCTTCTTGTTCCAAAACAACGGTGCCTGCATCTGCTTGCATTGCGTTGATGTCTGCTGGGTTTGGATAGGCCATAACGTGGCATTCGCCCGCTTGGATTTTTTGGTAACGGACAGAGGCGTCAGGTGTGATCGCAAAAATCAACGCTTCTACTTTGGCCGCGTCACCCCAATAATAGTCGTTGCGAACGTAACGGATAACCGCGTCTTTTTGGTAGGCTTGGAATTTGAATGGGCCAGTACCGATTGGCGCTTGGTTCACCATTTCTGGTGTGCCGGCTGCCAACATCGCATCTGCGTATTCTTTTGAAACGATTGACGCAAAATCCATTGCCATGTTTGCAATGATCGGTGCTTCTGGGCGGGTTAGGTTGAAGACAACGGTGTAATCGTCTGTCTTTTCGATGCTTGCAATTAGGTCAGGCATCGACATACCTGCGAAATATTCCCATGTACCGCCAGAAACGGCGTTATATGGGTTTTCGGCGTTCATTTGACGATCAAATGTAAAGATGACGTCATCTGCGTTGAAATCGCGGCTTGGGGTGAACCCGTTACCTGAATGGAATTTCACGCCTTTGCGTAGGTTAAAGGTAACGGTTTTGCCGTCCTCTGACACGCTGTAGCTTTCCGCCAAGCCTGGGATCACTTCTGTCGTGCCCACTTTGAATTCGACCAAGCGGTTGTAAATTGGGTGGCTTGACGCATCGAATGTTGTGCCAGATGTATAAAGTGCTGGGTCAAAGCCTTCTGGGGATCCTTCAGAACAATAGACCAGCGGTGCTGCCGCTGCGGCACCTGCGGTCAACGCAAGCGCGCCAGCCATGCCGAGCATTTTGGTTTTTAGTGACATTGGAAATCTCTCCTCGTTGGTTTTCTTATGTCTACTTTTGATGATCCGTTGTCGCAGGGATCATGCGATCTCTGGGTTTTCCAGAAAGCTGGTGCGTCACCCTGTGGTGGTCAGATGTGACAAATGATGTCGGTTCTCTTTGTTTAGAACTTTAAGCTTGCCGGTCCATAAAACGCGGGCTTCTTGATCGGTTGGATTTGACCAAGAATGGGGCGCTGCACCGTCAAAGTGCAAACAATCACCCGAACGCATTTCGAATATTTGGCCATCCAAAACCTGATGGATCATGCCCTCTAATACGAAAATGATTTCTTCACCTTCGTGGGATACGGTTTCGGATTCATATTTCGCAGGCACGTTTAAGATGAACGACGAAATTTCTGAACCGGGATATTGATTGGTGACCGCTTCGTATCTAACCGACGAACCGCCCATGAAAAATTTCTGGCGCCCGTCGGCCCAGCTTATGGCATCGGTCGGTTTTTGGGATTTGACGAAATATTCAATTTCGACGCCAAGCGCGTCGGCAATCTGGGCCAATGTGCCAAGGGTAGGCACCGCCATGTCACGTTCAATTTGGCTGACGTATCCAACAGAAACGCCCGCAGTATCAGCCAATTCTTGCATCGTCATGGACAATTTTTTGCGCCGCTGACGGATCAGCCCACCCAAAAGAGGTCCACGCGTTTTCGTCATGTCCATTAATATTTCCTAACCTTGATTTAATGCTAGTAAAAAAATTTTACTCACGCAAATAAAATTCCGCAAATTGCACGTTTACCTAACGTAATCCGCGCCTAACACATGTCTCTGCGGTGCGGCAAGTCTTTCAAAAAATTTGTAAATCCGCCCACATGCAAAACCACGCATGTTATGTGCGTGCCTGCATGTTCGAAAAAACGATATACGTTAAGGTATGATTATCCTGTAACACCAATCGGCCAAGGTGCAAATTCGTCTGCGCCGATTCCTTGTGATTCACTTTTGGACATCTCGCCCGATGCGATTGCCAATATTCGATCAAAGATCTGTTGTCCCACCGTGTCCAATGTGTCCAAACCGTCGATGATCGTTCCACAGTTGACGTCCATGTCGTCGATCATTCGGGTATACA
>JAYPUL010000076.1:0-8679 GCA_038134005.1 Paracoccaceae bacterium | reverse complement strand
TCTGGCATAACGCGTGCAAAAGGTTACGTGGAAACAGACGGTGGAGTGGCACTTATTCATGTTGTTGGGTCACGTTTTGATGTTGAAATGGTTGGTGGGGACCATCCTATTGGAATTGTGTGTATTGGTATGAAGGACCTTTTTGTTGCTGAACGTGTACACGCGATGTTCGATTAATTTCAGATAAAGAATGCTTGCCTTCTTTTAGAATGGTCGCGCAGTTGTGACCGGCTTTTCAACCTATAAATGTTCTGGTAATGTTCTTTTTGTGGCGTTGTTTTGATTCCACTTGAGGTCCGATGATGTGTTGCCTTTGTGTGTTGATGTCATATCTAATTTTACCCTGTGGGTATGTAACAGTTGAGGATTGAGATGCGTTTTGATCCCCCGCCAAGTGATCCATTTATTTTAAGTCCGCGTCGTGTGCACGAAGTCGAAGGCCATGGGCGATATGTATTTGCATTGTTCCAAGCCGTGCGATCGGGGGGCGCGATTATATGGGTAATGCCATCGTACGCCCCACATACCCCAACGCTGCGTGGATTACCCGATGGCGTTGGTGTCAGGCTTTGCATAATGCGACCAAAGTCAGAAGAAGATTTATTATGGACCGTAGAAGAAGCCTTGCGCACTAAAGGTGTTTCATTGGTGATTGCAGAGCCTGATAAACCATTGTCTTTGTTGGCGGGGCGGCGTTTGCAATTGGCTGCTGAAGCGGGCCGAACGACGGGATTGATGTTGTTGAAATTGGGTCAAGGCAGCAATGCGGCTGAAACCCGTTGGCTGTGTCGACCTGCGGCAGCGCAACAGCGCGACTTGACTCTGCACGAATGGATTCTTAATAAGAACAAAAGGGGAACATTTGGAAATTGGACTGTGGATTGGAATGGCAAAACGCGTTCTCTCCATCTGGTTTCCGCGGCTGGCCAGCGATGTGGCGCTGCGGAAACGCCCTAATATGGGGCCTTTTGCTCTGATCCATCGATCAGGCAACAAAGAACATGTGCATTGTCTGAATGTGATCGCTGAAACGGGCGGGCTGCATCGCGGTATGGCGGCGGCAGATGCCCGTGCGATTTGTCCTGACCTTGTAACACGACCTGCTGACTTGGGGCGCGAGGCGGTGGCGCTTGTGTCGTTGCGTCGATGGGTGACGCGGTATTCCCCATTGGTTGCGCGGGATGGATCGGACGGTTTGATT
Source organism: Paracoccaceae bacterium (assembly GCA_038134005.1). Classification (GTDB taxonomy): domain Bacteria; phylum Pseudomonadota; class Alphaproteobacteria; order Rhodobacterales; family Rhodobacteraceae; genus CAJXSD01. The sequence continues at coordinate 7,478 of JAYPUL010000076.1, read as the reverse complement.
GCGGATATCACAGGGGTGCCGCATCTGTTCGGTGGGGAACAGGATTTGTTGGATGATCTTGCCGCACGCCTAAACCGTGTTGGTCTGACCTGTTCTATTGCAATAGCAGATACGCGTGGTGCGGCCTATGCTGTGGCACGGCACGCAGGTGGGATCATTCCCGAAGGTGTGGGTGGTGCAGGCATTGCGGGGGTGCCATTAGTGGGCTTGCGGATTGGATCTGACGTTGTCGACGGCTTGGCCCGCATGGGTTTGCACAAGATTGGCGATTTGATCCCATTGCCGCGTGCGCCCTTGGCGCGGCGCTTCGGCCAGCCTCTTTTGATGCGTCTGGACCAAGCATTGGGGTTTCAATCCGAACCAATCGCCCCGGACAAAGAAATTGAACATTTTGGGGTCCGGATGACATTGCCCGAACCCATCGGGTTAGAGGCGGACGTCATGTCCGGCCTATCGCGTTTGCTGGGGCGGTTATGTGCCAACCTCGCCCACGCCCATCGAGGTGCGCGCAGGCTCCGGTTAGAGCTGCACCGCGTCGATCAAGAAACGGTCACGCTGGATATCGGTCTGGCCCGTCCAATGCGCGATCCCGGCCGCATTGCCGGATTGTTTAAAAAGGGTGTCTCTGAGATTGATGCAGGGTTTGGGATCGAGGTTATGCGCCTTGTGGCGTATGTGACAGAACCCTTGGCCCCCGAACAAATTGGCCGTGACACAGATGTCGCCCAAGATGCCGCATTGGCCGATTTATTTTCACGTGTTGGAAACCGTTTAGGGTTTGATCGTGTCCTGCGCCTTTTACCCGGGCACAGCAAAATTCCCGAACGCAGCCATATTATTGCCCCCGCAGCCTATAGCGCGGCCGAACCTGCGCCATCGCAGCGGGGTCCGCGACGTCCCATTATCCTTTTTGCCCCCGAACCTGTGACGGTGCGGGGGGGTGCACAACCCGGGCATCCACCTGCGCGATTTTCATGGCGGCGCATGACCTTTACGGTTTTGCGGGCTGATGGGCCTGAACGAATTACACCCGAATGGTGGTTTGATGATCCTGCATGGCGCACTGGATTACGTGATTATTGGCGTGTGGAAACCCGTGAAGGCCCGCGGCTTTGGTTGTTCCATACGCCGCAATCCTCGGCATGGACGGCGCAGCATTGGTTTGCCCAAGGGGAATTTGCATGACCTCATATGCCGAACTTTGCGTGACCAGCAATTTCACCTTTTTGACAGGGGCATCCCACCCCGAAGAATTGGTGACGCGCGCGGCGGAATTGGGGCTGTCGGCGATTGCGATTACCGATCAGAATTCGGTCGCTGGGGTGGTGCGGGCGTTTTCGGCGTTAAAAGAATTGACCCGCCTGCGGGATGAAGCCCGCACAGCGCAGGTTCAAACAGAAACGGGCCCAACAATCCGATCACGTGTGGTCACGGATCATTCTAGCCGACAGGTGCATCATCAGATCGCCACCGATGCGACCTTGTCTGTTCCTGCGGATCTTGTATTGCCAAAACTGATTGTTGGCGCACGTATTGTTGTGCGCGACAGTGCCGTTCATTGGTTGGCCTTGCCCACCGATGTCACCGCATGGTCACGATTGACGCAAATGCTTTCTTTGGGAAAACGACGGGCGCATAAGGGGGAGTGTCATCTTACCTGCGACGATCTTTTGCAGTGGGGGCAGGGTATTATTTTTATAGCACTGTTGCCCGATCCATTGGAAGACCCCAATCACCTTAATCACCTACGTCCTATGGCAACGGCGTTTCCGGGGGCATGTTTTTTGGGCATGCCCCCCGTTTATGATGGGCGTGATCAAATTCGGTTTGATGCTTTGGCGCAAGTCGCACAAAATAGCGGTTTGCCTCTGGTGGCTGTGGGGGATGTGATGATGCACCGATCCGCACGTCGCCCATTGGCCGATGTGCTGACCTGTCTGCGCGAAGGGTGCACGATTGACACAATTGGTGAACGGCGTTTGACCAATGGCGAACATCGCCTGAAATCCCCCGATGAAATGGCGCGGTTGTTTCATCGCTATCCGGCTGCGGTGCGTCGTACCGTTGAAATCGCGGATCGCTGTGCGTTCCGCTTGGATGATCTTCGGTATCACTATCCTGACGAAGCGGTGAATGGGGAGCCCGCCCAAGATAGATTGGAACGGTTATCGCGCGATGGATTGCGCTGGCGTTATCCCAAAGGGGCACCCGCCAAAATTAGATCGCGGGTGGACAAGGAGCTTGGGCTGATTGGTGAACTTGGATATGCCCCCTATTTTTTGACGGTGCATGATATTGTTGCTTTTGCACGATCTAAGGGGATTTTATGCCAAGGCCGCGGGTCGGCGGCAAATTCGGTGGTGTGCTATTTGCTTGGTGTGACCGAAGTTCCGCCCGAAAGCATCACATTAATCTTTGAACGCTTTATTTCAAAAGAGCGGGGGGAACCGCCCGATATTGACGTGGATTTCGAACATGAACGTCGTGAAGAGGTGATCCAATGGATTTATGAACGTTATGGTCGCCATCGTGCTGGTTTAACCGCGACCGTCATCCATTTCAGATCCCGCGCCGCGATCCGCGAAGTTGGCAAAGTCATGGGCCTAAGCCAAGATGTGATTGCACGCTTATCCGGGCAAATCTGGGGATGGTCATCGCGCGCCCCCGACCAAGATCACCTGCGTGATGCGGGTATCAACCCCGATGATTATCGTATCGTGTTGGCGACGAAATTGATCACCGAAATCATCGGGTTTCCCCGTCATCTTAGCCAACATGTGGGGGGCTTTGTTATCACACATGGGCGTTTGGACGCGCTGTGCCCTATCGAAAACGCCGCAATGCAGGACCGCACCGTTATCGAATGGGATAAAGATGATATTGATGCTCTTGGGTTGCTTAAGGTTGATGTGCTGGCGTTGGGTATGTTGACCTGTATCCGCAAAGCATTCGGATTGTTGAACGATTTTCGCGGAGTGCGTCTTGGGCTGGATAGCGTTCCAGCCGAGGATCTGGCCGTGTATGACATGCTGTGCCGTGCGGATGCGATTGGCGTGTTTCAGGTGGAAAGCCGCGCACAGTTAAATTTTCTACCCAGAATGCAGCCGCGTAAGTTTTATGATTTGGTCTGTGAGGTGGCGATTATTCGTCCTGGCCCCATTCAGGGCGGGATGGTGCATCCTTTTATCAAACGGCGTCAGGGGAAAGAGCCGATTGAAGACCTTGGTCCCGCGATGATGGAGGTCTTGGGCCGCACCTATGGTGTGCCGCTTTTTCAAGAACAAGCCATGCAGATTGCCGTCGTCGCCGCAGGATTTTCGCCCGCCGAGGCCGATCGATTGCGTAGGTCATTGGCAACATTCAAACGTATGGGCACGATCGGGGCCTTTCGGGATCGGTTCATTTCGGGGATGCTGGCGCGCGGTTATGAAATGGATTTCGCAGAGCGATGCTTTGCCCAGATCGAAGGGTTTGGCAGCTATGGATTTCCCGAAAGTCATGCCGCCAGTTTTGCGCGCCTTGTCTATATCTCAGCGTGGCTGAAACGTCACCATCCCGCGATCTTTACCTGTGCATTGCTCAATAGCCAACCGATGGGGTTTTATGCCCCTGCGCAATTGGTACGTGACGCGCGCGAACATGGGGTCGAGGTACGGCCGATTTCGGTGAACCATTCCGATTGGGATTGCACCTTAGAACGACGCAGTGATGGTTCTTTGGCTTTGCGTTTGGGGTTTCGTCAAATCAAAGGTTTGCGCGAAGAGGATGCATTATGGATCACCGCTGCACGCGGCAATGGCTATAGCGATGTCGAAAGTGTATGGCGCAAGGCGGGATTGCGTCCTGATGCATTAGATCGATTGGCCGAAGGGGATGCCTTTGCTGCGCTGGGCATAAATCGCCGTGATGCGTTATGGGCTGCGCGGGCCCTGCGTGGGCCAAAACCTTTGCCGCTTTTTGGTGCGGAGGGTGAGGGCGAGATCGAACCAAATGTTGCCCTGCCGCTTATGACGTTGGGCCAAGAGGTGATTGAGGACTATGTGACATTGCGCCTGTCCCTTCGGGCGCATCCGATGGAGCTGTTGCGGCCCGGTTTGGTCCACAGTACCCCAAATGACCGTTTGCCGCACTTAAACGGGCGCGTTAGCATCACAGGTTTGGTAATTACCCGCCAACGGCCAGGCACGGCGTCTGGGGTGATTTTCCTAACGCTTGAGGATGAAACGGGGGTTGCGAATGTCATCGTCTGGACCCGTGTCTATGACGCGTTTCGTAAGGCGGTGATCACGGGGCGATTGTTGACCGTGAAGGGCCGTATTGAACGTGATGGTGCCGTGACCCATGTCATCGCCGAGCATATCGAAGATGCATCCCACCTTTTATCGACCCTGAACCGACCAAAGCCCACCACCCAGGACACGGGCACAGCCCATGCAAATAAGGTGGTTCCACGGTCGTCTGCACGCCACCCACGCGAACAGGCAAAAAAACTATTTCCAAGTCGTGATTTTCACTAAGCTTAATGTTAAAACGCCAGTGCGGTGTATTAAGACCAGCTATAGTTAAAGCTGATGGAAATACGTTCCTCTTCGGCGGAGTTAAGCGGAACTTCGTGGCGCAACCAACTTTCCCACAGCAAAACATCACCAACCTTTGGGGCGACGTAAATAAATTGGCGCAATTCCTCACGTGCATTTTTCTTGCGGGCAGGGGCGGCCATCATCATTGGCAAACGGGGGTCTTCAAATTTGATTGCGCTGGCCCCTTCAGGCATCGACACATAGGTGGTGCCCGAAATTACCGAATGCGGATGAATGTGGGATGCATGCGTGCCCCCTTCGGGCAGGATGTTAATCCAAAGATCTTCTAGCTTTAATTCGCGTCCATCAAGGTTGAAATCAAGTTCGGCCACGAAAGCAGCGACATGTTTGTCCAAGATCTTAATAAGGTCAGCAAAGATCGGAAACCGCCACCCAAGATCGGTAAGCGATGCATAAGACGTATAGCCAGGGTACCCGTTTTCATCGCACCATTCTTGACCCGCTTCGTCATCTTCGGCAATCGACCAACAAGAATGTGCCAATTCGGATGCGTCCACTGCATCACCCTGTTCTGATAACGCGGCATGATAAATTGGGGTTACAAATAGGGTCTTAATCGTGCTCATTGGCGATCCATATATGCTTAAGGTGGCTTGCGACGGGGTTAGTTTAAAATGACACCTAAGAAAAGTGTTTAATCTTTTCGCGCCTGTTTTACATGCGCCAAAAAGGCGTCAACGTCACATTTTGAATAGGACAGGATCGCGCCAATTTCATGTTCGCGTTCGGGGTCAAATCCTTTGGCATCACTTTGGATAAGATATTTCAATCGTATCGCTGCGCTTTCGAACCCGTTGCGATAGATAATCCTTGTGAATGCGAGCTTGTCGTTTTTTAATGTCTCGGCGAATAAAATTAGCTCAAATCCTAATGTGATCGCGTCATGAAGCCAATCTGGTTCATAATCAAAGAAAAGCGCCACGTCTTTTTTACCAACCCGCATCAAATCAAATTCGATACCTTCATGCGGACCTACGCCAATACGAAGTGTCATGCCATAAACTCCAAAATCTTAAATTGTACGATCTGTCCATACCTAATAGATTGGGGGCAATTGAAAACGATTGTATCTAAAGTGTAGAAAATAAAAACCATACATGATTTTCCTGGATTTTAAGCCATTGTGCCTTGCTAAACATCAAACCTTCCTGTAGACCACGCCAATCACTCGGCTGGTTCGACAGAATCGGCCGTATGTTATTTGTGCGCAAGCACGTCACATATCCACTGGATCAAAGGTAACCTTAGGGGCCTTCTGGTGTTTGAACAAGGAAGATGGCTATGAACGCCCAAGAATTGCGTGATAAAACGCCTGATCAGCTTCGTGAAGAGCTGGCCAACCTGAAAAAAGAATCGTTCAACCTTCGTTTCCAACAAGCCACTGGCCAATTGGAAAACACTGCGCGTATGCGTTCGGTTAAACGTGCAACTGCACGTGTTTTGACCGTATTGAACGAAAAAGCTGCGGCAGCGGCAGAGTAAGGAGCCAGAGATATGCCTAAACGAATTCTACAAGGCGTTGTTACTTCTGACGCGAACATGCAAACAGTAACGGTTTCTGTTGAACGCCGTTTTAAACACCCTGTTTTGCAAAAAACTATTCGTAAGTCCAAAAAATACCGGGCTCATGACGAAAACAATACTTTCAAAGTTGGTGACACCGTTCGCATCATCGAATGTGCGCCAAAATCGAAAACCAAGCGTTGGGAAGTTCTGACAGCTGATGCTGCGGAATAACCAATAAAACGAAACCCTGGGGGAGCAATCCCTGGTAACAGGAAACCCCAAAGGTCGGGAGACACCAAATGATCCAGATGCAAACAAATCTGGATGTCGCTGACAACTCAGGCGCACGCCGAGTACAGTGCATCAAGGTTTTAGGCGGTTCACACCGTCGTTACGCGTCGGTTGGTGACATCATCGTAGTTTCGGTGAAGGAAGCCATCCCTCGTGGCCGTGTTAAGAAAGGTGACGTTCGTAAGGCCGTTGTCGTTCGCACAGCAAAAGAAGTTCGTCGTGAAGATGGTACAGCCATCCGTTTCGACACCAACGCCGCAGTTATTCTGAACAACGCAGGCGAGCCAGTAGGTACACGTATCTTTGGCCCAGTTGTTCGTGAATTGCGCGCGAAGAACTTCATGAAAATTATTTCCTTGGCTCCGGAGGTGCTGTAATGGCTGCGAAACTCCGTAAAGGCGACGAAGTCCTTGTTTTGGCCGGTAAGGACAAAGGCAAGAAGGGCACAATCTCTTCTGTTGATCCAAAGGCAAACAAAGCGGTTGTAGATGGCGTTAACATCGCGATCCGTCACCAGCGTCAAACACAAACAAGCCAAGGTGGTCGCTTGCCAAAAGCAATGCCGATCGATCTATCAAACCTGGCGTTGTTGGATAAAAACGGCAAAGCGACACGTGTTGGCTTCAAAGTAGAAGACGGCAAAAAAGTGCGTATTGCAAAAACAACAGGGGATGCGATCGATGCTTGATAACGCAACTTACACCCCACGCCTGAAAGCTGAATTCAAAGACCGCATCCGTGCGGCTATGAAAGAAGAGTTCGGCTATAAAAACGACATGCAAATCCCACGTTTGGATAAAATCGTTCTAAACATCGGTTGTGGTGCAGAAGCTGTTAAAGACAGCAAAAAAGCCAAATCCGCACAAGACGATTTGTCAACAATCGCGGGTCAACGCGCAATAGTTACGAAAGCTAAGAAATCCATCGCGGGTTTCCGTGTTCGTGAAGAAATGCCATTGGGTACAAAGGTAACCCTGCGCGGTGATCGTATGTACGAATTCCTTGATCGTTTGATCACGATTGCTATGCCACGTATCCGCGACTTCCGCGGTGTATCTGGTAAATCTTTTGACGGCCGCG
>JAYPUL010000075.1:0-9037 GCA_038134005.1 Paracoccaceae bacterium | reverse complement strand
AGCAGTTAGACTTGGTTGTAAGCATGGTCTACGGCTCACTCAATTGGTAGAATTATTGAGGTATTACAATGCGTTATCATTGATTTTGGTGCCCAGGAGAAGACTCGAACTTCCACGCCCGTAAGGGCACTAGCACCTGAAGCTAGCGCGTCTACCATTCCGCCACCTGGGCAGGTGTCGTGGGCCGTGTCTTAGTCCCAGTCGAAATTCGTGTCAATTGGGATTCGCAATATTCCATACCCCACTTTCGACAAACTGATTGCGTTGTGTGATGCGCAGATGTAGCGTTTTTTTTAAATGAACGAAGGGGTGCAAAATGGGCCGCAGCATTTTGGTTTTGGTCGGGACGACCAAGGGTTTATTCATCGTGAAAAAAACTGCGCCCTCTGGCGACTGGGTGGTGTCTGGCCCCCACTGTGACAATTTCCCGATCAATCACGCAGTTGCCGATCGGCAAACAAGCACCATCTGGGCCGGTGGTGGTGCCAGGTGGTGTGGTGCAGGTGTTTGGCGATCACAAGATTTGGGCGAAACATGGGATTTGTGCCAGCTGTCAAAAGGGGAAATCCACGATTGGGCGGCTGCCGATGAAAATATGGCGAAAATGTTCAACATTGAGCCGACTGCCCAGTATCCTTTTTCGGGCGAAGTTGAAACCATCTGGGCGCTTGCCCGTGTCGGCAAAGCTTTGTTCGCAGGTACAAAGCCCGGCGTATTTTTGGTGAGCCATGATGATGGGGTCACATGGCAGGGCGTGGATGGATTAAATGAACACCCGACCAAAGCAGAATGGGCGCCTGGTGCGGTTGGTCTGATCTTGCATTCGATTGTCGCCGATCCTGACAATCCCGATCATTTGTGGGTTGGCGTGTCGGCATCGGGGGTCTTTGCAACTGAGGATGGCGGAAAGACGTGGGAACGACGCAATCGTTTGTCGAATGCGGCGGATCCGCATGACCATCATCCAGCCGCGGCCTGTGGCAATGAAATGGGAAACTGCGTTCATAATTTGGTTTTGGCCAAAGATCCAAATAGCCATCGCCAAATGTTGTATCAACAAAATCATCATGGTGTTTATGCGTCGCCTGATGGGGGACGCAGCTGGAATGACATAAGCGGCGGATTGCCCAGCCGATTTGGGTTTCCGATTGCTGCCCATCCTTTGGATCCGAATAAGGTTTGGACCATCCCGTTAAATGGCGATATGCAGGGTCGGTTTCCCATTGATGCCGCAGCGGCCGTTTGGCATTCGAATGACGCTGGTCAGACATGGGTTGATCAACGCAATGGCTTACCGCAAACGGGATGTTATTTCACGGTTCTACGCCAATCCATGGCGGTGGATGGCAACGATCCCTTGGGGATTTATTTTGGCACCAATACAGGGTCGATTTTCGCGAGCTTTGACGAAGGACAAACATGGGATGAAATCGCGCGACATTTGCCGTCAATCTGTGGAGTTGAGGCATTGATCGTTTGATCGAATTTATGTTCTTATCCGCAATCTGCTTGTTTCAGGGCGCAATGGGTTGTATGGAAACGTAAATGTTTTTTGCCGGAGTATAGAAATGACAAAACTGGTCACAATCTATGGTGGGTCTGGGTTCGTCGGACGTTACATTGCGCGCCGTTTGGCCCAAGCGGGGTGGCGTGTTCGTGTCGCGGTGCGTCGTCCGAATGAGGCGCTTTTTGTCAAGCCATATGGGGCAGTTGGTCAGGTCGAACCGATCCTTTGTAACATCCGTGATGATGCGTCGGTTGAGGCAGCATCGATTGGCGCTGATGCTGTGGTGAACTGCGTCGGAATTTTGAATGCGGTTGGCAAAAACAAATTCGATGCGGTCCAAGCTCATGGTGCAACCCGCATCGCACGTATGGCTGCAAAAAATGGTGTTCCGACAATGGTGCAGATTTCGGCGATCGGCGCCGATGCAACATCTGAAAGCGAATATGCGCAATCCAAAGCACACGGCGAAGCGGGCGTTCTAGAACATATGCCAAACGCGGTTATTTTACGCCCGTCGGTGATCTTTGGGACCGAAGACGAATTTTTCAATCGCTTTGCGGGCATGGCCAAAAATACGCCCGTCCTGCCAATCGTAGGCGCGGATACTAAATTCCAACCTGTGTATGTTGACGACGTCGCACAAGCCGCCGCAAATGCCGTGAAAGGCAACGTTGCCGCGGGTATTTATGAATTGGGTGGCCCAGACGTTGTAACGATGCGTGGTGCGATGGCGCAAATGCTATCTGTCATTCGACGCAATCGCTTGGTTGTTAATCTTCCATTTTTCACGGCAAACCTGATAGCGTTTGGATTTGACATGGTTCAGGCAATCACATTGGGCTTGATCGAGAATAAAGTGTTGACCCGCGATCAAGTGAAAAACCTACGTCGCGACAATGTTGTCGATCCATCCGCCAAAACGTTTGCTGATTTGGGCATTGAACCAAATAGCATGGCTTCGATTTTGCCTGATTATTTGTGGTGCTATCGTCCATCTGGACAATATTCCGCAATCAAAGAATCGGCAAAAAATCTGCGCACCTAAAGGCACATTTAGATGGCCATTGGAATTGTTCTTTTGTGTATGGCCTATGTGCTAAGCCAATTTTTCCGCAGCTTTTTGGCGGTCATGACGGTTGTATTGACACAAGATATTGGCGTCACCTCTGATGATTTGGCGTTGGCATCGGGGCTTTGGTTCTCGTCGTTTTCGTTGATGCAAATCCCCGTCGGCGGTGCGTTGGACAAAATTGGCCCGCGCATGACCGCTGCGATTTTGTTTTTGATTGGTGGGGCAGGGGGCGCGATCGTATTCGCGCTGGCCACCGCCCCATGGCACATCAGCATTGCAATGTTGTTGATCGGTATCGGGTGTTCACCTGTTCTAATGGCGTCCTATTATATCTTCGCGCGCATCTATTCGCCAAAGGTCTTTGCTACATTGGCATCTGTTATGATTGGTGTTGGATCCATCGGTAATTTGGCGGGATCGCAACCCTTGTCGATGTTGATCGATGCAGTTGGTTGGCGCGCGACAATGGGGGGATTGGCGATCGCCACCGCTTTTATTTCTGCGGGTGTTTTGGCTTTGGTGAAAAATCCGCCGGCTGTTGTTGCACAACAAAAGGGCGGTTTTTTGGATTTGCTAAAAATTCGCGCGTTGTGGTTCATCATTCCATTGATGATTGTACAATACGCGCCCGCCGCGGGCATGCGTGGGTTATGGATCGGCCCATATCTGCGCGATGTTTTTGACGCGGCACAATCGCAAATTGGAACTGCAAGCTTGATCATGAGCCTTGCGATGATAGCGGGCACTTTCGCCTATGGCCCGATGGATCGCATTTTTGGCACCCGTAAATGGGTGATCATCGCCGGAAATACAGGCAGCTTTGTTGCCGTTACGACGCTTTGGATGGCTGGCCATACGGATTATTGGGTTGCGGTCGCGGCCTTTGCCGCGGTGGGTTTTTTCGGCATGTCCTATCCCATGATGGTTGCCCATGGGCGCAGCTTTGCGCCCGCGCACTTGACGGGGCGTGGTGTGACGCTCATGAATCTATTCGCTATTGGCGGCGCGGGCGTCTATCAGGTGATCACAGGCCAGTTGCAGAAATCAGCAATGGCGCAAGGTGCGGTTGGTGGCGCACTGTATGAAACAATGTTGTTGTTCTATATAGTGACGTTGGCCATCGCGATCATAATCTATGCCCGATCACAAGATCGTTTGGATTGACGCAGTACAATTCACAACTTTCATTGCTATATAAAGTCGTGTAAGACCGCCAAGCCCAATTCCATGGGCCAATTGCAAAAGGAGTTCCCTCATCATGGGGTACAAAGTCGTCGTTGTCGGCGCGACCGGAAACGTTGGTCGCGAAATGTTGAACATCCTTGCCGAACGCAAATTTCCAGTCACGGAAATCGCAGCGCTTGCCAGCCGCAAATCGTTGGGCAGCGAAGTAAGCTTTGGCGATTCAACGTTAAAGACACGCGATTTGGCCACGTTTGATTTCGTGGGCTGGGACATTGCGTTGTTCGCCGTTGGCTCTGAGGCCACAAAAACCTATGCGCCAAAGGCAGCAGCGGCGGGATGTGTCGTCATTGATAACAGTTCTCTGTATCGATACGATCCTGATGTCCCTTTGATCGTACCCGAAGTGAACTCAGATGCGATCTTGGGGTATTCAAAAAAGAACATCATCGCGAACCCGAATTGTTCCACTGCGCAAATGGTGGTTGCGCTTAAGCCTTTGCATGATCGCGCGCGGATCAAACGCGTCGTGGTATCGACTTATCAATCTGTATCTGGTGCGGGCAAAGAAGGGTTGGACGAACTTTGGGATCAAACCAAATCGATCTATAACCCCGTGACCGATGTTCCCCCGTCGAAATTCACCAAACAGATCGCATTTAACGTCATCCCCCATATCGACAGCTTTATGGAAGACGGAACAACCAAAGAAGAATGGAAAATGGTCGCCGAGACCAAGAAAATCATTGATACCAAAATCAAAGTGACGGCAACTTGTGTACGGGTCCCTGTTTTTGTCGGACATAGCGAAGCGGTTAACATCGAATTCGAGGATTTCTTGGACGAAGACGAAGCGCGCGACATCCTGCGTGAATCCCCCGGTATTTTGGTGATAGATAAACGTGAAGATGGCGGTTACATCACGCCAATCGAATGTGTCGGCGACTATGCCACATATGTCAGCCGCATCCGCCAAGATAGCACCATCGAAAACGGGCTTAATATGTGGATCGTTTCAGATAACTTGCGAAAGGGTGCCGCATTGAACGCGGTTCAGATCGCCGAGGTTCTGGGCCATCGTGTTTTGAAAAAAGGCTAAATTTTGCACTGCATGTCATGAATTTATCCTAAAGTATAAATCCACATCGCCCAAATCGTTCAAAAACCCCCATTCGCCCAGATGCGGATGGGGTCTTTTTTTTGTACTTTGACCAAGAGATTTAACGGAATGCTTGTGACTATGGTCACAGCCGCGCGTAAATCGCGTGAGAGGTTGGATCGGCCCGGCGTCTATGACACCGCATCCCTTACCTTGGGCGCTGGGCTGGTCTAACATGGCGGACACCCCAATGTTTGGTTTAGCATTTCGACCTATCAAGAACTCATTAAAAAAACGGCGTACGCGCAAGCAAGATGGCTCTGATCATTCCTGTTCAGTATTGGTTCGAGAAGATCTTGAGGCAATTTTTTCCTATGAATTGCGCGTTGCGAACGCGGATATTTTAAAAATGAAGTTTATGGCAAAAGTGAACGTTTCCATGCGGCGCGGATTGTTCCTGTAGGTCCAGAACATCAAGTATAATATGAAGGTAATGAGTTAGGTTTTTGAATGATGATTAGTCTTGCGCAAAAAGCCCGTTTCAATCGTTTGGTGGCATTGACGATCTTGAAATATCGCCCACGCCCCAAACGACCAATCCGCAATTAAACGGCGACGAAATCGCCCACTTTGCCGTCAAAAACTTCTAGGCTGCCTTCGCCGATATCGGTCCATAATCCGTGCAGGGTTAATTCTTCTGCGTCGACCGCCGCGCGGACAAATGGGAACGTCAAAAGATTGTTTAAGGACACCAAAACCGCCTTTTTTTCCAAAGCATGAATCAGCGTGTCATCGCTGTGTAGGTCTTTTATTTCTTCGTAACCGGGGCGAAGGATATCCATCCAGCGGCCGACAAAGCTTGTTTTTTCTTCTAATTCTGGTGCGTTTCCTTGGCACATGTCCAAACACCCTTTTACACCGCCACAATTCGAATGGCCCAGAACAATAACATGCGCAACTTTTAAGGCTGTGACTGCATATTCGACCGCGGCACTGGTACCGTGTTGTTCGCCATCTGGGCTGTAGGATGGGACAAGGTTCGCGATGTTTCGGTGAATAAAGAATTCGCCTTGATCCGCACCAAAGATTGACGTGACGTGTACGCGCGAGTCGCAGCAAGAAATCACCATAGCGCGCGGACGTTGTCCTTCGTTTGCAAGCCGCCGGTACCATGCGCGGTTATCTGTAAAATTGGTTGCGTGCCATCCGTGATAGCGTTGAACCAAATACGATGGCAGAAGTTTGAAATCATCCATATCATTCACCCCGTTCTGTCGATGTTCTGACGCAGATACGATGAATTCAAATAGAATTCGAGAGAAAATTTGGTTTACCGCTAACCTTTTATCATCCCCGACATGCAAGGATCGCGTCAGGTGAGAATTGGATAGGGTAAAACCATGAAGGTTGTAACGATGCGCGAACCTGTCGAACACATTAATATTGACACGCAAAAATTGGGGCTTCAACTACGCAATGATGTGCTAAGCGATCAGGGCGATTGTGTCTTCACGCTTGCCGATGCGATGGCGCAGGCCTTGGGGGAAGCAGAAACAAGTTTTCTAAGCAATAATTATGTTGCCTTAAAACAGAGCCTTGGCGAAATTTCCGAGCTTGCGGTGCGCAGCGGCTTTCTTACAATTGGTCAGGTTGCGCATGATGTTGCGTGCGCGGCGCTATCCAATGATCGTGTTGCGGTAAGTGCGACGTTGCATCGGTTGTTGCGCATTGGTGAAAAATCACTCTACGCGATGTGGGATTTACCTGAACAATTTGTATGACCCCTTGCGAAGCACGCGGTCATGCGCCAATGTGGCGGTAAAACGGACCCAAAATGACCAAATCAAATGTTAGTCAAGATGCGATCCCTTTGATCGTTGTGCCCATGGATCAAGTCAAGGACACCCTTGACACGTTGCCGGCGTCGGCAAAAGAAATGGCGGAAATACATGGGTTCAAAGGTGCTCTTGGACAGGCGGTTTATGCGCCTGATGGCGCGGGAAAATATATTGCTTTGGTTGGATTTGGTGACGCTGAGACCCGTCGCCGCGGCCGTTTTCATTTGGCAAATGGTGCGCAAAAATTACCCTCTGGCATTTATTCATTGACCTCGGCAATCCCTTGCGAAAACCCGCAATACGAAGTTTTAGGATGGCATTTGGAAAATTATAAATTTGACCGCTATGTCAAACCATCGACTGCTGACCGCGTTTTGGTGACGCCTGATTGGCTGGACCAACATTGGTTGGACACGATGATTTCTGCGGAAACGCTGTGTCGTGATTTGGTAAACACACCATCGAACGATATGGGGCCCGCCGAATTGGAACAGGCAGCCCGTGATCTAGCGAAACGTTACAATGCCGATCTGAACGTGATCATTGGCCAAGATTTGATTGATCAGAATTTCCCGATGGTGCATGCGGTGGGGCGTGCATCGTCGCGTGGGCCACGGTTGATTGACTTGCGCTGGGGGGCGATTGGTCCAAAGGTTACTTTGGTGGGAAAGGGCGTTTGTTTCGACACGGGGGGACTGGACCTAAAGCCTGCCTCTGGAATGGGGCTTATGAAAAAGGATATGGGCGGGGCGGCGAATACGATGGCCTTGGCGTCCATGATCATGGGTTTGAATTTGCAGGTTCAGCTTAGGCTTTTGATACCCGCGGTCGAAAATGCCGTGTCGGGAAATGCATTCCGTCCTCAGGATATCTTGATATCGCGAAAAGGGCTTTCTGTTGAAATTAACAACACCGATGCCGAAGGCAGATTGGTTTTGGCTGATGCTTTAGCATATGCATGCGAAGATGACCCTGATCTTGTTATTTCCATGGCCACATTGACCGGTGCCGCACGCGTTGCAGTCGGATCTGACCTTGTAGCCTTCTTTTCCGATCATCAGACGATGACAGAGGCATTGAAAAAAGCCTCTGTGTCCACCCAAGATCCTGTTTGGGAACTTCCATTTTGGGATCCTTATGAACGCATGATCGAACCTGGAATCGCCGATTTGGATAACGCCCCCGGAGGTGGTCATGCTGGTGCGATAACGGCAGCACTATTTTTACGTCGATTTGTGTCCGATCCTTTGCGATACATGCATTTTGATATAAATGCTTGGACACCGGCATCGTTGCCAGGTCGGCCCAAAGGTGGCGCGACACAAGGGCCACGTGCGTTGTTCTCGGCCATCAGCGAATGGGTGAACAGCCGTGGATAGGCGCACATTGGCCGCAAATGAATTTGTGGCCAGTGATGCGTTGATTGGTGTTCACGATCATCACGCATACGTAAAGGGAACCCAAAAAAGAATTGCGGCCCCAATCGTAGATTTGTGTGCAAGACCGAACGGGCCGCGTGATCGACAATTGGTCGCTGGAGATTTGGTTTTGGAGTTTGACCAACGTGACGGATGGTCATTCATTCAAAATACGCATGACGGGTATGTTGGATATATTCGGTCTGACGTGCTTTCGCTTGATGATGAAAGCACGCACTGGGTGGCGAAAAAATTTGCCATCGCGTATCGCGATCCATCTTTCAAATCCCGCGACACTGCTCTTTTACCGATGGGCGTGCGACTGTGCGTGACTGCCGAAAAAGATGGGTACCTTTTTTGTGAATATGGCTGGGTTCCAGCTGTTCAATTAAGATCTATTAAAGCGGTGCATTCTGATCCTGCATCCATCGCCGAAATGCTGTTGGGCACGCCCTATCTTTGGGGGGGGAATTCGCCGTTTGGCATTGACTGTTCTGGTTTGGTGCAATTGGCGTTTAAAATGTGTGGCGTGGCCATTCCTGCCGATAGCGATCAACAATGCGCAACCTTCGGAGAGCATGTTAATTCGGATGATTTTTGCAGAAATGATGTGTTGTTTTGGCGGGGGCACGTGGCATTGGTCGTAGACAACAAACGTTTGATCCATGCAAATGCATTTCAAATGGCTGTCACTTTTGAAGCCATTGAACCAACATGTGCCCGTATCAAGGCAAATGGTGATGGTGATTTAATTGCACATAAACGCTTTGACCTGGGGCAATAAATTTTCAGATTTTCATGTCACATCCTCTTGACGCCAAGTTTCAAACCGCCTAAACGGACGCACGTCGGCGGAGTAGCTCAGTTGGTTAGAGCAGCGGAATCATAATCCGCGTGTCGGGGGTTCAAGTCCCTCCTCCG
>JAYPUL010000074.1:0-9336 GCA_038134005.1 Paracoccaceae bacterium | reverse complement strand
CGTTTGATTTTGGCGCGATCGCGGATGAATTCGCCAAAGGGCATACCCACATGGGCGCCGTCGTGACGTTCACAGGCATCGTGCGTGACGATGAACTGGGCGGTCTGGATGTGATGGAGATTGAACATTACCCCGGCATGACCCAAGCCGCGATTGCCAAATTCGCGGAATATGCCAGGGACCGTTGGGATCTGGGCGACGTGTTGGTCATTCACCGCTATGGCGCGTTGAAACCAGGCGACATGATCATGATGGTCGCCACCGCCGCCCGCCACCGCGTGAACGCGTTTGAGGCGGCTGAATACCTGATGGATTACCTAAAATCCCGCGCACCGTTTTGGAAAAAAGAATTCGTAAACGGCACCGCCCGCTGGGTCGAAGCCAAGCCCGAAGACGAAGATGCTCTGTCCCGATGGGATTAATCCTCGCCGTTCCTATCGTGGATTGGTACAACAGATACTTTTTTTAATCGACCAGCTTTGTACAGCGCATCACGCAGGACAAATTCGATCTGCGAATTAAGACTCCGCAAATCATCTGTGGCCCAAATATTCAACGCGTCCAAGATTTCGGCTTGGACGCGAAGTGGATATGATTTCTTTTTTGCCACGATCTAATATAGACTTCCTGTATTAACGACTCGCGTTGGTTCAGAATTACTGCTGAGAACGACCAATAGGTTTGAAATCATTGCTGCTTTGCGTTCAGGGTCCAGTTCAAAGCCCTTGGATTTTTCTAATTCTTCGATGGCTGATTTTACGATTAGAACAGACCCCTGAACAATGGTTTCACGGGCATCCAAAATTGCAGCTGCTTGTTGCCGTTTGACATGGCACTTGCGATTTCAACAGCATAGGCAAGGTGATTAATACGCGCTTCAACAATTTCGACGCCCACTTCGGCCACGCGCAACGCGATTTCATTTTGCAAGAGTTCCGAAATTTCTTCTGGATTTGCGCGCAACGTCAGCCCATGTTCCGTTTCTTTCATCGAATAATCGTATGGGAAACGTGTTGCCAAGTTGCGGACCGCACTTTCCGATTGGCGATGAACGAAGGTTACAAAATCATCTACAGAAAAAGTTGCCTTGGCTGCATCACTTACCCGCCACACCACGATCACGCTAATCTCAATCGGGTTACCATTTGCGTCGTTAACTTTGCTTTTTTCGGTTTCGAAATTGCGAAGTCGTGGGGACACTTTAAAGTGTGGAAAATACCATGGCGGTGCCCACCGAAGCCCCGCGTGTGGATCAGTATATTTGTATTTCCCCAAAAGCGTGATCACGCGCGATTGTTCGGGTTGGTTTATAAAAAACCCGAGCAAAAAGAATAGGACCGCAAGCAGCCCTGAAATAAAAAATATGAAATTACCCATATATATGCCTACATAGAAGAGTGATATCAAATTAATATCACAATGTATCATATTGGGTGCGAGTTTTCAAGCGGGCTCTCGCTTCCAAAATTCCACACCTTGCGAGACTCGGTTACATATTGTATCCAATGCGCCATGAAACAAAGATTCAACATGGATGATCGTGCGCGGCTGCCTTGGCGGTTTTTTGGCGCTATGACCACTGTGCTTGCCAGCCTGTGACGCCACAGGCCCCGAACATCACCAAAATTTACAAACTCTAGTGGGAGAGGAATGAAATGACCGCCCCAAAAACACTCTATGATAAAATCTGGGATGCCCATGTCGTATCCGAGGACGCAGATGGCACAAGCTTGTTGTACATCGACCGTCACCTTGTTCACGAAGTGACGTCACCCCAAGCGTTCGAAGGTCT
Organism: Paracoccaceae bacterium; assembly: GCA_038134005.1. Classification (GTDB taxonomy): domain Bacteria; phylum Pseudomonadota; class Alphaproteobacteria; order Rhodobacterales; family Rhodobacteraceae; genus CAJXSD01. Next base: position 7,544 of record JAYPUL010000074.1, on the reverse strand, counting down.
GCGTATGGCCGGCCGTAAAGTGCGCGCACCCGAAAAAACAATCGCTGTGCCGGATCACAACGTGCCAACGACGCTGGATCGCGCCTCTGGCGTCATCGAAAACGAAGAAAGCCGTATTCAGGTCGAAGCTTTGGACAAAAATGCCAAGGATTTTGGCATTCATTATTACCCTGTGTCAGACGTACGTCAGGGCATCGTGCATATCGTTGGCCCCGAACAGGGCTGGACATTGCCCGGCATGACCGTTGTGTGTGGCGACAGCCACACTGCGACGCACGGTGCGTTCGGTGCGCTGGCCCACGGTATCGGCACATCCGAAGTGGAACATGTTTTGGCAACGCAAACGTTGATCCAAAAGAAATCCAAAAACATGAAGGTGGAAATCACCGGCAAACTGCGCCCAGGCGTGACCGCCAAGGATATCACTCTGTCCGTAATTGGTCACACTGGCACAGGCGGCGGCACCGGTTACGTCATTGAATATTGTGGCGAAGCGATCCGCGATTTGTCAATGGAAGGCCGTATGACCGTGTGTAACATGGCGATCGAAGGTGGCGCACGCGCCGGCCTAATCGCGCCTGATGACAAGACATTCGCATATTGCAAAGGCCGCCCACATGCCCCGAAAGGCGCCGCATGGGAAGCCGCCGAGGCCTATTGGCGGACGCTCTTCACCGATGAAGGTGCGCATTTCGACAAAGTCATCACAATCGCGGGCGAAGATATCGCACCCGTTGTGACATGGGGCACATCGCCCGAAGACGTTTTGCCGATCACTGACGTGGTTCCAGCACCTGAGTCGTTCAAGGGTGGTAAGGTCGAGGCCGTCAAACGCGCGCTTGATTACATGGGGCTGACAGCGGGTCAAAAATTGACCGACATCGCGATTGATACCGTGTTTATCGGATCTTGCACCAACGGCCGTATCGAAGATTTGCGTGCTGCGGCAGCAATCCTTAAAGGTAAGAAAATCAAAGACGGTATGCGGGCAATGGTTGTGCCTGGCTCTGGTTTGGTTCGTGCCCAAGCCGAAGAAGAAGGTTTGGCCGACATCTTTAAAGAGGCGGGTTTTGAATGGCGTATGGCGGGATGTTCCATGTGCTTGGCCATGAACCCCGATCAGCTGTCCGAAGGTGAACGTTGCGCGTCCACATCGAACCGCAACTTTGAAGGACGTCAGGGATACAAAGGCCGCACACACCTTGTGTCGCCTGCGATGGCCGCTGCTGCTGCAATCACCGGTCACCTAACCGACGTTCGGGATATGATGTAAGATGCGGGTTGCTGGCATAGACGGTTACAAAGACGGCTGGATTGCCGTTGTCGTCGATGCTGGCGATTTTGCAGGTGCGTTTACCGTTTGGGCAACGCGTTTGGTGGATGTGATCCGGGACAATGCAATTCGCCTTGCGCTGATTGATATGCCCATCGGCTTGTCCAATGGGCCCGCGGATCGTCCTGTTGAGGCCGCCGCGCGGCAGGTGTTGCAAGGCAAAGCATCGTCTTTGTTCAATGCGCCCTGTCGTCAGGCCTTGGGCTGTGACACCTATGCCAGTGCAAGCCAGATGAACGCCGATATTTTGGGCAAAAAGCTTTCTAAACAGACGTGGAACATCTGTCCCAAAATTGCGGAAGCGGATCATGCCGCGCAAACCTTGACCGATGTCGTGCTGCACGAAGCCCACCCCGAGGTGTCCTTTGCGACACTCACCGGTGCGCCCATCGTGGCCAGCAAGAAATCGGTCAAAGGGTTGATCACCCGCGCGGGCCACATGGCCCGTTTGGGATTTGATTTGGTCAAATTGGCCGCCCCATTGAAGGATAAACATACCGCATCCCCTGATGACCTGATTGATGCCGCGGTCCTTGCGTGGTCCGCGACGCGCGTACAAACGAATACTCATGTGACGTTTCCATCCCGCCCGTCCCGCGACGCGCAAGGGTTGGAAATGGCGATCTACGCCTGAAAAGGCAAAGGAGACTAACAATGGATAAATTTCAAAAACTAACCGGTATTGCGGCACCCATGCCATTGGTGAACATCGATACAGACATGATCATCCCTAAGGTTTTTCTAAAAACCATCAAACGGTCGGGCCTAGGTGTGAACCTGTTTGACGAAATGCGTTATGACCGTCAGGGCAATGAATTGCCTGATTTTGTTTTGAACAAACCTCAATACCGCAATACGGAAATTTTGGTGGCGGGCGATAACTTTGGCTGTGGGTCATCACGCGAACACGCACCTTGGGCCTTGGCCGATTTCGGGATCAAAGCGATCATTTCAACATCGTTTGCGGACATCTTTTTCAACAACTCGTTCAAAAACGGTATCCTGCCCATCGTGATGCCACAGGATGTTGTCGATGTTCTGATGTCTGACGCGGAAAAAGGTGAAAACGCCCGTATGACCGTGGATCTGGAAACCCAAACGATCACTACGTCCGATGGCCAAGAATTCAAATTCGACGTTGATTCATTTAAAAAGCATTGCTTGTTGAATGGTTTGGATGACATCGGTTTGACGATGGAAAAAGCGTCATCCATCGATACATACGAAGCCAAATTGGCGGCAGAACGTCCTTGGGCGTGATCTGACGTAATCCTATGTCTACGGCCCGCCATTGCGCGGGCCGTATTTTTTTATCCCCGTCCGCCAAGTCTTGTGATATTGCGGGATGCCCGTTAATGAAAGACAACCCAAAGGCCAAGGCGAAAGATCGATGAAATCCAAGCTGTTTTCACCACAAGACAAGCAAAACCTTTCGTGGTTTTTCAAACGCTATCTGAAACCCTATGCGTGGCAGTTGATGTTTATATTTGTCCTGATTGTGGTTCAGGGTGTGGTGTATCAACAATTTCTGTCCCTCACTGAAAAGGGCCTGCGGGTTATTTTCGAAAAGGGATCTTTGGCGGAATTGGCGCGTATATGTGCGATTACATTAGCCATATTTTTGTTTCGCGCGCTGGGCAGCTATTTGATCCCTGTTAATTCGGCCAAGATAGCAAACCGTGCCACATTTGAACTTCGTCGTGATTTGACGGGCCATTTGGTTCAGGTCAAACAATCCTATTTTGATGCCAATCCACCGGGCGAAGTCATTTTGCGTTTGGTGAACCAAGTCCAAGCCTTGGGCAGTTTTGTAAGCCAAGCCAGCGTGAACGCGATGCGTGATTTTATCACGATTTTGGTTGTGTCGGGGTATTTGATTTACAAATCGGCCTTTATGTTTGCCTTTGCCTTGATCGTTATTCCGTTGATTGCGTTGGCCATTAACCTGACATCGCAACGGATCAAGCAAATCCAATCAAAATCCGAAGCCGCAACAGGCGAATATTTGACCAGCATCGATGAAATGGCGACGGGGATGCGCACGATCAAATTGTCATCACAAGAGACCAGCGAAACGAACCGCTTGAACGGGGCCGCGCAAACGCTGCATGATTTGGCCATTCGGTTACAACGCGCAAATGCCATCATGTTGCCGATCATTGATTTGGCATCCGCGATGTTCTTTATCTTGGTCATCGGAATTGGTGGATACATTGCCCTTCAGGGGGCGGGTAATTTGGACGGCGCGGGCATCATTTCGTTTCTGTTGGGCTTGGTTATTTTGTTTGATCCTGCCAAAAACCTTGGGGCGTTTTTTGTTAAAATCCAATCGAATCTAATCCTATTACAAAGCGTGCGGGGTGTCTTGTTTTTGGACATCGAAGACCGCACCGATAAGATTGAATTGGATACGTCGACCCCTGTCGCGATGTCGTTTGATCGCGTTGATTTCGCATATGCGGATGGCACGCAGGTCATTCATGACGTATCTTTGGATATTGCCGCCGGTAAAACAACAGCCATCGTCGGTGCGACGGGATCGGGTAAATCGACCATTTTGGCATTGATCGGGCGGCTTTATGATCGCACCTCTGGGCAGATTTCGGTCAACGGAACGCCGATCAATGAACTGACGTTGGCGTCACTGCGCAACGCGATCAATATCGTTGCGCAAGACATCGTTATTTTTAATAAATCCATCTATGAAAATATCGCCTATGCCAAACCCGATGCCCCCCAAGAGGCGATCCTAGCTGCGGCCGAAAAAGCGCAGATTTTGGATCTTTTGACCGCGCGCGGCGATGCGCCTGTTGGTCCCAAGGGCGCGCATTTATCAGGCGGGCAAAAACAACGTATCGCCATTGCACGTGCCTTTCTTAAGGATACACCAATCCTGATTTTGGACGAAGCGACGTCTGCGTTGGATCCTGTCACGGAAACATTGATCAATGATGCTTTTTTCACCCGAAACACCACCCAAACACGGATTGTTGTTACCCATAAATTGGCCTCGATCACAGGGGCTGACATGATTTATGTGGTGGATGGCGGCCGCGTCGTTGAACGCGGCACGCATGATGTTTTGATGGCCCAGGCGGGGTTGTATTACGCGATGTTTACCACGCAAAATGACGCGGGTGATGCCGATTAAGCGTGTTGAACGCCCTTGATAAAGCTGGTTAGGTTTTGCCCTAATTCTTCGGATAAATATCCACCCTCTTGAACAAAGACGGTCGGGATGCCCAATTTGGCAATCGCTTGACCGATGCGGGCAAAACCGTCTGTGGTGATCGCCAAACCACGCAGGGGGTCGTTTTCATAGGCATCTAATCCCAAGGCAACGACCAAGACATTTGCCCCATAATTCCGTATCGATTGCGCGGCGCGCTCCAATGCAACAAGGTAATCATCATCGCCTGTCCCGCGTGCCAAGGGTACGTTCACATTGAACCCCGCGCCTTGGCCGGTGCCGTGTTCGTGGGCATGGCCCCAAAAGAACGGATAGAACCGTTCGGGGTCGGCATGAATGGAAACGGTCAACACGTCATTGCGGTCATAAAATATCCCTTGGGTTCCATTCCCATGATGTACGTCAACATCCAAAATGGCGGGTCGGAACCCTTTGATCCGAAACGCTTCTGCGGCGATCGCCGAGTTGTTAAGGAAACAAAAGCCCCCCGCCAGATCCGCAAAAGCATGGTGCCCAGGTGGGCGGGATAGCGCATAGGCGTAATCATTGCCGTTACAAATATGTTCAACCGCCGACACCGCCGTTTGTGCCGACCAATAGGCCGATGTCCAGGTTTCGCCATTGATGGGACAGGCGGTATCGGCCTGATGGAACCCGGCTTGTCCAACGGCGGATTTTGGATAACTGTCGGTCCTGTTGGCGGGGTGAATATTCGGGATCACTTCTGATCCTGCATTTTCGATGTGCTGCCAGCGGGCAAAGATCGTTTGCAAAAACGTCAAATACCGCGGGGTGTGAATGGCTGCGATCGGCGCGATGCCGAAATCGGTTGGGGTTTCGAAATGGCACCCAGCGCGTTCTGCACCGTCGCGCAATACCTCAACTCGGCGGGGTTGTTCGGGGTTGGGCTTAATGGATCCGCTGGTGATGAAATACTGTGGATCATGGTTCGATTGGCGGGGGTCCAAAAATGCTTTCACGGGGGCGTGTCCTTTTTCGTCGATCCTGTTTCTGGGATCGTGCAACGAAGTCTTGCCCATTGCAAGTGTGGCGCGACGCTGGGCCCGAAAACCGTGATCGGTAATACGTCGGTGCATGGCGGGTGTTGCGCATAGAAAATTTTTACCCCTGATCCATAAGATGATCACAGGCGGCAGGATTGCGAAAACGCATGCCATTTGATGATTGATCAAATTTTCGACCCTCGATACTGTGATGTCACGCAACCAAAAGGCCATTGTTATGCTTAAGAACCTTGATCCCGCGTTGACGGCGGATGTTTTGTATATTTTGCGGTCCATGGGCCACGGGGATGTTGTGGTGATCACGGACACGAACTTTCCCGCCCAGTCGGTTGCCAAATCGACAACCTTTGGACGGCCCGTCATGATGGACAACATGTCGACACCTGACGCGATGCGGGCGATTTTGTCTGTTATGCCGCTGGACACCTTTGTCGATGATTTTGCCATGCGCATGCAGGTCGTCGATGACCCTGCACATATCCCCCCCGTTCAAATCGAAGCCCAAGCCGTCATTAACGCGGCAGAGGGCGATGGTCGCGGTTGAACGATTTGCGTTTTATGAACAGGCAAAACAATCCTATGCCATTATCCAAACGGGCGAACGACGATTTTACGGTTGTATCATGTTGCGCAAAGGCGTGATCGCGCCGGAATAAAACCGACCACGCCGAACATGGGGCATGGTCGATCCCTTGGTTTCAAACCCCCATTTTGACCAGGTGTGTTTTCGCCTCTTGAGATTGCAACACCAAACACATAGATCATCCTAAACTGTGATCGCAGTAAGGATATGACATGACCAGCACCGCAAATTATGTGCCCCCCAAAGTATGGGAATGGATCAAGGATGCAGGCCCACAAGCCTTTAGCACCAACCGTCCTGTTGCGGGTGCGACCCATGACCAAGATTTACCGCGCGGTGTGCATCCATTCCAATTGTATTCCTTGGCCACGCCAAATGGTGTCAAAGTCGCGGTGATGTTCGAAGAATTGTTGGCATTGGGCCACACAGATGCGGAATATGATGCGTGGCTTATTAAAATCGGCGACGGTGATCAATTCGGTTCGGGCTTTGTTGAGGTGAACCCAAATTCCAAAATTCCGGCCTTGATGGATTTTAGCGGTGATAAACCGCAACGCGTGTTCGAATCTGGATCGATTCTATTATACTTATCCGAACGCTTTGGGGCGTTTTTGCCGACGGATCCCGCCGGTCGGACGGAATGTTTAAATTGGCTTTTTTGGCAAATGGGCAGCGCGCCTTATTTGGGCGGTGGCTTTGGCCATTTCTATTCCTATGCGCCCGAAAAAATACAATATGCGATTGATCGGTATTCGATGGAGGCCAAGCGTCAATTGGATGTTTTGGACCGTCGTTTGGCCGAAGTGCCCTATTTGGCCGGTGACACATACACAATCGCGGATATCGCGAATTGGGCGTGGTATGGTCAATTCGTTTTGGGCCGTTTGTATAGTGCCGCAGAATTTTTGGATGCGGCGTCATATAAAAACGTTGTGCGGTGGGCCAATGACATTGATGCACGCCCGGCGGTGCAACGTGGCCGCATGGTGAACCGGGCGTTTGGTGATGCGCATTTACAGTTGCATGAACGCCACGACGCATCGGATTTCGATACCAAGACCCAAGATAAAATCGGATAAGTGCGCGAAAATTATCAACTCGCGCCTTATTTGTGATAGTTTTTTAAATATTAATTTTGCTGCGATATTGTTGGGTTTGGGTAGCCAAGCCTAATTTGGGATTATTTTTATGAACCGTTTGTTCGTTGTTTTGGGTCTATCTTTGTCGGGTCTTGCCGGATGTGGCGGTGGCGGAACACCTGGTGCAAATTGATGGGGTCGATGTGGATACAGAATCAGATTCGGTCACCTTTTACCATTTCTTATTCGACCGACATCAAATCGCCGAAGCCAATGGCACAGAATCGGAATCACTCTATACCGGTCCAAGTGCGCTGAAAGCGGTTGATCCCGA
>JAYPUL010000073.1:0-9557 GCA_038134005.1 Paracoccaceae bacterium | reverse complement strand
CACGCCAAATTCGACCCGTAGCAATTTCGGGGGACGGAGATTTGCCGCCGCCCAACATGGGATGGCCTGTTTTAGCCGGCGCACAACAGGTCGGCTTGATTGCGTCATGCGCATGGTCGCCTGATTTCAACACCAACGTCGCCATTGGGATGATAGATCGTGATCATTGGGACGCTGGCACGACATTGACCGTGGATACGGGCGCAGGTCTGCGCACGGCCACTGTCCAAAACAAATTCTGGATTTAAGGAGAAAGCACATGTTTAAGGCATTGGTCGTAAACAAAGATGACGAAGGCAAAACATCTGCCGCCGTACAACAAATTTCGCTGGATGATTTGCCTCAGGGCGATGTTGTGGTCGCCGTTGATTTTTCAACTGTGAACTACAAAGATGGCCTTTGCATCGGCCCAGGCGGTGGTTTGGTGCGCACTTATCCTCACGTGCCTGGCATCGATTTCGCAGGGATTGTCGAAACATCAAACGATCCACGCTATCAACCCGGTGATAAGGTCGTCTTGACCGGCTGGCGCGTGGGCGAAGTCCATTGGGGCGGTTACGCGCAAAAAGCACGGGTAAAAAGCGATTGGTTGGTCCCTTTACCCGCTGGTCTAACAACACGGCAAGCGATGGCGGTCGGTACCGCAGGCTTTACCGCAATGTTGGCGGTGATGGCGCTTGAGGATCATGGGCTCACCCCCGGTTCTGGCCCCGTTTTGGTGACGGGCGCTGCGGGTGGTGTTGGATCGGTCGCAACCGCAATCTTGGCCAAACTGGGCCATGAGGTCGCCGCCGTAACTGGCCGCCCCGAGGCTGCGGATTATCTGACATCATTGGGGGCCACCCAAATTGTAGCCCGCGATGAGATCAACGAAACCACAAAACGCCCGCTTGAGGCGGAAACATGGGCGGGCTGTGTTGACGCCGTGGGTGGTCCGATGCTGGCGCGTGCTTTGGGCCAAATGAAATACGGCGCTGCTGTCGCGGCCGTGGGTCTTGCGGGGGGCGCGAGCCTTCCGGCAACGGTGATCCCGTTCTTGCTGCGCGGTGTAAACCTTTTGGGGATCGACAGCGTGATGCAACCCTATGACAACCGCGTACGCGCATGGCAACGCATCGCCGCTGATCTTCCGATGGACAAGCTTGAGGCAATGATCCACCCTGCAACTCTGTCTGATCTGCCGAAGCTTGGGGCAGACATTCTTAAAGGTCAGGTTCAAGGCCGCGTTGTCGTTGATGTAAACGCTTAACAACTTGGGGGCCACGCGCCCCCAGTTTCACCTTTGAACAAATACTCGCGCCGCAGGCATGAAACGGGTCAAATGGCGCGGCATTGGTCTTGTTTCTGCCGCCATTAGATGTATCAATGCCCCGAAACAAGAGGGTTTGACTATGCAATTAGACATCGATTTTATCCGTTCGCAATTCCCGGCCTTTTCCGAACCCGTTCTGCGGGATCAGGCATTTTTTGAAAACGCGGGCGGCAGCTATACCTGCCAGCAGGTGATTGATCGTCTGTTCCGGTTTTACAACGAACGCAAAGTACAACCCTATGGCTTTTTCGAAGCCAGCCGTTTGGCCGGCGACGAAATGGATTTGGCGCGTTCGGGTCTTTCGCAAATCTTGGGGGTCGATATCGAAGAAGTATCATTTGGTCCATCCACCACCCAAAACGTTTACGTGTTGGCCAAGGCGGTTGGGGAATGGTTGTCCGACGGTGACGCAATCATTGTCACGAACCAAGATCACGAAGCCAATTCTGGCGCGTGGCGTCGTCTGGCCGATCGCGGGATTGAGGTGCGGGAATGGTCGATCAATCCAACGACTGGGATCCTTGAATTAGAGACATTAAAAAATCTTTTGGATGACTGCGTTAAATTGGTGTGCTTTCCCCATTGCTCCAACGTGGTTGGCGATATCAATCCCGTGGCTGAGATTGCACAAATCGCACATGCAGCAGGGGCGTTTGTTGTGGTCGATGGCGTAAGCTATGCGCCGCATGGTCTACCCGATGTTGGCGCGTTGGGGGCTGACGTTTACATGTTCTCTGCCTATAAAACCTATGGCCCACATCAGGGGGTGATGGTTGTGCGACGTGACTTTGGATTTACCTTGCCTAATCAAGCGCATTATTTTAACGCGGATGCTTTGTACAAACGGTTTACACCCGCAGGACCAGATCATGCTCAGGTGGCTGCTTGCAGCGGTTTGGTCGATTATTTTTCCGCTGTGTACGATCATCATTTTTCAAATGAAATCAAATCTCTACGCGATAAATCGCATGCAGTGCACGATCTTTTCCGCGATCACGAAGCCACCCTTTTAAAACCGTTGTTAAAATACTGTTCGACCACGAATAAAGCCCGTCTTCTAGGACCCGATGATGCCAACCGACGTGCCCCAACCGTTGCTTTGGATGTGGGGCGACGCGCGGATGATTTGGCGAAGTCATTGGCGTCAAAGGGTATTATGGCGGGATCATCCGATTTCTATGCGGTGCGCCCATTGGCGGCGTTGGGTGTTGCGCAGGACACAAATGTTTTGCGGTTAAGTTTTGTTCACTATACGCAAAAGGCCGAGATAGATCATCTATTGAACGCATTGGACGATGTTCTTTGATCTGCGTGCGCGATCAATCGCGAAAAAGGAAACAAAATGACAAACGCCCCCATTCTTTATTGGATCCGTCGCGATTTTCGCTTGTCCGATAACTCGGCTTTAACTGCCGCCATCGCAAGCGGGCGGCCTATTATTCCGGTTTTCATTCGGGATACATCCATTGACGATCTGGGGGCGGCACCGAAATGGCGGCTTGGGTTAGGATTGGCATATCTTATGCAGGCCTATAAAGCGATAGGTTCAAAAATAATTTTGCGCAGCGGAGACGCAAAAACCGTATTAGATGCGTTGATTGCTCAAACTGGGGCAGGTTCAGTGTACTGGGCGCGGACCTATGATCCGAATGCGATTGAGCGCGACGCGGCAATAAAATCTGACCTTGCAGAAAAGGGGATAGACGCGCGCAGTTTTGGCGGCCACGTCTTATTCGAACCCTGGGATGTTGCAACCAAAACAGGTGGATTTTTTCGCGTCTATACACCATTTTGGAATGCCGTGCGCGACCGTGGCGTTGCCACGCCACTGAAACGTCCTACGGGCATTGTTGCACCATCGTCGTTTCCTGAAAGCGAAGCGTTAGAAAATTGGGCGCTTGGTCATGCAATGCGTCGGGGCGCGGGCGTTGTTGCGCCATATTTGCGGATCGGCGAAGATGCAGCCCAAAATCGATTGGCCGAATTTTGCGCCGATAGAATCGACCACTATAAAGAACGCCGTGATATTCCGTCTGTGATGGGAACATCTGGGTTGTCGGAAAACTTAGCTTTAGGGGAAATTAGCCCGCATCAATGTTGGCACGCGGGCTTTGCGCGCCTTCAATCTGGATCACGCGGCGCAGAGACATTTTTGAAAGAAGTTGTATGGCGCGAATTTGCGTACCATCTCATGTTTCACACGCCCCATATATTAACCCGGAATTGGCGTGAGGAATGGGATCAATTCCCTTGGAATTTAGATGACACGCACCCCCATGTTATTGCATGGAAACAGGGGCGTACAGGCGTTCCTTTTGTGGATGCCGCCATGCGCGAAATGTATGTCACGGGGCGTATGCACAACCGTGGACGGATGATTGTTGCGTCCTATTTGACCAAACATTTGATGACAGATTGGCGCATTGGCTTGAAATGGTTTGAAGAGTGTTTGGTGGATTGGGATCCAGCCGCCAATGCTATGGGATGGCAGTGGGCGGCAGGATCCGGTCCAGATGCCGCCCCGTATTTCCGTATTTTCAATCCCGATACGCAATTGGAAAAGTTTGATCAAAAGGGGCTATATAAAGCGCAATGGATCGCGGAGGGACGCGCGCGTCCGACGCAGACGGCGGTTTCATATTTCGACGCGGTTCCCAAGCGGTGGGCGTTATCGTCAAATTGTGCTTATCCGTCACCGATTGTCGGTTTGAAAGAAGGCCGTGATCGCGCGTTAGATGCGTATTCCAATCGTGGTTCCGAGGTTTAGGTCGCTATTGCCTTCGGCGAGGATATTTTTTGACAGAAAATGAACGCAAGTTTGATTTTCCTATGTGGGCCCCTGCATCAGTTTAGGTTAGTCAAAGGACAGTTTTGCAAGGATGACCACTATGTCGGCGATGTTTTTTTACGGAACTTTGTGCGATCTGGAATTGTTAGAAATCGTTTTAGATCGGTCCCGTGATACAATTGAAATGTATCCGGCGCGTTTGATGGATCATGGTGCCTATTGGGCAAAGACGCAGAATTATCCGGTCATTATTCCCGAGATCGGGCGCGTGACGCAGGGTCTTTACGTACCGAATTTGAGTGACATTGATATCAAGCGTTTGGATTTTTACGAAAGCGGTTTTGTTTATGAACCCGAAACGGTACGTGTTCACACGGATTTGGGTGAACATGAAGTATTGGTTTATTATTGTCATGATCAAAGTGTGGTGTCGGATCGGCCATGGAATTTGGCCGATTGGCAAACGTCGTGGGGGATAACAATTCGGCGCGCGATCCGAGAGTTGATGGATCAATTTGGCAAGATTGACCCGCAGGATTTTGATCGTTGGTATCCTTTTTGTGAATACCGTGCACATGCATGGGCCATCGCGCAGGCAGATGATCGTGAACGTGCTGAAAATGGTCCAGGCGATTGTGCTGTTGAGATCTTGGCACACGACAGCGCGTATACCAAATTTTATGCGTTAAAAGACGTCACATTGCGTCATCGTCGCTTTGATGGTTCGATGTCAGAGCCCTTGGATCGTGCATTGTTTGTAAGCCGAGACGCGGCGATGGTTTTGCCCTTTGACCCCGTTGGAGACCGAATATTATTGGTCGAACAATTTCGCATGGGGCCTTGGGGTCGCGGCGATCGTTTGCCTTGGATGTATGAACCAATCGCTGGCATGATCGATTTGGGGGAAACCCCGATCGAAGCCGCAGAGCGCGAGGCCAAAGAAGAAGCCGGCTTGACGGATGTTGTATTAAAGCCGATGTTTGAAGGCTATCCAAGTCCAGGTGCGTCGACATCATATTTTCATTTCTTTTTAGGGCTTTGTGATTTGTCCGGTTATGATGATGGAATTGGCGGTTTACAAAACGAAGGCGAAGATATTCGCACCCACATAATGTCATTTGATGCGGCGATGGATTTAGTCATGACAGGTCAATGTCGCGTTTTGCCATTAACAACGGCGCTTTTGTGGTTGGCGCAATATCGTAACCACGACCTTGTGTCTTGAGACCAAGCGAATTACATCTTGGATAACCAGTAAGAGGACATATTCATGAACTATGCACAGGATTTAGCAGCCGCCATTGGCAATACTCCGTTAATCAAGTTGCGCCGCGCAAGCGAAGAAACCGGGTGTACAATTCTGGGAAAAGCCGAGTTTATGAATCCGGGTCAATCTGTAAAAGATCGTGCGGCATTATATATTATCAAGGATGCAGTTGAAAAAGGCGTTTTGAAACCTGGTGGTACCATCGTCGAGGGAACCGCCGGCAACACTGGTATCGGATTGGCATTGGTCGGGGCATCGATGGGTTTTAAAACTGTGATTGTTATCCCAGAAACCCAAAGCCAAGAGAAAAAAGACATGTTGCGCCTTGCTGGTGCGGAATTGGTCCAAGTGCCAGCCGCACCATATAAAAACCCAAATAACTATGTGCGTTATTCGGGACGCTTAGCCGCAGAGCTTGCTAAAACTGAACCCAATGGCGCGATTTGGGCGAACCAATTTGACAATATCGCAAACCGCCGTGCGCATATCGAAACAACCGCACCCGAAATTTGGGCCCAAACCGACGGCAAGGTTGATGGGTTTATATGTGCTGTTGGATCTGGTGGTACTTTGGCGGGTTGCGCAGAATATCTTCAGCCAAAGGGTGTGAAAATTGGTTTGGCCGATCCAATGGGTGCGGCATTGTATTCGTTTTACACAACCGGTCATCTGGCATCGGAAGGTGGTTCAATATCAGAAGGGATCGGGCAGGGGCGGATTACCGAAAACCTAAAAGGCTTTACCCCGGATCATTCATATCAAATCACCGACGAAGAAGCATTGCCGATTGTTTTTGATTTGATGCAGCACGAAGGGCTGTGTCTGGGGGGGTCATCGGGTGTAAACATTGCGGGTGCTATTCGATTGGCGCGTGAATTGGGGCCGGGCCATACCATTGTGACGATCTTGTGTGATTATGGAACCCGGTATCAATCCAAGTTGTTCAATCCTGAATTTTTGAAATCGAAAAACCTACCTGTGCCTAAGTGGTTAGACAAGGCGCCGTCTTCGATCCCCGGTGTTTTTGAGGATAATTGATCAATGGTGAATTTTTTGCGCGCTTTCGTGGCGTTCATCATAATAGGCGCGCATGTCGCTTTAGCGCAGACAATTTCCGATGCCGAATATGAAAAATGGAACGCAATTGCCGTGCGCGCAGAAACCGTTTTGTCAGAAGATCGCGCATCTGATGCCGCCTATGATGATTTGCGATCTCAAATTGTGGTTTGGCGTGAAACCTTTTTAACAGGTCAAAACGATAATAAATTTCGTCTTGATACGTTAAAAGCGCAATTGGCCGCGTTACCTGGTGTGCCCGAAGACGGCGTGGATCCGGTCGCCGATCGACGTAACGAATTAAACGACCAAATTGCCGAATTAAATGCGCCAAACATTCGTGCACAAGAAGCCTATAATCGTGCAGATGGCATTATTCGCGAAATAGATAAGCGCATTTTAGAACGTCGCACAGACACAATTATGAAATTGGGTCCCACACCGCTTGCACCTGCGGCATGGTTGGAAAGCGTTGAAACTGCTGTGAAATCCGTGAACGTGATAACCGGTGAAACGCTTAGTGCGTTGTCAAATGCGTCGGTTCAATCGGAATTGAAAAGCCGAATCCTGGGTTTGATATTGGTTTTGATTGTGTTTTTCGCCATGTTTTCATGGGCCCCGCGTTTGGCGCGGCGCGTATCACAATCCGTGGCATCGTATAGTGCGTCGCAAATGATAAACGGTTTTGTGGTTGATCTGGTTGTCATGATATTGCGCGTCATTGCGGTTCAGTTGTTGTTCAACGCAATAAACGCTTTGCCAATCTTTGGCCTACGGGGGCGTTTGATCCTTTCGGCGGTTCCCGATTGGATGATCATGTTGTTGGTAGCGAGCTTTCTTTCCAGCCGTTTGTTCACAGGGATAGGCGCAATTTATCGTTTGCCAAACGCGGGAACGATTATGCGTTATTTCAATTTGGGAACGATGATCTACGTTCTCAATGATCTTGGCGCGCGTATAATCGAGATTCAATCAGGTTCTGACGCGGTTTTCGGCGTTTGGACAATGGCGTCCACGGTCGTTGCGGGGTTTGTGTTGTGGCGGTTTTTGGTCATCCTTAAATCGGATATGCAGGATGCAATCATCGGGTCAGGAAGTTTGTCCATTTTGGTGGCAAAACTCGTCTATCGATTTGGGGTGTTAATTGCGTTCACTACGCCGATTTTAAGTGCGATTGGATTCGCAAATGGTGCAGACGCATTGATTTTTCCAACCTATCTAACGCTTGCGTTGATGGGCGTGGTTGTCATTCTGCAAACGCTTATTAATCAAGTATATGTGGCATTCACGACCAAATCAGAAGACGATACAGACGGTTTATTGCCAATATTGTTTGGGTTTGTGATTGTGTTGGGGGCGTTACCTGCACTTGCGTTGATTTGGGGCGCACGCGTTGCGAATTTGACTGAGGTGTGGACCAAATTCCAAGATGGAATTTCTTTGGGTGGCACCCAAATTTCACCGTTGGATTTTCTGACCTTCGTTGTGATTTTCACCGTCGGTTATAGTTTGACACGTTTGATACAAGCGGCGTTGCGTGGCACGGTTTTACCAAAGACCAAAATGGATGTGGGGGCGCAAAATGCGATTGTGTCGGGCCTTGGGTACGTTGGTATATTCCTGGCGGCGATGGCTGCGATTTCGTCGACGGGCTTGGATTTATCGTCACTTGCAATCGTTGCTGGTGCCTTGTCGGTCGGCATCGGTTTTGGCTTGCAAAATATTGTGTCCAATTTTGTTTCGGGAATTATTTTGTTGATCGAACGCCCCGTAAGCGAAGGGGACTGGATCGAAGTCGGTGGGCAAATGGGATATGTGCGCGATATCTCCGTGCGCTCGACGCGGATCGAAACGTTTGATCGTACGGACGTGATTGTGCCCAATGCAGATTTGGTTTCGGGTGTTGTCACCAACTGGACGCGCGGCAACAAAGTGGGACGATTGATTGTTCCCGTCGGCGTCGCATATGGCACCGATACGCGCAAGGTTGAAAGTATCTTGTTAGATATAGCAAAGGCGCAACCATTGGTGTTGTTGGATCCTCCACCCTCAGTTGTGTTTCAAGGCTTTGGCGCGGATAGTTTGAATTTCGATGTGCGTATGATTTTGCGCGACGTCAACTTTATGAATGTCGTGAAAACAGAAGTGAACCATCAAATCGCAGAACGTTTTGGTGCCGAAGGAATCGAAATTCCGTTTGCACAACGTGAAATTTACATCAAGAATTTCGATGTCGTTAAAAAGGGTACGTCGTGACCGATCCTTTATTTATCCAAGATAGTTATGTTCAAACTGCGCCTGGATTGGTGACCGCATTAACTGAATTGGGCGGGGTCGTGTTGGATCAATCCCTTTTCTACGCGACATCAGGTGGCCAACCTGGGGATCGGGGGCAATTGATTTGGGACGCAGGGTCTTTGGACGTTGAAACCACGATCAAGGGGGAAGACGGTTCAATTGTCTTGGTCCCCACTGGCGGACAAACATTACCTACCGTTGGTACAACTGTCACCCAAGTCATCGATTGGGAACTACGTTATGCCCACATGCGCATGCACACCGCGCTTCATTTGTTGTCGGTTGTCATACCGTTGCCAGTGTCCGGTGGTGCCATTGGCGCCACAAAAGGGCGTTTGGATTTTGATATGCCTGACGCGCCTGATGACAAAGATGTGTTAACGGATCAGATCAATGCGCTCATAAATGCCGATTATGCAGTGACGCAAAGTTGGATCACAGATGCCGAATTAGAGGCCAACCCAAACCTGGTTAAAACTATGTCGGTGCGTCCCCCCATGGGCGCAGGTCGCGTTCGATTGGTTCGCATCGGTGACGATACGACGCAAATCGATTTGCAACCGTGTGGCGGAACACATGTAAAACGGACTGCTGAAATTGGAGCTGTGCGTATTGGCAAAATTGAAAAAAAAGGCAAACAAAACCGCCGCGTGAGCCTTTTGTTTGTTGAATAATTTTTCGCGAAAAAAGTTGGTTTTCGCCCTTGCTATTTGCCCAATGATGCGGATAAAACGCGATCCATGGACAGGTGGCCGAGTGGTCGAAGGCGCACGCCTGGAAAGTGTGTAGGCGGGAGACCGTCTCCAGGGTTCGAATCCCTGTCTGTCCGCCATAAA
>JAYPUL010000072.1:4761-10317 GCA_038134005.1 Paracoccaceae bacterium | reverse complement strand
TTCCCCCGGAATATCATCGCAAGATCGACCACGATCGTGGATATCCCGAAGACTTCGTCGATGCCTTGACCAAGGCGGGTTGGATGGCCGCGTTGATCCCCGAGGAATACGGCGGATCGGGGCTAGGTTTGGCTGAGGCCAGCGTAATCATGGAAGAAATCAACCGTTCGGGCGGTAATTCCGGCGCGTGTCATGGTCAGATGTACAATATGGGCACATTATTGCGCCATGGGTCCGATGCGCAAAAGCAACATTACCTGCCTAAAATTGCCAGCGGCGCATTGCGATTGCAATCCATGGGCGTGACCGAACCAACAACAGGCACCGATACGACCAAAATCAAAACCACAGCTGTGCGCAAAGGTGATAAATACGTCATCAACGGGCAAAAGGTCTGGATCAGCCGTATCCAGCATTCTGACCTGATGATCCTTTTGGCGCGGACCACGCCGCTGGATCAAGTCACGAAAAAATCACATGGCATGTCAATTTTCATTGTCGATCTGCGCGATGCGATTGGTCATGGGATGACGGTGAAACCCATTGAAAACATGGTGAACCACGAAACCAACGAATTGTTTTTCGACAATCTGGAAATTCCTGCCGAAAACCTGATCGGCGAAGAAGGCATGGGATTTCGGTACATCCTTGATGGTCTAAACGCGGAACGTGCGTTGATCGCGGCGGAATGTATTGGCGATGGGTATTGGTTCATCGACAAGGTCACGCAATACGCCCGCGACCGCGTTGTTTTTGGCCGCCCGATTGGTCAAAACCAAGGCGTGCAATTCCCCATCGCCGAAAGCTATATCGAGGTTGAAGCCGCAAACCTGATGCGGTTCGAAGCGTGCCGTTTGTTCGATGCAGGCCTGCCGTGCGGCGCACAGGCAAACATGGCGAAATACCTTGCCGCTAAAGCCAGCTGGGAAGCGGCAAATGCCTGTATCCAATTCCATGGCGGATTTGGTTTTGCCGCCGAATATGACGTGGAACGCAAATTCCGCGAAACACGCCTATACCAGGTCGCGCCGATTTCGACGAACCTGATCCTGTCCTATGTGGCGGAACATCTGTTAGATTTGCCAAGGTCGTTTTAACATGCTGCCGCTGTCTGGGATCACGGTTGTTACACTGGAACATGCGGTTGCCGCACCCTTTGCCACGCGTCAACTGGCCGATCTGGGCGCGCGGGTGATCAAGGTCGAACGCCCAATGGTTGGCGATTTCGCCCGTGGCTATGACACCCGCACCAAAGGCATGGCATCGCATTTTGTCTGGATCAACCGATCCAAGGAAAGCCTGTGTTTGGACCTAAAGCACCCTGATGCGATGGATATCTTGCATGGGCTTTTGGCCAAGGCGGATGTGTTGGTGCAAAACCTTGCACCTGGGGCGGCGGATCGGATGGGGTTATCCTATGCCGCGTTGTCCGACCGGTATCCGCGTTTGATCACCTGTAACATTTCGGGTTATGGCGCCGATGGCCCATACCGCGATCGCAAAGCCTATGACCTGTTGATCCAATCCGAGGCGGGGTTTTTATCGGTCACGGGCACGCCCGATCAAATGGCAAAGGCGGGTATTTCCGTCGCCGATATTGCGGCCGGCATGTATGCGTATTCCAATATTCTGGCCGCCTTAATACAACGGGGTCAAACAGGGCGCGGCACAAACATTGACGTGTCGATGTTAGAGGCATTGGCCGAATGGATGGGGTATCCCATGTATTACGCCTATGACGGCGCGCCGCCCCCCGATCGTGCAGGGGCCGCGCATGCCACGATTTTCCCCTATGGGCCATTTCCTGCGGGGGACGGGCGGGATGTCATGTTGGGACTGCAAAACGAACGCGAATGGGCGGCGTTTTGTGATCAGGTGCTGCTCCAGCCTGATTTGAAAAACGATGCTCGGTTTCAATCAAATGGGGCGCGATCGGCCAACAAAGCCGCCTTGACCGCAATCATTTGCACTGTCTTTGCCGATCTAGCCGCCGATCAGGTGGTCGCGCGTTTGGAAACCGCGGGCATCGCCAATGCCCATATCAATGACATGGCCGCCCTTTGGGCGCATCCGCAATTATCCGCCCGCGATCGGTGGCGGTCGGTTGACACACCCGTCGGCGCCATTCCCGCATTGCTGCCGCCGGGCGGGGTGGGGGATGAGGCGCGGATGGATCCGATCCCCGCACTGGGCGAACATAGCGCGGCCATTTTGGCCGAGCTGGGGTATTCCGATGCAACCATCACAGCGATGGCTGACAAAGGCGTGATTTGACCTCTTGAAACTTTCAGATTAAAACACATATTAAATTTTGAATGTTAAATAGAGGGTCTTATCATGGACTACGTCAAAATGACCTGCTTGAAATGTGGCCAAGGCAACCGCGCCCCAAAGGACAAAATGAACGACACGCCCAAATGTGCAAACTGTGGCCAAGGATTGATGTCGGACAAAGCGTTGGATATCACGCCCCAACTGTTGGACAAGGCCAAAGGATTGGATGACACATTGTTGGTGGTTGATTTTTGGGCGCCATGGTGTGGACCGTGCCGTGCCATGGCCCCCGAATTCAACAAAGCGGCGCAGGCGTTAAAAGGCAAGGCACGTTTGGTGAAATTGAACACCGAACAATATCAGGCCGTGTCGCAAAAATTGGGCATTCGGGGCATCCCCACGATGATCGGGTTCCGCGATGGCAAAGAGGTGTTCCGCCAATCAGGTGCCATGCCGGCCCAACAAATTGAAAAACTGATCCGAACGCATGTGAAGTGACGCGCGCAGCCGCGATTAAAAATCCAGATCGTTGTAATGGCGCGGCGGCGGGAACCCGGGTATTTGATCGGCCAAAATGCTGCGAAACGCAGGGCGTGATTTGATTTTCGCGTACCAATCTTTGACAACCGCGGATCGGTTCCAATCCACATCCGAAATATAATCCAACGCGGACAAATGCGCAGCGGCCGCGAAATCGGCCATTGTCATTGAATCACCCGCCAACCAACGGCGGTGTTCCAACAACCATGTCATGTAATCCAAATGGAATTTGATCTTTTTGGCACCCGCTTTGACGTTCTTGCTATCGGGGAAACCTAGACCCATGACTTTTTTGTGAACCCGTTCATACAAAAGGTTTGTTGTGACTTCATTGTGAAATTTGTCATCAAACCATGAAACCAACCTGCGCACTTCGTAGCGCGTCATTGGATCGGCGGGATACAATTTCGGATCTGGATACATATCGTCCAGATATTCGCAAATTGGGGTGCTTTCGGTCATTGTTTGACCGTCAATCCGCAAAATAGGTACTTTACCGGCGGGGTTGCGGCGCAAGAATTCTGGGTTTAGTTCCCAGTATTTTTCTTCGACCAAGTCCACTTCGATCTTTTTTTCGGCCAAGACCAAGCGGATCTTGCGGCAAAAAGGCGATAAGGGATAGTGGTACAGCCGAAACATTAAATGCGTCCTATTGATGATTATTTCGAATGAATGCCGTGATTTAACACAAGTTTCAATCCATGAAACAGGATGTTCTTTGGTCCTTTTGGATCAAAACAGCGCCATCCATGATGTCCATCGCGCGCTTTCGCACCGATTTTGATGGATTGGCGGCGGAGCGGCCCTTGGGATCGGGTAAGATCGCAGCCAAGAGCGCGGCTTCGTCGCTGGACACGGCATCGGCGCCGATCCCAAAGTAATTTTGCGCCGCCGCTTCGATACCAAACACGCCTTGGTCGAACTCTGCGACGTTGACGTATACTTCAAGTATACGCCGTTTGTTCCACACCAATTCGATGATTGGGGTCAAGATTGCCTCTAACGCTTTGCGTGGCCAACTGCGGCCATGCCATAGGAACGTGTTTTTTACGACCTGTTGTGAAATTGTTGACGCCCCGCGTTTGCCGCCCGCGGCGATGGCGCCCCGGATGGCGGTCATGTCAAATCCCCAATGTAAGCAAAAATTGGCATCTTCGGCCGCGACCACGGCGTATAGCACTTCGGGTGAAATTTGATCGACGGAAACCCATTCATAATCCAACGCGTCAAATTCACGTTGTTGTGCCCACATGTAAGGCGTTTTCCAAACGGGAACAAACCGCAACGCGATGACTGCGCATAAAAGCACGGCAACACATCCGCCCCCCGCAATTATCAAAACGCGTTTTATTTTTTGCCGTGTGCTACGGTCTGGTACGCTGCTCGGTTTTTTTGTTTTTGATTTTGTTTTGGTCATCCGAAAAACAATCTTTTTGTCCAGTACTATAGCTTAGGTTTCTTGTCTCAGAAAGTAAACTTACATGGCGCTGCGCAATCTTGCCGATTGAGTCGTAATATGACGTGAGATATCGATAAAATTATTGTCAAAATGAATTTCTTGATGAGCGCAATTTGCCCCCCAAATGGGGGTGAGTCCACGCAAATTGTTATGCCTATTTTATGTGTTATTCGGGGTGCCAGGAATTTAACAGCTTAACTTTATTTATTAAAAATCAAAGATATATATTGATATGTGAATGTATTTTGGACGAATGGCAATAAATTTCGCGTCAATCCTTCATCCACGACCATGTCCCAAAACCGCGCTAAATTTTATTGGAGCGACAAAGCAATAATGCTAATTTGTAACTGCAAATAGTTGCAATTTCAAAATCTAAAACACGTCAAAGTGTTACCATAACGCCGGATTAAAAACGGTAAAACTTTTTTAAATTGGAGAGAAAAAATGAAAAAAATCGTACTTTGCACAATGCTTGTCTGCGCACCAGTTATGACAACAGTTTTGTTCCCAGCGGCCGCTGTTGCGTCTTCTGGTTCAGGCTAAGATCCCTCGACGAATGCACTGATGGCGCATCGCCAAAAGTTGCAAATAGACATTTGATTTTTAAAATGTCGCAAGGCCATCGAATCCGGTGGCCTTTTTTCGTTTTGGGTCGATATTTCAATATCACGATCAAAATGATAATTTGTGAATTTTGGAGGATGCCGAATTACACATATAAATCAGATATTTAAATTTAAACTCACCTAATTTGGTAAAATTATCCTTCGGGGTAGTATCAATTTTGGACAAATTGGCCCAAGCTGGTTAGGTGCGGTGATCATCAAACGGATCTCTTAACTGACGGTTTGCACGTCAGTTTGGGGTCTGATCGTTTGCCCACATAGTTGTGTATTTCTGGAGGTATAATGAAAAAGGTTGTTATAATCTCATTGTTGTTGATGGCTCCGCCCATCACTGCTTTGGTCGCCCCAAGTATCACATTTGCGTCTGGTGGAGCAAACTAGCGCGAATATTTTCATCGAATGGTTAGAGTGCGCGTTTGTTGGGGTAACCACCTTTTCCTAAATGCCTCAATTTAACTCTTTCGAGGGAACGATCAATTTAAGCCTTCGATGAAATGGGCCGTCGTTTTGGCGGCCCAATTTATTTGAATTAACCGATCACCATTATTTCCTAAAGCCTTTTATGAACGAAGCCCGCCAAATGAAAAGGCCGCCCAAGGGGCGGCCCAATGTTTCATTTTGTCTACTCGGCGGGGATCGCCGATTTTTCGTGGG
>JAYPUL010000072.1:0-4661 GCA_038134005.1 Paracoccaceae bacterium | reverse complement strand
GGCGGCCCAATGTTTCATTTTGTCTACTCGGCGGGGATCGCCGATTTTTCGTGGGACAAAGGATGCGGAATTTTGTTTAGCATCTCTTTTGGACACACTTGAACAAACTTCGCTTTTTCATCATCCCAATTGCGCAGGATTTCGGTGGCCTTTTGGCTGCCTGTTTCGGCGACGTGGCGTTCGATCAATCCTTTTAATTGATCTTCCCAATGCGCAACGGTCACAGGGCAGGTGACCAGAGATTCCATGTTCAACATGTCTTCGAATTGGTTTTCTGGATCGTATAGATACGCCATGCCGCCGGTCATACCCGCGCCAAAGTTCGCACCGATGGATCCCAAGATAACCGCGATACCGCCTGTCATATATTCACAACCGTTGGATCCGCACCCTTCGACCACAACTTTCGCGCCCGAATTACGAACGGCGAAACGTTCACCCGCGCGGCCGGCCGCAAACAGGTGTCCGTCGGTCGCACCGTATAGTACGGTGTTGCCGATGATTGTGTTTTCTGCGGCGATCAATGGGCTAATCATTGGGGGGCGCACAACGATTGTGCCACCAGATAGACCTTTGCCAACATAGTCGTTCGCATCGCCCGACACTTCGATTTTCAAACCGGGGGCCGCAAATGCACCCAAGGATTGACCCGCAGACCCGGTCAATTTCACCGTGAGGTGATCAGGTTGAAGGCTATTGCGCATACCAAAGTTACGAACAATATGGCTGGATGTGCGGGTGCCCACGGTGCGGTGTGTGTTTTGCACCGCATAGGACAGCTGCATTTTTTCACCATCGTTCAGGAACCGCGCCGCGTCACGCACGATTTCGGCGTCAAGCGTATCAGGCACAGCATTGCGATCGCGATCACGGTTGTATTTGATCTTGTGCGCGCCATCGACTGTGATCAGCAATGGGTTCAAATCAAGATCGTCCAAATTATCGGATCCGCGGCTGACCTGTGACAACAGATCCGCACGACCGATGATTTCGTCCATGGACCGTGCACCGATAGAGGCCAAGATTTCGCGAACTTCCTGCGCATAGAATGTGATCAGGTTCACAACCTTATCCGCATTGCCGGTGAACTTGTCACGCAGTGCTTGATCTTGGGTACACACCCCAACCGGGCAGGTGTTGGATTGGCACTGACGCACCATGATACAGCCCATCGCAATCAACGCGGCGGTGCCGATGCCGTATTCTTCGGCACCCATCATCGCGGCCATGACAATATCACGCCCTGTACGCAAACCGCCGTCGGTCCGCAATGTAATGCGGTCCCGCAGGTTGTTCATCGCCAAAACTTGATGCGCTTCGGTTAGGCCCATTTCCCATGGCAGACCCGCGAATTTGATTGATGTCGCAGGCGATGCACCGGTGCCGCCGTTGTGGCCGGAAATCAAAATCACATCTGCTTCGGCTTTGGCGACGCCTGCGGCGATGGTGCCGACGCCTGATGCAGCAACCAGTTTCACGGTCACTTTACACCGTGGGTTGATTTGTTTCAGGTCATAGATCAGCTGTGCCAAATCCTCGATCGAATAGATATCGTGGTGTGGCGGTGGTGAAATCAGGGTCACGCCTTTGGTCGAATGGCGCAAGCGGGCGATCAGATCGGTGACCTTCATGCCAGGCAGCTGGCCGCCTTCGCCAGGTTTTGCACCTTGGGCGACCTTGATTTCCAGCTCTTCACATTGGTTTAGGTATTCCGCCGTAACGCCGAAACGACCCGACGCCACCTGTTTGATTTTCGCAGATGGGTTATCGCCGTTTGGTTCGGGGTGGAAATGTGCCGGATCTTCGCCACCTTCACCGCTGTCGGATTTCGCGCCGATGCGGTTCATCGCAACGTTTAGGGTTTTATGTGCTTCGGGTGACAACGCACCCAATGACATGCCCGGTGTGACAAAGCGTTTACGGATCGATGTGATCGATTCAACCTCTTCCAATGGGATCGATTTACCCAAAGGTTTGATCGCCAATAGATCGCGCAGATGGATCGGCGGGTTCGCCTGCATCCGTTTGCTATATTGTTGCCATAGATCATAGCTGGCTTTGTTACACGCAGCTTGCATCATGTGCATGCTTTGTGCTTCCCATGCGTGGGTTTCACCAGATTTACGGGCCTTATAAAAACCGCCGATTGGCATCACGCCGTCTGTGCGCCACCCTGCTTGGTGGATCTCAACGGCTTTCTTTTGGATACCGCTGACACCGATGCCCGAAATACGTGACATCAAGCCGGGGAAGAATTCCGCACACATCGCGCGCGACAGACCGACGGCTTCGAAATTCAGACCACCGCGATATGACGACACAACGGAAATTCCCATTTTCGCCATGATTTTCAACAAACCTTGGTCGATCGCTTCGCGATAGCGACGCACGGCATCGGTCAATGGACCGTCCAACAACCCACGATCAATACGATCGGCAAGGCTATCTTCGGCCAGATACGCGTTCACAACGGTTGCACCACAGCCAATCAAGACCGCGAAATAATGTGGGTCGATACATTCGGCGGAGCGGACGTTCAACGAACAGAACGTGCGCAAGCCGCGACGTGTCAAATGGCTGTGCACGGCCGAGGTTGCCAAAATCATCGGCATCGCAACCTTGTCTGTACCCGACATATGATCGGTCAAAACAATGTGCCCTGCGCCCGAGCGCACCGCATCTTCGGCTTCTGCGCGGATGCGGGCCAATTCGGTTTGCAGCGCGTTTGCATCCCCATTCACCGGGAACGTACAATCGATTTCGACCATATCCGCGTTGAATTGTTTGACCATTTCATCCCACTGGGAATTCGCGACAAAGGGGCTGTCCAGAACAAAGATTTCTGTTTGCGAACTGTCTTCGTCCAACACGTTTTTAAGGTTCCCAAAGCGCGTTTTCAACGACATCACGCGGTATTCGCGCAAACTGTCGATGGGCGGGTTGGTGACTTGGCTAAAGTTTTGGCGGAAATAATGGCTCAGTGGGCGATATTTCTTGGACAAAACCGCCGATGGGGTATCGTCACCCATAGATGCCAAAGTTTCTTTGCCATCCTCTGCCATCGGGGCCAGAATTTGTTCCAATTCTTCGATGCTATAGCCCGCCGCGATTTGACGCTGACGCAGTTCAGCACCGCTAAACATTGGTTTTTCTTCGATTTTTGACAATGCTTCGTCAAGTTCGTTGATCTTGCCGACCCATTCACCAAAGGGTTGGGACGCGGCCAATTTATCCTTGATCGCGGTGTCGTGGTACAATTTGCCTTCGGCCATATCGACGGCCAACAACTGACCTGGGCCAAGCGCGCCTTTTTCACGAACGGACGCTTCATCGGTGGGAACCATGCCCACTTCGGATCCGGCGATCAACAAACCGTCGCCAGAAATGACATAGCGCATCGGGCGAAGACCGTTACGGTCCAGACCCGCACAGACCCAACGGCCGTCTGTCATTGCCAAAGCCGCAGGGCCATCCCATGGTTCCATGACCGAGTTGCAATAGGAATACATATCGACCCAAGGCTGTGGCAATTCTTTTGCCTGCTTGGACCAGCTTTCAGGAACCAACATGGTTTTCGCCATGGGCGCGTTACGACCCGCGCGGACCAACACTTCAAAAACGGAATCCAACGCAGCCGAGTCAGACGACCCACCCGGAATGATCGGTTTGATATCTTCGGCCATATCGCCGAACGTGCCGCTTGCCATGCGAATTTCGTGGCTTTTCATCCAGTTGACGTTGCCCTTAAGCGTGTTGATTTCGCCGTTATGCGCCAACATGCGGAACGGTTGCGCCAACCACCATTGTGGGAATGTGTTGGTGGAATAGCGTTGGTGATAAATCGCAAACGCCGATTCAAAACGTTCGTCCATCAGATCGGGATAGAACACAGCGACCTGTTCGGCCAACATCATGCCTTTGTAGATGATCGACCGACATGACAGCGACGCAAGATACAGACCGCTGATACCCGCAGCTGTTGCCGCTTTTTCGATGCGACGACGGATGACATACAATTCGCGTTCGAATGTTTCCTCGTCCACGCCCTTGGAATTTGAAATCAGGATTTGTTCAATCTCTGGTCGGGTTGCGTTGGCTTTTTCGCCCAAGCAATCGATATCAACGGGAACGTGGCGCCAGCCATAGATGTAATAGCCCATGCGCAAAACTTCGGTTTCTACGATGGTACGGCACCGTTCTTGCGCCCCGAAATCGGTACGCGGCAGGAATATCTGACCGACTGCGATCAATTCGTTTTTGCGGGGTTCGTGACCTGTGCGACGAATTTGGTCATAGAAAAACGGAACAGGGATTTGCACGTGGATGCCCGCGCCGTCACCGGTTTTGCCATCGGCGTCAACCGCGCCACGGTGCCAAACAGCCTTTAGCGCTTTGATCCCGTTTTCAACAACTTTGCGGCTGGGTTTACCGTCGATTGAAACGACCAAGCCAACGCCACAAGACGCGTGTTCCTCTTCTTCACGGTACAGGCTGTTTTCGGCCATCCATTGGCGCTTTGCTTCTTCGGCTGCGACCCAGTTTTCATCATAGTGTGTCATTTTACATCTCCTGCGGTGCGGGGCACCAAGGTAAACAATCTGTTAATTCGGTTGGTCAGCGGGTCTGTCCCATTAACCTATTCGGTCCGTCGGACGTCGGTG
>JAYPUL010000071.1:0-10363 GCA_038134005.1 Paracoccaceae bacterium | reverse complement strand
CCGCGAAGGTGGCCGTACCGTCGGTTCAGGCGTCGTGTCAAAAATCCTTAAGTAAGACCCATATTTTGAGTTCATAAAGGTCGCCTTTGGGCGGCCTTTTTTGTATTTTAGGCTATACTAGATATCATCGTGAAATGGGCATCGAGGGCAAACAACAATGATAAATCGTTTTGTGGTTATGGGTGTGTGTGGATGTGGAAAAACCACCATCGGTGAAATGTTGGCCGATCGGCTTGGGTTGCCTTTTGTCGAAGGTGACACATTACATCCGCGCGACAATGTCGACGCCATGTCGCGGGGTATTCCGTTGACCGACGAAATGCGCGCGCCTTGGTTGGCCACGATTGCCGACACATTGTCGTCGGCCGATGGCGGTATGGTGGTAAGCTGTTCGGCCTTAAAACAGATCTATCGCGATATCTTGCGCGGTGGGGGCGATGTGTTTTTCGTCCATTTGACCTTGGACTTTGAAACAGCATCTGCACGCGTTGGTAACCGCCCAGGGCATTACATGCCGGCGTCTTTGGTTCAAAGTCAATTTGATGCGTTGCAGGATTTGGCCCATGGCGAAAATGGGATCGCGCTTGATGCGACGCGCGATCCTGACGATATCATTCGGTCCGTATTAGAACACGTTAGGTGACCGCGCCGCCCCTATGGCGCAGCGGTTGCAGGCGACAGGTGCACCTGTGTCCGCGTTAGGATGTTGATGGCACTAAAGCCCGCCGAAATCACATAGGAACCGCCCGTTACGGTCCAACATTTGGCGCCGACGTCGAAATAGGCAAAATCCCGCAACGACAGGGTTCTGGTAATGCGCTGTGTTAGGCCCGCGGGCACAGAAACCTTTTCAAAGGCTTGTAATTGCTTCGCAGGCCGTGCAACCGGTGCATCCGGTTCGCCAACATAGAATTGCACAACAGTGGCGCCATCACGCGCGCCTGTGTTGGTCACGTCGACGTAGACACGCACTGTGTCACCGGTCACGGTTGCGGTTATCTCGCCCATATCGAATGTCGTGTATCCCAAACCGTGGCCAAAGGCATACATCGGATCAATGCCCAATTTTTCATAATGGCGATACCCTATAAAGACACCTTCTTCATAGCGAACTTTCCCATCCAAGCCGGGGTAAACTTCGGGGTCTTGAGAATGGGTTGGGTTGTCAGCCCAAGACATCGGAAAGGATTGGGGCAGGCGCCCTGTGGGTTCTTCATCGCCGAATAAAACATCCGCGATTGAATTGCCCGCCTCTTGTCCGGGATACCACGCTTGTAGGATCGCAGGTGCGGTCCACGGCATGACAACGGGACCACCTGTTTGCAAAACAACGACCGTATTTGGGTTGGCAGTGATCACGGCGCGCACCAAATCATCTTGGCGACCAGGCAGGTCGATATCCAACAAATCGCTGCCTTCGGTATCCCATTCGCCACTGCGTCCAACAAATACCACGGCGACATCGGCCGATGCCGCAGCTTGGGCCGCGGCGGTAATGTCGGCATCCCCCAAGGGGCGGGATATGCCATAGCGCACACCGGATAGGATCAGGTTATCCGATGGCTTTGCCGCAAATTCCACGGTGATTTCATATTCTTCACCCGCAACCATATCGTAGGACCCTGTGATTTCATCACAGCCCTCTTCGAACATGGTGCGGCCTTTGGTCCAGTTGGTCCATGCGTCCACGACCAAAGTGCCGTTGATAAAGGCGCGTGAATAGCCCGCCGAATGCAGACCCAACATATGCGGCCCCGTTTCGGTGGCTGTGTATTTGGTGCGTAGACGAGCGGAAAACTTGGTCGGATCCACTTTGCCCCCTGCAAAGGGCGGCAGCCAAAACATAGTGGTGATGTTCACAGTTTCGCTAAAAACCGCATCCCCGGACAAGTCCACGTTGTCAAAATAGTCCACAACCGTTTCGTTTGTCAGCATGGGTTCCCAGCGATGGTTGGTGCACCCGCGTTCATAAATGATCCGATCCGCGCCCAGACGATCAACCAGGGCATCATAGGGTGACACCCGGTAATGCGGGTTCAACATCGCCGACCCGCCGCCCATGATTTGCGCCTCTTTCGCGTTGGGGCCAATGACAGCCACTTTGCCTATGTCGCGGGGTAGGGGCAACGTGGCATTGTCGTTTTTCAACAAAACGGTTCCTTCGGCCCCTGCGCGGCGGATCAGGTCGCGGTGTTCGGGTTTGTCATCGGCAACCTCGGCCAATTCGCGGTGATCCCAAAGCGATCCAACCCGTTGCATCAAGCGGACCATATTGATCGCGCGGGTACGAACGGTTTTGGCGCTGACTTCGCCATTTTCGACCGCTGCAATCAATTTGTCACCGCGGTCCCGTGTCGGCCCCGGCATTTCCAAATCTAGCCCTGCGTTGACGGTTGGGGCCGTTGTGCGCGATCCGAACCAATCGGACATGACAATGCCGTCATAACCCCATTGCTTGCGCAAGACTTCGGTCAACAGCCAATGATTTTCCGCCGCGTAGGTGCCATTGATTTTGTTATAAGACGACATGATCCCCCATGTGCCCGCCTTTTTCACGGCATCTTCAAACGGGCGCAGGTACACTTCGCGCATTGAACGTTCGTCTATTTCCGAACTCATCGTGGTGCGTTCAATTTCGCTTTCATTGCCGGCGAAATGTTTCATCGTGGCGGAAATGCCTTTGTCCTGTAATCCTTTGATGTATTGCACGCCTAAAGCGGCGGTTAATTCAGGGTCTTCGGAATAACATTCGAAATTACGCCCATTTGTGACGCTTCGGTGGATGTTGACGGTAGGCGCCAAAGACACATGTGCGCCCTTTGATTTGACCTCATCCGCGATGGCGCTGCCGATCTCATAGGCCAGATCTGGGTTCCATGTGGCCCCAATCGCGATGCCAACGGGGAACGCGGCGGCGGTGGTGCCGCCGATGAAATCGCTCCCGCGGGCGCCGTTTGGGCCATCGGTCACGCGAAGCTTGCCGATACCCAAACGATCAAGTGTATTGACGGTCCAAAACGCATCCCCCGATAGGATTGACACTTGTTCGGCCAAAGTCATTGCATCAACGATGGCCTCAGGTGGCAGGATTTTTAGATCTTGTTCAGAAAAGGGAAAGCTGTTTTGGGTCGTCATATCTTTGTCTTATGCTAAAAGCGCGCGCGCCTCATTAGGGGTAAGGGCATCAGGCCGCGCACAGGTTGTTGTCATGTTGACCCAAGCACGGGTTTCGCCCGCCTTTAGGATTGCGGTCATCACTTCTACCACATGAACGGCAAGGTCAAGGTTGCAGCGGTGTTCGCGGCCCTCTTGAATCGCGGCGGCCATATCGGCCAGACCGGCACAGCGGTAATTTGCACGCCCAATGCCACGGCCATCTTGCATGTTTTCGATGCCAAATGGATGATCGGCAAACTCTAAGGCGGTGTCTGCGCCATCTGGTGCAATGTGATTGACGTCGCCCCCGAAAAAGTTGGGATCCGGGATATAAAGCGACCCTGTTTCACCATAAAGTTCCATTTCTTTATGACGATGCGCCCACACGTCCCAGCTTGCGCCCAAGGTTACGATCGCACCGTTTTCAAATTTCAGCAAGGCGTGCAGGTTCGTGGGCGTGTCCACAGGAACCGTTTCGCCATTTCGTGGCCCGTTTGAAATGGTGCGTTCGGCAAAGGTCGCGGCCGTCATTGCCGCGACCGATTTAACAGGACCGATCAATTGCACAAGGTTGGTGATGTAATAGGGGCCCAAATCCAACACGGGACCCGCGCCAGGTTGGTAAAAAAAATCAGGATTTGGATGCCAATGTTCCATGCCGTGGTTCATGACATGGCAAGTCCCACCAATAATGCGGCCAATGGCGTTTTCATCAATTGCTTGACGGGCGCGTTGATGCGCGCCGCCCAGAAACGTGTCAGGTGCCGATCCAACGCGCAGCCCTTTGGATTGCGCCAAATCACGCAGGGCGGTGGCTTCGTCCAATGTCAAAACCAAAGGTTTTTCCGAATAGGCGTGTTTGCCGGCCTCAAGGATTTGGCGCGTCACCGAATAGTGAACCGCAGGGATCGTCAGGTTCACCACCATATCAATGTCGTTAGACGCCAAAAGACCATCAACCGTTTCCGCGCGCACACCGAATTTTTCGGCCTGTGCCTTTGCGGCATCGACGTTGATGTCGGCGACGGCGCGTACCTCAAGCGCTTTGAACAGGGGGGCCAAGGTCAAATAGGCCGTTGAAATATTTCCGCATCCAATGATGCCAATACCCATTTTTGTCATGATACCCTCTTAGAACGTTTTTGCGGTTGTGATAGAACGGGTTGCGAAACGGATTTGATCGGATGGATTATCATGTTCCAAGACAAAACGCGCCACGCCCATTGACCGTAATTTGGCGGCAATAGCAGTCCAATCCATCACGCCGTGGCCCACGTCGGCCCAACCGTCTTCATCCGTGTTTTCGCCTGCGGCAGCGCGGTCTTTGACGTGAACGGCGATGACGCGATCGCCGAACTTATCCAACCAGGCAATCGGGTCTTGCCCACCGACGTGAACCCACGCCAGATCCAATTCCAAATCTATGTATTCGGCACCATTTGCGATATGCTCGATCGGGAATGATCCATCTTCACAGGCTTTGAATTCGAAATCGTGGTTGTGCCAGCCGAATCTCAGGCCCGCGTCCACAATTGGTTTACCCGCGGCGGCCAAGCGTTTGCCAAATGCGGCCCATCCTTCGGCGGTTGTGGGGCGCAAGTCGGGCATGATATGGGGCACAATCACGGCCTGAATGTTCAACGCTTTGGCGATGGCTAATGTACGATCGGGATCACCCTCGACCAAATCCAACGACATATGCGCAGTCGGCATCGATAATCCACGCGCGGCTATCTTAGCTTGGGTTGCAGCGGGGTCGTCGTACAAAGGGCCGTATCCTTCGACTTCTGTCACGCCATGCTGTTCAAGAGTGGCAAGGATTTCGTCCATGTCGAAATTACGGGACGAATAAAGTTGATATGAAATTGACGCCATCGTGTTTATCCTAACTGAGCGTTTTGTGTTATAGTCTGTTTTCGGTGGCCGCATCGAACAAAGATGCACCGGTTGGATCAATGCCAACTTTCAACTGATCGCCAACCTTGACACGTGCTTGACCATCCATCCGAATGCGAAAATTTTCGCCCGCAAGTTTGGCATAGACTAATGTATCCGACCCCATGGGTTCGACCAGATCAATCGTGACTGTGGCTTGGACGGGGGACCGTGTGACCAATTCACCCGTGACCACATGTTCGGGACGTACGCCAAAGATTGCGCGGCGATCCGACGTATGGGCGGTGATGAAATCATAGCCGTTCATTGGCACCGATAGGTCGCCCTTGGTAAATATGCCATCCTTAAAATCGCCTTCAAAGAAATTCATGGATGGGGATCCGATGAAATCGGCCACATATTTGTTTTTCGGTTTGTTATAGATTTCGTCAGGGGACGACAGCTGCATGATCTGACCGCCACGCATGATGGCGATGCGGTCGGCCAATGTCATGGCCTCGATCTGATCGTGGGTCACGTAAATCATCGTGTTATCGAGCTGCTGGTGTAGGCGTTTAAGTTCTACTCTAAGGTCCGCACGCAGTTTTGCGTCCAAGTTCGACAACGGCTCGTCAAACAAGAAAACATCGACATCACGCACCAAAGCCCGTCCGATTGCGACGCGTTGACGTTGGCCACCAGACAATGCAGCAGGTTTTCGTTTTAACAACGGCTCGATTTGTAAAATTTCTGCGGCACGGTCCACACGTTTTTTTATTTCGTCCTTAGGCAGCTTCGCATTCTTAAGTCCAAAACTTAAATTTCCCTCAACGGTCATCTGCGGATAAAGGGCATAAGACTGAAAAACCATTCCAATGCCGCGCTCTGACGGTTCTGCCCACGTAACATTTTTTCCTTCGATAAAGATTTGGCCGTCAGTTATTTCAAGAAGTCCTGCTATGCAGTTTAGTAAAGTTGACTTGCCACATCCTGAAGAACCAAGAAGAACTAAAAACTCCCCTTTTTTTATTTCCAAGTTAAGATTTTTTAGGACTTCAACTGATCCAAAATGAAGGTCAAGATTTTTTATTTCTACAGAGTTCATTGATTTAACCTTTTACTGCGCCCGCTGCGATTCCTCTCACAAATAATTTGCCCGAGACAAAATAAATGCTTAGAGGAACTAGTGCTGTTAAAATTGTTGCGGCCATATTCACATTATATTCTTTGATACCCTGAACAGAGTTGACGATACTGTTGAGCTGAACAGTCATTGGGTAAGCTTCTGGACCTGTAAAGACGACGCCAAACAGAAAATCATTCCAGATCCCAGTTGTCTGTAAAATAACCGCAACCGTGAAAATCGGGACCGACATCGGCATTAATACCCTGAAGAAAATCCCCCAAAAGCCGGCTCCGTCGACGCGCGCTGCTTTAAATAACTCCTCCGGAAGTGATGAAAAATAATTTCTAAACAGAAGGGTAATGATGGGCATCCCAAAAATACTGTGCACGATCACAAGACCTGTTAGCGTACCATAGATACCCATTTCTCGCAGCATAATGACAATTGGATAAATCATTACTTGATATGGTATAAAGGCGCCAAATATAAGGACGGTAAAGAAAAAATTAGCTCCTTTAAAGCGCCAGTTCGCAAGAGCGTATCCATTGACGGATGCAATAGCGATTGAAACCAATACTGATGGGATTGTAATTTGAACCGAATTCCAAAATCCAGTACTTAAGCCCTCACATTTTAAGCCAGTACATTGCTGGCTCCAAGCTTTTACCCAGGGCTCAAAAGTGATTTCCATTGGCGGAGAAAATAGATTTCCCATCCGAATTTCGGGCATGCCTTTTAGTGACGTCACCACCATAACGTATAATGGAATTGCATAATAAATACCGATGACCAAAAGTGTTCCATAGAGAAGAATATTGTTGCGGGACAATGCTCTTTTTGGCTTTTTTCCTCTTGGTTCGGTCATCATTTTGGATAAGTTAGCCATGCTTTTTGTTTCCCCCAAATTCTAAAATGGCCCAGGGTACGGCGACTATGGCGACGGTTAAAAGCATCATCGTCGATGCGGCAAATCCTTGCCCTAAGTTTTGACCCGCAAACATCGCATCGTAGACATATTTCGCAGGAACTTCAGTAGAAATACCTGGACCTCCACTTGTTTGAGCGACGACTAAATCATAGACTTTTACGATCCCTGCCGTGACTAGAACAAGCGTAGTAATAAATACCGGTCGCATCATTGGGATTACTATAAAAAAGTAAGTTTTCCATGTCGAAATACCATCGATCTTGGCCGCCTTCCAAATCTCTTGATCGATGCCCCTTAATCCGGCGAGCATTAATATCATGACGAGGCCGCTGCCATGCCAAAGGGCAGCGATTAGCACGCCGTAGATTGCAATTTCTGAATTATAGAGCGGATCAAACGAAAAAGTCTCCCAACCTAGATCTCTCACTATGCTTTGCACACCAAATTCGGGATTTAACATCCATTGCCAAACGAGGCCAGTTACAACGAAACTCATGGCGTATGGGTATAAAATTACAGTTCTAAAAGTGTTTTCAAATCTCACCTTCTGGTCAATTAAAGCTGCTAAAACAAAGCCAATTACGAAAACAAAAACCAACATCAATATCCCAAAAAGTGCTAGGTTTTCTATCGCGACTAACCACTTCTTTGTCGCCCAGAGCCGTTCATATTGTTTTAAGCCAACCCAGTTTAACTTTGGAAGCAAGCCGGACTTGGTAAAGCTATAAGTTATTGTCCATATTGTGCCGCCGACAAATACAAAAATAGCGGTGAGTATCATTGGAATAGCCGCAATCTTGGCGGTCTTATTTCTAAAAAGCTGACTTGGTCTATTTTGGCTCATGTGTTTTCTGTTCTTTAAATGTAGAAAAGCCAGCTCAATTGTGCTTGAGCTGGCTTAATAAATTTGAGGTATTAATCGGCGTTTGCGATAATATCTACAAATGTTTTTTGTGCATCTTCAGCAGAAATTGATGGATCTGTGAAGAATTGACCAAATAGATCGTTCAACTGTGTCGTTGTATCTGGTGTAAGGAGCATATTGGTGTCTGGAAGCAGTCCACCCTTCGCCAAGAGATCTAAGCCTTTTCTCATGCAGTCATTTGCTGCAGACATAT
The DNA here is from genome assembly GCA_038134005.1 of Paracoccaceae bacterium. Classification (GTDB taxonomy): domain Bacteria; phylum Pseudomonadota; class Alphaproteobacteria; order Rhodobacterales; family Rhodobacteraceae; genus CAJXSD01. The sequence continues at coordinate 2,160 of JAYPUL010000071.1, read as the reverse complement.
CAATGTCACCGCGCACTGGTAGTGAGCCTTTACTCAAGTTGAACGCGACCTGAGTTTCAGGTTTCAACATAAGAGCTGCCAGTTCTGTTTGCGCAGCAGTCTGAGCTTCATCTTTAAGAACTGGGAAGTAGAACGCGTCACCGCCTGTTGATAGACGTGGGTTTACCCCTAAGCCTGGAAGGCAGCTATAGTCTTGTCCTGCTTTTGCTTCTGCAACAGAAAATTCGCCTTGAGCCCAGTCACCCATAATTTGGCCACCAGCTTTGCCTGTGATTACCAAATTGGTTGCTTCGTTCCAGTTTTGTACAGTGGAATTCGCTGCCATGGCACGTGCATCTGCTGCGGCTTTGAAAACCTTCGCGACATCTGCACCGGCCGCTACGTCAGTATTCTTATCGCCATAAACTGCCAAATAAACGTCGCTTGGCAACAAGCTTGCCATCATTACGTTAAATGCACCTGTTTGCTGCCAGCCTTGCTGGCCCATTGCCATTGGTAATATGCCAGCTTTTTCCAATGCTGGTGCACCAGCTACGAACTCGTCCCAATTTGTTGGAACTGCTAAACCTGCGTCTTGGAAAGCTTTATGGCTAACCCACAACCATTGCCACGAGTGAATGTTAACGGGTGCGCAATAAATTCGACCGTCTTTTGTACACGCATTCAAAAGGTTTGATGGGTTAATTATATCTTTCCAACCTTCAGCTTCCGCAATATCTGTGATATCTCTGAGAACCCCAGCTTCAATGAGCTCTTCTGCTTGACGTCCGTGGTTAAACTGGAACGCACCCATAGGGTCGCCACCCATGATGCGGCTGACCATAACGGCGCGCGCTTGCTCACCACCCACGATCGCTGCGTCTACCCAGTTATTTCCTGTTGCATTGAACGCCTTTGCAAATTGACCAACTGCAGCAGCTTCACCACCTGATGTCCACCAGTGCATAACCTCTAAATCAGTCGCAGCCGCGGCTCCGGCTGATGCGCTAACAATTGCAGTTGCACAGAGTAGTTTTTTGATAGCTTTCATGTTTTCCTCCCTGAAGCTAAATCGTTATAGTCGCAACTGTAACGTTTTAGATTTTTCTTGCAACACATTTTCGGCGCGGTTACAAATTTCTATATGCGCACCGTTTGGTGTGATAAAAAACAGGGAACGATCAAGGACTTTACAGGGAGAAGAAGCAAGTATAACTACCTGAGAATCCAAGAATAATACGATGGCAAAACAACCTAGACGCGCAGAAACCCCCACGCTAAAAACGATCGCTCGACTCAGCGGTTTGGCGGTGGCTACCGTATCGCGTGCATTGGGTGATGCCCCTGATATCAGCGTCGACACCAAGCTAAAGGTTCGAAAAATCGCCGACGAAATCGGGTACATTCCGAATCGTGCGGGGGTGCGTTTGCGGACAGGGCGGACGAATGTCATAAGCCTGATATTGCCCGTGGAAACGAATATGGCCAACCACCAAGCGCGGTTGCTCGCGACGATTGCGCAGGAATTGCGCGGCACCCAGTTCCATCTAAACATGACTCCGCTGTTTGACGACGAAGATCCGCTTAAGCCTGTGCGTAATGTTGTTGAAAATGGATTGGCCGACGGCATTATAATTAACAGCACGCGCGCGGATGATGCGCGCGTCCGATATATGATGGACCGCAATTTCCCTTTCGCGACGCACGGACGGACGCAATGGTGCGACAGGCATGCGTATTTTGATTTCGACAACTTTGCCTTTGTGCGCTTGGCTGCGCGGCACTTATATGACTTGGGGCGGCGTCACATAAAAATCATACTGCCCCCACCTGGTTTGAATTATTCCAATGATATGGTCCGTGGCTTGGACCAAGCACGGCAGGATTTGGGCATCCCAATCCAGGCGGTGACTGGCATCCACGGGGATATGAGCGCCGAGGACATTGGCGCATGGGCCTATGATTTCTTGAAAACGCACACTGCTACGGACGGTATAATCGTAACGTCGCCTATTGCCAGCATGTCGGTTGTGGATGCTGTGGAGCGGTTGGGTTTAAACTTGGGGCATGACATTGATCTCTTTACACGCGAAGCGATTCCGTTTCTGAAATTGTTCCGACCCCAGATTCATTTAATCCGCGAAGACGTGGGTTGGGTCGGAACCAATCTTGCCCGCGCGA
>JAYPUL010000070.1:8282-10510 GCA_038134005.1 Paracoccaceae bacterium | reverse complement strand
TAGCGTATCGCGCAATTCGATTTCCATCTTTTGCAAATCTTCTTCGGCCGCTTTGTGTTTTGCTTTGCCTTCACCGGCAATTGCAAGACTTTCTTCAATTGCTCCAATCAAATGGGCATTTGCCTTTTTGATCGATTCAATATCAAAGACACCGCCAAAACGTTTTGCCATTACAATCCCCCAAGCCAACCTGAGGCCGCGCCAAAGAGAACCGCCAATAAAAGTCCATATGACACTTTGCCAATGACATGTTTCGGCATGATCGTTGTCCCTCACTCTCACTTACTTTCGTAAGATAGGGACGCTTTGGCGGTAATACTAGGGTATAATTTTCGCTTAGCTTCCCCGCAACACTCATTTTTGTGGGCGGGGGCGATTTGGCTTGGCGCCGGGGCGCGGGCCACGGTTCGGGCGTTGACCGTCAGGGGCGGGTTTACGGCCAGTGAATTTCTTTGCGACCTTTGGTTTGGCGTGCCCCGATGCATCAGCGGGCGTTATGCCAAGCTGATCATTTAATATTTTGCGGCGAATCTCTTCCACCTCACCCGCTTTTAATTTTCCTAATTGAAATGGGCCATAGGACACACGGATCAAACGGTTTACGTTTAGGCCGACATGTTCCATTGCACGCCGGATTTCGCGATTGCGACCTTCGCGGATGCCGACAGTCAACCATGCATTGGCGCCCTGTTGGCGATCAAGGCTAACTTCCATCGGTTGGAATTTTTCGCCGTCGATTTCAACGCCTTTGCGCAATGGGGCAAAGGTGTCTTCGCTGGGTCGACCGTTGACGCGCACGCGATAGCGGCGCAACCATCCGGTTGAGGGCAGTTCTAATTGACGTTTTAGCCCGCCATCGTTTGTCAGCAGCAACAAACCTTCAGAGTTTAAATCCAAGCGCCCCACGCTCATCACCCGTGGCATGCCTTCGGGCAGGGTGTCGAAAATTGTTTTTCGACCCTGTTCGTCGCGCGCCGTGGTGACTACGCCCAACGGCTTGTGAAAAAGCCAAAGGCGCGCGGGTTCGGGCGTGTCCAAGGGTTTGCCGTCAACGGTTATCCGGTCTTTGGCCGTTACGTTTAAGGCAGGCGACGTGATGGGTTTTCCATTCACTGTAACACGGCCTTCGGCAATGATCTTTTCGGCATCGCGGCGGCTGGCCACGCCGGCGCGTGCGATGACTTTTGCGATACGATCGCCTGAGGGTGTGTTGTTTTCCATGCTTGCGCTTTAGGCGAAAATGCGCGATTGCGAAAGAGAAATTCGTAACCTCTGGCTTAAATAATGACGTTTCGTAGTTATATGGACATCGCCTTGGATGAAGCACGCGCAGCGGCGGCGCGGGGCGAAGTGCCCGTGGGCGCAGTCATTGTTGATCAAAACGGTGTTATTTTGGCGCAAGCAGGCAACCGGACGCGCGAATTGAACGATCCATCTGCGCATGCGGAAATGTTGGTCATTCGTGAAGCGTGCAGAAAAATCGGATCAGAAAGATTGGAAAACAGTGACTTATACGTCACTCTTGAACCATGTGCCATGTGCGCGGCGGTGATTGCTGCGGCCCGCGTTCGCCGATTGTATTACGGGGCGGCCGATCCGAAATCGGGCGGTGTTGCCCAAGGCGCAGCCGTCTTTAGCCACCCGCAAACACATCACAAACCCGAAGTCTATGACATGATTAATGCCCCAGAATCTGAGGCATTATTAAAAGGTTTCTTTAATAAAATCAGATAATTACATCTGAATCAATTCAGCCAATTCTATATCGCCCATGTCCAGAAACGGACAGGTTTGTGCAATCTCTTGGGCGGCGGAAATATCGGCGGCTTGGATAATGGTGTATCCCATCATAGACCCGTCCCTTCCACCATCGGTAATTCCGTCAGATGTGATATATTTTTTGTTTTTCAATGGGTTCTGCGGTTCAATTAAAGAATCTTGATGTGCCATCATCCAATTCATATACCGTTCCATTTGTGCGGCGCCTTCCTCGGGTGATGCGGGGGTTTTGCCGGAATGATAATAGGCCATGATGAATTTAGGCATTATGTGTCCTTTCGTTTTCTCGTGCCGACCATATCCGATCTGGCGCAAAAGTCATGGAAAAATCCACATCTGTAACACGTCGGTATCACGTCGGTATTGCGTCGGTATTTTCCACCGACGGTGTGCCATATGCCGCGATTAGGAATATCCGGGGCGTGGAATGTGGCTCATTAAGGTTTGCG
>JAYPUL010000070.1:0-8182 GCA_038134005.1 Paracoccaceae bacterium | reverse complement strand
ATATGCCGCGATTAGGAATATCCGGGGCGTGGAATGTGGCTCATTAAGGTTTGCGAATAGGCGCCGTCAATGATCACTTCTTGACCCGATATATACCCTGCGCGGTTTGACGCGAAAAACATTACCGCGTTTGCAATATCGTTGACATGCCCGATCCGTCGCAAAGGCACGACCGCTTCGCGCCGCGCTTTGGTGTCGGGATCGGCGTAGAAATGTTCTGACAACGCGGTGCGAACCAAACCGGGTGCGACTACATTTGACCGAACCCCCCGTGGGCCCCATTCAAAAGCCAATTGGCGCGACAACATTGACACGCCCGCCTTGCCTGCGGAATAGGCGTTGGAAAAGGCTTGTTGGTGATTGCCCGAAATCGATCCGATATGCACAATCGCCCCTTGACCGCGGTCCAACATCGGAGCGCCAAAAACCTGCGCACAGCGCAGATAGCCGGTCAAGTTCACATCCAACATCCGTTGCCATTCCGTAATGGACACGCTGTCCAATGCGCCGGCCGATAAAAAGGCGGCATTGTTGACCAAAATGTCAGGGGTCCCAAAGTGCTGGGTCACAAGATCCAACGCAGTGTGAACATCGGCGTCGCGCGTGACATCACATCGGGCGGCGATGGCCTGTGGCCCAAGATCGCGGGCCGTTGTTTCGGCCGCGTCATGGTTAATATCCAAAATGCCGACCTGCGCGCCATTGGCGATAAATGCCTCGGCGATGGCGCGGCCAATCCCGCCGGCCGCCCCGGTCACAATGGCAATTTTTCCGTGCAAACACAACCAATTGGTCATGCGTCCACCCCCGCCAAATGTTTGCCAGTGATATATCCAAATGTCATGGCTGGGCCCAAGGTGATGCCGGCCCCCGGATAATTTCCCCCCATGATCGAGGCCCGATCATTGCCCACCGCATAAAGCCCATCAATGCCCGTGCCATCGGTGCGCAACACTTGGCCATTGACGCGGGTTTGAATGCCGTCAAAGGTTCCCAAATCGCCCATGATGATGCGTAACGCATAAAAGGGTCCCGTTTGAACGGGGCCAACACAGGGGTTGGGTGTGTGGTTGGGGTCCGCGAGATATCTATTGAAACTGGTGCGGCCTTTTTGAAAGGCGGGGTCATCGCCGTTGCGGGCATGAATATTATATTCCGCAATGGTTTGTTCCAACCCTGTTGGATCGATACCCACCTTTTGCGCCAATTCCGCCAACGTCGTGGCGCGCGTTAGATACCCGTTGCGCAGATACGATTGCACCGGGACAGGGGCAGGTTTGGCAAACCCAAGCCCGTATTTTCGCACCGTTGGGTGATCGGCGATCAACCAACACACGGTTTCATTATCGCCTTCGCACGCACGGATCAAATCTTCGCCAAAGTCATGATATGAATTTGATTCATTGGCAAAGCGTTGACCGTTTTTGGTGACCGCAATGATCCCAGGCTTATAACGGTCCAACAAATGCGGAAACGCGATAAAGCTGCCGTCGCGTTGGGGAACCTTTGATACTGGCATCCAGCTTGCGGTGTTGGTAAATTTTATTGTTGCATCGGCGCCAACAGTTTCGGCCAAACCAATTCCATCGCCTGTGTTTGATGAAGGGACGGGTGTAAAATGTTCTCCGCCTCGTTTTAGGTGGGGATATGCACCGCGGATGCGATCGACATCATTTGCAAATCCGCCGCACGCCAACACAACGCCTTTGGTTGCACTTAGGATGACATCCCCCGACGCGCCGCCGACGCGCACGCCGGTGATGGTGCCATCCGTTTCGATCAATTCCTTTGCCGGTGTGTCGGTAAACAGGGGAATATTCAAATCAAACACCGATTTCGCCAAGCGTGCGGCCAAGGCGTTGCCTGATGTCACTTGGACGCCACGACCATAGCGCATGACTTCGCCCGCGTGGCTGGCAAGTCGTTTGGCCACATAAGTGGCCGATTTGATCGATTTGGTCACGTTAAAGAAATGTTTGATATCTGCATTGGAGGAATTGAACATCATCCCCATGAACGTGATCGTCGCCAACGGCGGGCGCAATCGCGACAGATTTTCGCCCAATGACGATGTATCAAACGGTGCAGCCAAAATGGACCGGCCAATATCTACACCACCGGTTACGTCAGGGTGATAATCGGGATAAAGCGTGGGCACAAATTTTACGGTCGTTTCCCGTTCAAAGAAATCCACCATTTCGGGACCTTGATCGATAAAGGCTTCGACCGCGTCCGCGTCGTAAAAATTGCCTGTTTCTGCCTTCATATAGGCGATGGCCGCTTCGCGCGTGTCGGTGATGCCCGCATCACGGGCATGGCGGTTTCCGGGGATCCATAAGACGCCCCCCGAAAACGCGGTTGTGCCACCATAGACGGGTTCTTTTTCCACGATCGCAACGCGTGCCCCATGTTTTGCCGCCGTGATCGCCGTCGACATTCCCCCCGCGCCTGATCCGATTACGATAATGTCATAGGTGTCATCAGATACTGGACGATTTGTCATGGGGGCCTCGATTGATTTTTGGTGATTTGGCCTTGAAAGCATGAAATCTCCAATGGACTTGGGTGGTTTTTTATTGGACAATTCGTGTGCGACGACGAATGGGGGCGCAGGGTGGCTCGACCAAAGACTTTGGAAAAACCAATTCCGCATTACTTTTTATACGGTGATGGCGACGGGGATCTGGGGTTGGATTCAGTCCATGTCGAACCGATCAAAGAACGATCAATGCGCCATGATTGGATCATTCATCCGCATTTGCATCCAGAACATGTTCAGGTGCTTTTTGTCACGGACGGGGGCGCAAGCATCCAAATCGAAGGGATCACCTTGGAGGTGGGGCCCAATAATTTGGTGGTCCAACCGGCCGGTATGATCCACGAAATCCGGTTCCTGCCTGGCACAGAAGGCATCGTCATCACGGTTGCGATTTCTTATGTCGATGCGGTCGCGGGACATGATCCGCGTTTGGTGGATGTCACAAAGCATCCCGCGGTGTTTGACGTGACGCCGTCGCCGGGTTTGGCCGATGTGGCGACGTGGTCTTTTGAAACCTTGCGCGCAGAGGTTAGTCAAAGCGCACCGGGGCGTCGCACGATGATGCGATCCGCGTTATTGAACATTTTGGTCACTCTTGTACGGTTGCAGGTGGACCATGCCCTAGACGCGCCACGCTTGCGCGACCGTGATTACGATGTGGTCACACGGTTTCGGGATTTGTTGGACCGTCATTTTGGCACCGAAAAATCATTGACCTTTTATGCCAAAAATCTGGGTGTCTCAGTGCAACGTTTGAATTTGGCGTGCAAAGCGCGGGCGTCAAAAACAGCGTCAGAAGTGTTGTATGACCGCATTTTGGTCGAAGCAAAACGCCACCTGTTATACACCGAAATGACAGTGGCCGAAATCGGCCATGCGCTGGGTTATGATGATCCGGCCTATTTCAACCGGTTCTTTTCGCATCGCGTCGGACACCCGCCCGGCGAATTTCGGGCCCAGCATTCGGCAACCCAACGGGTCATCGGCCCATAGAAGTTGGCCACCAACCGAATTGTCCAAGACAATTTTCAAACCGTCCATTTTCTTTCGCGTGCCGAATTAACAATTCTGGGGAACGAAAAGAAACCGGATGAGTCATGCTGTTTGAATTGCGAACCTATGATTTGAAACCTGCGACTGCGACAAAATACCTTGAATTTTTTCGCAGCTTTGGCGTGGGTTTGGTGACGCAAAACCTTCCATTGGGGGGGTATTGGATGGCAGAGTCGGGGCGGCTTAATCGGATCTATCATTTATGGATCTATGACAGCTTTGCCCATCGCGACGCATGTCGCGTGGAATTAGCGAAAAATACAATTTGGATGCGTGATTTCATTCCAAAAGCGTTCGAAGATGTTTTGATCCAATCCAATCGATTTATGCGCCTTGCCCGGTCCAGTGTTGACTTTGACGCGGTGGTTGCCGACCGCGCATCGGTGATAGCGAATGCAAGCCCAGATGACCCGATGTTTGTGCCGCTGGTGCACGCGGTTACAATCACCCAAAGACAAGCTGCGCCTCAGGCGGCGACCTTGGCCCAGTTCGAAATTCAAAGCGGCGATCACGTCGGCCAATTCCTGACTTTGGATCGGGTGGCGCCCGATCGTGACCTAACCACGTCCGCTGGGGCCACGTTCCACGAAATCATGCGACCTTTGACGGTGTCGCCTTTGAAATAGGATATCATGATGGATTTTTCCCTCACCCATGAACAACGTTTGTTGGTCGATACGGTCCGCGATTTCATCAAAACCGAATTGGCGCCATTGGAACAAATGGTCGAAGACACCGGCGAATTGCCTGACGCAACTGCGCGCGCGATTTTTGAAAAATCCAACGCGCTGGGCCTTTATGGTATGAATATCCCCGAAGAATTTGGCGGCGGTGGATTGTCTGCTTTGGATACAATATTGGTCGAAGAACAATTCGGCCATACCACCGATATTTTGATCCGCCGCGCGTTTGGCAACGTGTATGAGGTGTTGTTATCCTGCAAAGGCGCCCAAGTGGATCGTTGGTTGTTGCCATCCGTCCGCGGTGAACGGACATGTTCAATCGCATTCACCGAACCAGGGGCGGGATCAGATGCGGCAGGCATCAAAACCCGCGCGGTGCGCAAAGGCGATAAGTGGATTTTGTCGGGGATGAAACATTATATCTCGGATGGGGCGTTTTCTGATTTCTTTGTCGTCACGGCCGTCACCGACCCCGATAAGGCACATCGCGGTATTTCGATGTTCATGGTCGACAAAGGAACGCCCGGGTTTTCCATCGGTCGCGACCAAAAAATGATGGGTATCCGCGGCACAAGCCACATGGATTTGCATTTCGACGACGTGGAATTGACCGATGAAAACCTATTGGGTGTCGAAGGAGACGGGTTGAAATTGGCCCTTTCCGTATTGGGGCGCGTTCGTTTGGCCCAAGTCGCCGCGCGGTCCATCGGCAAGGCCACCAAGATTTTAAACATGACGGTCGACTATGCGCGCGAACGAAAGCAATTTGGCCAATCCTTGGGCGAATTCCAGATGGTGCAACAAATGATTGCCGATAGCGCGATTGAAATTAACGCGGCGCGGACCGCGCTTTGGGAATGTGCATGGCAGATGGATCAGGGGATGGACCCGCGCGGCAAGATTTCGGTTCTTAAGGTGCAGGGGTCTGAAACCTTGGGGCGCGTCGTGGATCGTGCCGTGCAAATCTTTGGTGGAATGGGGTATTCCAAGGACTTGCCGATTGAACGATATTACCGCGATGCACGCATTTACCGCATCTTTGACGGTGCAAGCGAAGTTCATCGCGGCGTAATTGCGAAGACAATTTTGAAAGGCGGATCAAATATTTACGATCCGTTTTCCTCATGACGGGGTCCAAATTTATGACCGCTGATTTGGCGGTGTCTTTGATCCCGGATGGGGCAACCTTGGGGTTGATTGGCGGCGGCGGTGGTTTGTGCGAAGCCACGGTATTGCACAGCGCGGTCGAAGACAGGTTTTTGAACCTCAATCAACCGCGGGATTTAACGGTGATCCATTCGTTGGGGATCGGAAATCGTGTCGATACGGGGATGAATCGCTTTGCCCATCGCGGATTGGTGCGCAAAGTGATTGGTGGCCACTGGGTGTGGTCCCCGAAAATGCAAAAGATGGCCGCGGACAATGAAATCGAGGCCTATGTTTTGCCGGGCGGGGTTGCGATGCAATTGATGCGCGAAATCGCGGCTGGGCGACCCGGATTGATGACCCATGTGGGATTGGGAACCTTTGTTGATCCCCGCTTTGGGGGCGGGCGCATGAACGAAGCGGCGCGCGACACGTTGGCCGAGGTGATTGAAATCGGGGGGCAAGAATACCTTCGGTATTTGCCGTTCCCCATTCATGCCTGTTTGTTAAAAGGCTCAATCGCCGACGATGATGGCAATATCAGCCTTGATGAAGAGCCCGCGAATTTAGAAACCTATGCGATGGCAGCAGCGGTACATAATTCTGGTGGCACGGTGATCTTTCAGGTTCGTGAACGGGTCGCCAACGGCACATTGGGCGCTCGCCAAGTGCGCATCCCTTCGGCCATCGTCGACGCGATTGTTGTCGATCCTGACCAACGCCAAGGATATGATACGATTTATGATCCGTTGATGTCCGGACAACGGCGGGACACGTCGCAACATGTTGATATGCCGGCATTTTCCGTTCGTCAAATCGTGGCGCGGCGCGCAAAATTGGAATTGTTTGACGGCGCTGTTGTGAATTATGGCTTTGGCATTCCTGACGAATTGGCATCAATCGTAGCGGCGGGCGGTGAACAGGGCAAATATTACCAAACCATTGAACATGGCACCTATGGGGGCACCTTGTTAACGGGCAATCTGTTTGGCTATGCGCAAAGCCCCAGCTGTATGATCGACGGTCCATCGCAGTTTGATTTTTATTCTGGTGGCGGATTGGATATCGCGTTTTTGGGCTTTGGTGAAATTGATCGCCATGGTCATGTGAATACCTCGCATTTGGGTGGGTTGCCGGTGGGGCCGGGGGGATTTATCGACATTGCCCAAAATGCACGCAAATTGGTGTTCTGTGGCACGTTCGATGCCAAGGGTGCTGATATTGGCGTGGCGCACGGACGATTGGGTATTCGCACCCATGGTGCGGTGCAAAAGCTGGTTCGGGATGTGCATCAAATCACGTATTCCGGCCCACAGGGGGTAAAACGCGGCCAAGACGTGACCTATGTCACGGAACGTGCGGTCTTTGCCTTGCGGCCAGATGGGGTGGAATTGGTGGAATATGCCGACGGGTTGGATGTGCAGTCAGATATTTTGGATCGCATGGGATTTGACCCAATTGTGCGCGATCCCAAGAAAATGCCAAGCGTTTGTTTTGAATGACATAATGCCGCGTGGTGGCGGTGCGCGGTGGTCTTTGACCATGACCCGCGCACGCCCTTTAATTTAGATCAAATCAGGTGCGGTCGCTTCGCGTGTTAGGGTCCCAACAATGTCGTCCAACCCAGTGACCGAGGTTTGTTTTTCGCCCAAACGACGTACGGAAACCGTGCGCTCTTCGACTTCTTTCATACCACAGGCCAAGATGACCGGCACTTTGCCCAGCGAATGTTCACGGACCTTATAGTTGATCTTTTCATTGCGCAGATCCAATTCGGCACGCACGCCTTTGGCGCGCAGGGCGGCGACCACTTCGCGACAGTAATCATCCGCGTCCGACACGATCGCGGCAACGACGACCTGACGTGGCGCCAACCAGAACGGCAATTTGCCCGCGTGGCTTTCGATCAAGATCCCGATAAAGCGTTCAAATGATCCCAATGTCGCACGGTGCAACATGACGGGACGGTGTTTGTTGCCATCCGCGCCAATATAATTCGCGTCCAGACGTTCCGGCAAAACAAAGTCCACCTGCAAGGTGCCACATTGCCAATCACGACCAATCGCATCGGTCAAAACGAATTCCAGTTTCGGCCCATAAAACGCGCCTTCGCCAGGGTTCATATCATAGGCATAGCCCGCCGATTCAGTCGCCGCTTTCAACGCACCTTCGGCCTTGTCCCAAACGGCATCTGATCCAGCGCGGTTATCGGGGCGATCCGAGAATTTGATTTTGAATTCTTCAAACCCTAAATCGCGATAAATTGCGGATAGGAATTCGATGAATTGCTTTGTCTCGGCTTCAATCTGATCTTCGGTACAGAAGATATGCGCGTCATCTTGGGTGAACCCACGCACGCGCATGATGCCATGCAATGCGCCCGAGGGTTCATAGCGGTTACATGACCCAAACTCAGCCATCCGCAAGGGCAAGTCACGATAAGATTTCAGGCCTTGGTTATACACCTGAACGTGACAGGGGCAGTTCATGGGTTTCAACGCATTGACGGCCTTTTCACGGGCATGATCTTCGTCAACTTCGACGATGAACATATGCTCTTGGTATTTGTCCCAATGGCCTGAGGCTTCCCACAATTTGCGATCGACAACTTGGGGGGTGTTCACCTCGACATAGCCGCCGCGGTCTTGTTGGCGGCGCATGTAATCTTGCAAGGTGGTATAGATTTTCCAACCATTTGGGTGCCAGAAGACTTGGCCCGGTGCTTCTTCTTGCATATGGAACAGGTCCATTTCGCGGCCCA
>JAYPUL010000069.1:0-10634 GCA_038134005.1 Paracoccaceae bacterium | reverse complement strand
GGAGAAAGAGACCGTGTTGATCATAATATTTACCCGCGCTGCGTAGGTTTCGCACTGCTAAGGCTGATAAAGGAGTGCCAGTCTTGGGCATCATTTGTCCCCCATTCTGTCCCCTATAGCGTATCGGATGTCAGTAGATCATACAAGATGTTATTGTACGCTAAATTAATATATACTATTGAATGTAAATGATTAAATGCATGGCATAAGACATGCTTGGATATGTTTATGGCAGATCCTCGGTCCGCCACTTTCATAAAATTAAAATCAAAAATCAGGATCTCTGATTTTGGTATTTTTGAGAGGCCATTTCCATGTCTATGACCGGCTTTGCGATTTTGATTTTATAAATCAAAGAAGCCCCTTTTCCGTCAACACTGACCGAGCGACGCGAAAACATTCTAAGGCTTGTGGTACACCGCAATAAATACCTATGACGTGGATGATCGCGCGTATTTCTTCTGGGGTCACCCCATTGGTCAACGCACCTTTGCAGTGAATTTCCCATTCGTGCATTTTGCCCAATGCCCCAATCATAGATAAATTCATCATGCTGCGCGTTTTCGCTGGGATCACGTCATCGCCCCAACCAAAACCCCAACACCATGCGGTCATAGCTTCTTGGAACGGTCTGCTGAAATCATCGGCCGCCGCAAGGTTTTTTTCGACATATTCGGCACCTAGGGTTGCTTTGCGTTGCTCCAAACCCTTTAGAAATAGGTCTTCATCAAATGTGTTCATGCGGGGATCTCCTTTACACCATCGTTGGTCAATGGTGTGGTGCGTTGAATTCATTTGAACCTATCAGAAGTGTTAAAAAGGACAAGCTGCGCAAATTGCAATGTCCCATAGAATATTCGCGACAGATTTCTGACGCAAACAAAGCTAGACAGAAGTCGTTGTGCATAAGAGGGTATTTTAAGAGGTTGCAAGAATTATAGATGCTCGATCGTCGGCATTTGGGTCACAACCTTGCTTCTTTAAAATAAGTTCAAACATGGTATCGCAATGACAAATACCCCAGATTCCGTGCGCGACGTTTTTTCGCGTGCATTTCATGAATTGACGTTGTCCGTCGCGGCAAAACCAGATCTTCGTGCTTTTGCCGGGTGGCCTTATGCGCCACTTGCGCATCTTGACGCTGAACCTGTGCCCGCGATTGACATAATTCAAAATTGGTCTGAGGGCTATTCTAACGAAACAGCATCGTTGCATCATGCGCTTCAGGCAATTGCACCGTATGCCCGCTGGCAACAGACATATACCGAACAAGAGGTCGGGCGTGATTTTCTTAACCGATATGGTTATATCGAATTTGTTGGGCCGACTGGGCACTTTGCGTCTGATCAGGTGCGGGCATATTTTGCGTATTGGGGTGATAACCTATACTATCCTTGGCATTTGCATCAGGCAGAAGAGCTTTACTATATTATATCTGGTCAGGCATTATTCGAAGCCGACGGCCAGCCAGCCCAAGTTTTGAAGCCTGGCGACATACGCGTCCATGCGTCAAATCAACCACACGCGATGACAACAACGGATAGCCCGATTTTGGCGCTTGTTTTATGGCGCGGCGACGGAATTGATGGCCTGCCTCGTATGGGGCGTCGTTAATATGTGATCGGAAAGTGACAGGCCACTTTTTGGTCAGGCGTTATGGATGCCAATTCTGGATCGCGTTGGGCGCAAATATCTTGGGCAAATGGACACCTGGATTGAAAGCGACAGCCCTTGGGTAAATTAAGAGGATCGGGCGGATCCCCAGGAATTAAAATGCGTTTCCCATTTTGTTCGGGATCAACATCGACCGATGGGATGGCGGATAACAATGCTTGCGTATAGGGATGGCGTGGTGTTGAAAATAGCGAAATCCGATCCGCGTGTTCCACAATCTTTCCCATATACATGACGATGATACTATCAGACATGTGTTGGACCACGCCTAGGTCATGACTGATAAACAAATATGTAAGCCCCAATTCTCTTTGCAGCTTACGAAGAAGGTTCAATATCTGGGCTTGCACTGCGACATCCAATGCACTGACCGGTTCGTCGCATATGATGACGTCTGGGCGCGTCGCAAGCGCCCGTGCGATCCCGATGCGTTGCCTTTGTCCGCCAGAAAATTGATGCGGAAATAGATTTTTTTGCTCTTGCCGCAAACCGACAGCTGCAAATAAATCATCTATTATCTTATCTTTCTCGGTCGCCGATAAGGTCGTGAGGCTATCCAAAGGCTCGCTGACAATGTCTTTGGCGCGACGGCGGGGATTAAGGGACGAATATGGATCTTGGAAAATGACTTGCAATCGTTGCCGCATCGTTTTTTGATCCAATGAAAAAAGATCGGCACCGTCGAGAGAAATTTCGCCAGAAACCTCACCCGCTGCAAGCTGGGCAACGGCTAATGCTGCGGTTGTTTTACCTGATCCGCTTTCGCCAACAATCGCTAGTGTTTGGCCTTTAAGGACGTGGAAATCAATCTCGTCAACGGCGGTAAGATACGATTTTGCCCCGAATTTTGCGCTTTTGTTACGGATTGCAAATCGCACAGTCAGGTTTTTAACATCCAATACTGTGGTCATTTCGGGTTCCTCGCGTGCCAACATGATGATTTATGGGCATTTTCAAATACGATTTCAGGAGGGCGTTCCGTCAGACATCGCTCTGATGCTAGCCCGCATCGTTCAGAGAAAAGGCATTGCGCTTTGCCAAACGCTTGAAGGCTAGGGACGATACCCGGGATTTCCGTCAATTCTTTCCGTTCAGCCGAGGGATCAGACATCAAATGTGGGACACAGGAAATTAAGCCCCTAGTGTAAGGATGGCGTGCGTTATTGATGATTTGGCGAACTGGGCCTTCTTCTGCTTTACGGCCAGCGTACATAACAATCATGCGTTCGGCCATTTCTGCGACTGCGCCCATATCGTGGGTAATCATGATGATAGATGTCCCGGTTTGCCGTCTTAGATCACGCAACAGATCAAAAATTTGCGCCTGGACGGTCACGTCAAGCGCGGTTGTGGGTTCATCTGCAATCAAAATCTTGGGGCGACAGGCAAGGGCGATTGCAATCATCACCCTTTGGCGTTGGCCGCCTGACATCTGAAAGGGATAATCGTTCACACGGCTCTTCGGGTTTGGAATTCGCACTGCATTCAATAGGTCAATTGCCGCGTTATGAGCCGCAATTTTCCCAAGGTTTTGATGATGGCGCAAAACCTCTGCAATCTGTTCACCAATCGTATAAACAGGGTTCAGGGATGTCATTGGTTCCTGGAAGATCATCGAGATATCATTGCCGCGAATTTGGCGTAGTCGTGCTTCGGTTGCCGTCGTTAAGTCTTCGCCGTCGAAGATGATTTTTCCACTGGCGATCCGCCCTATGCGGTCAGGCAAAAGCCCCATAATTGCTAAGGCGGTCATCGACTTTCCACATCCTGACTCGCCGACGAAAGAAAGGCTTTCATTTTGTCCAAGCTCAAACGACAAATCGTCGATAACAGGCGCAATGCCCGCACGTGTTTTTAATTCTATTCTTAGATTTTCGACCTTTAATAATGGGGCCATTAGCGTTGCCTTAATTTCGGGTTCAATGCGTCGTTCAAGCCGTCACCAACCAGACTTATTGCCAACACAGTTATAAATATTGCCAGACCTGGGATGGTCACGGTAAAGCTGCTTTCCAAAATATATTGACGGTTGGACCCAATGATTTGTCCCCAACTAATCACGTTTGGGTCTGTTAGACCCAAAAACGAAAGTCCTGCTTCAAACAAGATGGCCGATCCGACCATTAAAGCCGATTGAACGATTATAGGGGGCAGTGCATTGGGAAGAATGACGAAAAACATCAATTTCCAATTTGAGGTACCAGATGCGCGCGACGCCATAACGTACTCCAATTCACGGATGCGCAAAAATTCTGCTCGTGTAATGCGCGCGACGGCAGTCCAGCTCACCACGCCGATTGCCAAGGTTATCATCGGCAAACTTGCACCAAAAAGTGCAACGATCACCATTGAAAACAATAATGTTGGTAAAACTTGAAAAAATTCGGTGATCCTCATTAGGATTTCTTCGATAAGCCCACGGTGAAATCCCGCAAGCGCGCCGATCGTAACCCCAATGACGACAGTGACAATTGCAGCAGATAATCCGATGATCAACGTGACGCGTGCACCATAGATGATTTGGCTCAGCAAATCGCGGCCCAAATAATCGGTTCCCAATATGAACCCATCCACCCCGGGCGGGGTAAATGGCGACCAAACCATTTCAAATGGGTCGGTTGGGTAAAGTGTTGGGCCAAATGCTGCGCCTATGATGATGAGGGCAAGTATAATTAAACCTGCCACAGCCGCATAGTTTCGGATGAACATGTCCCACGCTTCAGAAAGTGGTGATTGTGCTTGGACTATTGGATCGTTGTTTTGATGTGTCATAAAGGTATCTTAGCCCCTCGCGCGCATGCGTGGATCAACCAATCGCAAAACAAAATCGGTAAGAAGGTTTCCAATGATAACCATGAGTGCCGAAAAAAATAGAATGCCCAAAATAGTTGGCGTATCGCGCGCCAGGATGGATTGGAACGCAAGGGTCCCCAGACCTGGCCATGCAAAAACAGTCTCAACCAAGACCGCCCCTGACACAACCGCCGAAAATTGTAACCCGGCCAAAGTTATGACAGGGGCCAAAGCATTTTTTAAAGCATGTTTGTAAACAACTTGTCGATCTGGCAAACCTTTTGCCTTTGCTGTGCGGACATAATCGCTTCCTAACGTTTCCATCATTGTGGCGCGGGCAAGTCGCGAATAAAGCGCTAAAAAGATCGATGCCAGCGATACCACTGGCAAAACCAGGTGCCGCAAAACATCGATAAAATGGATCCAAAATCCGCCTTCGACAGTGACATCACGCATTCCCGCGACCGGGAACCATTGAATGTTCAAGGAAAACGCAATTAACAATAAAATACCTGTCCAAAACACAGGTGCAGAATATCCAAACAGCGCAAAAAAAGTTACAAAATTTGACAAAATGCCATTGGGGCGACGTGCTGAAATAACGCCCAATACGACACCTATAATCATCGCCAAGATTTGGGCGGCGAACACCAACAAAACGGTCGCCGGTAAACGTTGCAGAATGAGATCGGTAACCGGCAAATTATAGTAAAACGAATACCCCAGATCGAAGCTTAGGACGCGCCCGATATAGGCGCCCAGCTGAACCAAAAATGGTTTATCTAGGCCGTATTCAATTCGGATTTTTTCCAATACTTCGGCATCCGCGCCACCCATTGATTGCGCGATAGTGTCAACAACATCACCAGGTGCTAAATGCATAAGAGTAAAGTTCAAAACCAATACCGCTAGCAGCAAGATTACTGCGTAAAAAAGGCGGGTGGTGATGACGCGCATAAAATCCAACGCCAAAAACTCCTTTGAAAATGGAAACGGCCCGCGACCATTGTGCGGGCCGTATTATTTAAATCAGTCTTTCAACCAAACTTTGTCCATTGGTGACGACGTCGACCAAATGCCAGTGATAGGTGGATTGCCGACTTTGTCCGAATAGAACGTGTGCATTGGTACCGCGTTCAGGAAATAAATGGGCAATTCCTCGTTTACGATTTGCTGGAATTCGGCATAAAGCGCTTTACGTTTTGCTTGATCATTTTCTTCGGCGGCTTGTGCCAGCAATTCGTCTACACGCGCATTCGAATAGCCTTGTGTGTTTGACCAAACACCTTTCGCGATATTGGATGACATATAGGTGCGGTTCACACCAATCACAGGGTCACCCCAGTTGTAAACGCTGTCCAACGACATATCAAAGTCCATAGTGCCCATTTTCTTGGCCCAGCTTGGGAAATCAGGGGTCGCATTGATGGTGACGTTGATACCGACTTTGGACAGAGCTTGTTTGATATATTCTGTTTGGGGTTTGTAACCGGGGAATGGAACAAGCTCTAACGTTATGTCAAATCGTTTGTCGCCTGACATTTTATAACCTGCTTCATCCAACAGCGCGTTCGCTTTATCCACGTCTAATTGATATGCATTCACATCGCCATTATAAAGCGGGCTATCTGGGTGGATCCCTGTCAGCGCATCTTTTGCAGTGCCGCGCATCACAGCCTTTAGGATAAAGTTTTTGTCGATCGCATATGCGATCGCTTGGCGCACGCGCGCATCTTGCAATGGTCCGCGTGTGACGTTCATTGCCAACCAATCGATTGGGCCGATACCGCCGTATCCGTCGTTTGACACGTTCATGCCTTTGGCGTCACGCATGCGGTTCACGATAGTTGGCTGGTTTTCGAACGTTGAAAGATGAATTTCGCCGTTTTCCAAAGCGATTGCGCGTGCCGCGCTATCGGGAATGATACGCGCAACGATTTTATCCAAATACGGCAAACCTTGTTCCCAATAACCGTCATAGCGTTCCATGATTACATGTTCACCGGGAACAAATTCAACCAATTTAAATGGTCCTGAACCGACAACGTTTTCATTATTGCGGGGGTGATTTTTGGGATCTTGACCGTCACCGTAGATATGTTCTGGGATAATCGACATCAATTGCCCAGACATCGCCAACATCAACGCAGGATGCGGATGCGCCAGGTTTATGATGGCTGTATGTTCATCCGGGGTGTCCACGGATGTCACGGGCGCAAACATCGATTTAAAGGGGTGGAATTCTTGGATGATCTTAATCGAAAACGCGACATCCGATGATTTGATCGGTTCGCCATCGTGGAATGTTGCGTTTTCTTGTAGATGAAGTGTTACGTGCAGCCCATCGTCGCTAACGTCCCAGCTTTTGGCCAAATACGGTTGGGGGTTCCAACCTTCGTCATAACGTAATGGCGCCGCAAATAATTGTGACCCAACCAACCCAGTGACGATCCCCGATTGCACCGCCGGGTTCAACACGCGTGGTGTGCTGCCCATAACAGTGACCAACGTGCCACCCGACTTTGGCGTGTCTTGGGCCATTGCCCCTGTCGCCATGATTGCTGTGATTGCTGTTGCTCTTAGAAAATCTTTTACTAAGTGCTTCATAATATAATCCTCCCTAGCGGATATAGTCTTATGACTTTTTTATGAGGCCAGCGTAGACCAGCATATTTCCCGCAAAAAACAGATTTATTATGTCTCAATCCTCAGTTTTTTAGTGGTTTATAAGTTCGTATCCCAAACTGTGATTTCTTTAAATGCGCCATTGTTCTGTAAAGAAAGGCAACGATCAATAAATGCCGTTACAATTTTGGGCTGACGCGCCCCAGTTTGCGTGACAATACCAAAACTATGCCGACGCGAAATCGTGTCACGGATTGGCACAGTTTTATATCGTGTATTTTCACCGTCAGAATTTGGTTGGCGAATGTTTAAAATGGTATAACCAAACCCACCGGCCACCAACGCACGTACAATTTCGGCCGAACGCGACGAATGCGCAATATTTGGTTTCACACCGTTGCTTTCAAAAATATTGACAAAGTATTCTTTTGTGCGTGGCAAATCCAGCATGACCATCGGCTTTGGGGCCAAATCGGCCAAGGTCACAAAGGGCCGTTCTGACAGAGGATCATTGACTGAGATTAATGCGTATGGTGGTGCCTGAAAAAGCGGCAAAAATGTATGTCCGCTATGGGTGACCTCTTCGTAGGTAAATGCCAAGTCGGCGCGACCTTCATCCAGGAACTGAATGATCGACGCCATGTTTCCTTCTAGAACTTGGATCGACATCGACGGAAAGTTTTTTGTGATATCGCTTAGGATCGGCGGCAAAAATGCAGGGGCCGCTGTTGCATAGCATGCTATTCGAACCAATCCCGTCGCGTCTCCGCCGATCGATTGAAGCTCGGCTTCAAATTGTCGTGCTTGGTGAATGAAATTGCGGATCATCGCCAAGGCTTCAATGCCAGATGGCGTTGGTTGAATTCCTTTTGCAGGGGTTCGCACAAAGATGTCGTAATCTAACCCAAATTCCAATGAATCAATTGCTGCGGTGATGGATGATTGCGAAATTGAAAGTTCGTCTGCTGCTTTGGCGATGGACCCCAAACGCCCCGCAGCTTCGACATATCGAAGTTGTTTCAAAGTGAAATGCAATGTCCATTCCCCTAATTTTTCATGTTTATTCGGCAGATTATAACATTTTCCCAAGTTAAGAAAGCTGGTTACGCTTTTTATAAAAATATACCGAATGGAAAAAGCTTATGTCTGAAACAACAATTTTTTCTGCCCGTAAAATTATTACGATGAATCCGAACCGGCCTGTCGTTTCACATGTTGCGGTGAAAGATGGTCGTATTTTAGGTGCTGGAACTTTAGAGGAACTGGCAAAATGGGGCGCATACACGTTGGATGAACGTTTTTCGGACAAAGTGATAATGCCTGGTTTGATCGAAGGGCATGCCCATTCGATGGAGGGGGCGCTTTGGTCTTTTACTTATGTTGGTTGGTTTGATCGGATGGATCCAGATGGCCACGTCTGGAGCGGGTTGAAATCTGTGGACGACGTGGTTCACCGTATGCGTGAGATTGAAAAAAATCTAAAGGATCCAGATGAACCCCTTTTGGGGTGGGGGTTGGATCCGATCTATATGGACAACGTCCGTGTGACACGCGCCGATTTGGACCGTGTTTCATCGACGCGTCCTGTTGGAATTTTGCACGCGTCAGGGCATATTCTGAACGTGAATACAAAGGGTCTTGAATTGGCTGGATTGCTAAAGCAAGGCAATAACCATCCTGGTATTCCTCTGGGTTCAGATGGGTTGCCAACGGGTGAATTAAAAAGTCCGGAAATCACGATGCCTGCGGGAAAACATGTCGGAATGGACCGCGCTTTTTTATCTGCTGACGAACAGGGGCTTCGTAATTATGGTCGCCTTTGCGTGCGTGCGGGTGTCACCACTTCATCGGATTTAGGTCAACAGTTAAACGATGATCTGGTATCGCTTTTTGAACGGGTGACCGGGGATGAAAAATACCCTGTTTGCCTCGTGGCATTTTGCATCAATTTCGGGAAATCACCTTCGGAACTGGTCGATTACACCGCTGCCATCAAGGATAGAACAACGTCACGTTTAGAGCTTGGGAAGATTAAGGTTATTGCCGACGGATCTATCCAAGGGTTTTCTGCTCGCCTTCAATGGCCTGGATATTTTAATGGTGCGCCCAATGGTTTGTGGTACATTTCGCCCGATCAGATGGCCGATATCTATCAACGTGCCTTGGCCGCAGGTGTCCAGGTCCACACCCATACCAATGGGGATGAAGCAACTCAGCTTGCCATTGAAACACTGGAAACGGCATTGAAAAAAACGCCAGACTTTGATCATCGGTTCACGTTGCAACATTGCCAACTGGCATCGGCGGCACAGTTCCGCAAAATGGCACGGTTGGGGATGTGTGTGAACCTCTTTGCAAACCATCATTATTATTGGGGCGATGAACATTATGCGTTGACCGTCGGCCCCGAACGCGCGGAACGTATGAATGCATGTCGTACTGCCTTGGAAGAAGGTGTTCCGATGACCATACATTCGGACGCCCCCGTGACGCCCTTGGGCCCGCTTTTCACTGCGGGTGCGGCTGCATCGCGTATAACTGCGTCTGGGCGCGTTCAGGGGGAACATCAACGTATTGAGGTTGATCAAGCGCTTTACGCGATCACTATGGGTGCCGCAATTACGATGAAAATGGATGATCAAATCGGATCTATCGAAGTTGGGAAACGGGCCGATTTTGCGGTTCTTGAAGACGACCCAACCCAATCATCGGCCGATATGTTGAAAGACATTCGCGTATGGGGAACGGTCCAAGGGGGCCGCATTTTTGAGGCGGCAACCATTTGACAAAATTACCAGTCACGGTCATTGGGGGGTATCTGGGTGCCGGAAAAACCACGCTGATCAATCATTTGTTGCGTACCGCGAATGGTGTGCGATTGGCCGTTTTGGTCAATGAATTTGGCGACTTGGCAATTGATGCCGATTTGATTGAAGCCGAAGATGATGGGTTGATTTCCATTTCTGGGGGATGTGTATGTTGCGCCTATGGCAGCGATATGATCGGTGCTTTGGATGACATTCAAAATGCAATCCCGCGCTTTGATCATATCTTGATCGAAGCATCTGGTGTCGCTTTACCCGGATCTATTATGACCACGGTTGGTTTAACCGCAGGTCTTCGACCAGACGCGACAATTGTTTTGGCGGATGCAGATCAAATTCGTAAAAACGCAAAGCACAAATTTTTATCGGACACAATCTTACGACAGCTTGATCAAGCGGACATCATATTGGTGACTAAAATAGATATTGTGTCATCATCACAGGTTGAGGATGTGTGTTCTTGGCTTGGGTCGGTTTCCCCCAATGCACAGGTGTTCCCGATTTCCAATGGAAACGTTGATCTAGAAGCCGTTGTCGGTACAGTGCCGTTTGCAAAACGACGCATTGCGACACAGGTACATAATCTGACTTTTCAAACTATAACAATCACGCCGACCAGAAAACAAAATGCCAGTTTGTTGGCCTCGAAAATGGCAAACGATTCTGGCATAACGCGTGCAAAAGGTTACGTGGAAACAGACGGTGGAGTGGCACTTA
>JAYPUL010000068.1:0-10708 GCA_038134005.1 Paracoccaceae bacterium | reverse complement strand
ATCTTCCAATCAAAGAAGACATTGCCGCTTCACCAAGCTGATCTTTCATTTCATTTATGCGATCTAAATCGAGATAAGAATTTACCATAACATTTTACCAAAATAACATTACCAATTTAGGCATAAAGCCTTTACGATCGAGAAAATATGTTAGTTTCAAATCACAATAACACACCAAAAGTTAATCGCAATTATCAGTTTGATGCTTTTCTAATTCTAAATTCCAACCCAAAAGGGGTAAATATTATGACCTAATTAGAAAAAAATATTCCAATGGATATAAAACTTACTCAGTTATCTCTTTGATTTTACGAAATGTTCTTGTGGAAATTCGATTTTTCCACATAATGAACGTTAGATGTAAATTAACAATTTTATGGCGTACACAAATGAAAATTCTTATTGCTGACGACCACGACCTTCTGCGCGATACACTTGTCATGTTCCTTCAGGGCGAGGGAAATATTGAAACCATAACCGCATCAGATTTTGATAGCGCCTTGGCTTGTATCGATGCAAAAGGCCCGTTTGACTTGATCATGTTGGATTACAACATGCCAGGAATGAATGGTCTGAATGGATTGAAAAAGGCATTGGGCCACAACGGCGGTCAACGCGTTGCTTTGATGTCAGGCATTGCCACCAAGCACGTCGCCGAAGAAGCATTGGCCGAAGGTGCAGCGGGCTTTGTTCCCAAAACCCTTTCCGCAAAGACCTTGGTAAACGCCGTGCGTTTTATGGCGATGGGCGAACAATACGCGCCAATCGACTTTATGACCCAAGAAGAAGAAAGTAGCGCTCCAAATCCATTGGTGGAAAAGCTTTCGCGACGCGAATTGCAGGTTTTAGAAGGTCTTGCACAAGGCAAATCCAACAAAGAAATTGCTCGTGACCTGGATCTACAAGAACCGACCATCAAATTACATGTGAAAACATTGTATCGCAAGATCGGCGCAGGCAACCGTACGCAAGCTGCGTTAATAGCGAAAGAAGAAGGCCTGTTTTAAAGCCTTCATGACATTTATGAAAAAAAGCGGTATGTGCACGTCACAACCGCTTTTTTTGGAATTACCCGTGTCGCACACCCCGTTTAAATGGCATAAAAATGCCCAACTTATTACCGCCAACGGGGATATTGTGACGCGCACCGATGTGCTAAATTACCGCGCGCAAACGGACACAGTCCCGTTATCGGATCAATCAGCCGCGTTAAAATTTATATTCCACGCAATCGAACACACGTCGAACAATATCATAATCGGTGGGAACACGGTGTCGGTTCAGGCTACGGCGACACGGCCCATGTTGCATTGCCATACCGGGGGCACGACCGCACAGCCAAAACGTATCGCTCGCGATTTTGAAACCTGGGCACTAAGCTTTCAAATCAACAGGGATAGATTTGCGCCTAACTTGGGCGCGATCGCCACATTGGGGCATTTATCACATTCTCTTACCCTGTATGCGGCCTGCGAAGCGATTGTTTTAGGCCTGCGCTATGTCTCGGGGATGGGTCACAACAAGGTGATCAATTTTTTTAATGAACACGGTGTACACGTTTTATACGCAACACCTACGCAAATACGGCTTTTGGCGCTTCGCGAACGAAAAAATGGCTTGATGGATCTACGCCATGTTATGATTGGTGGCGGCAAATTGGATCAAACCACGCGATCTTTGGTACAAAGATTGGCTCCGAATGCCACAATCTGGCAATTCTATGGTGCTGCCGAAACCAGCTTTATCACGATTTCCGATGACACCTGCCCCCCTGACTCCGTCGGCTCACCGTTTGATGGTGTGGACATCAAGCTGGACAACATCGATCAAGTGTCTGGCATTGGCGATATCTGGGTGAAATCGCCATACCTTTTCAACGGATATAGCCAAGGATCTTCGCCGGACACATATTGGGATAATGGTTGGTTGACGATCGGCGAACAGGGATGGTTAGACGGCGACGGCAATCTCTATATTGCAGGGCGCAAATCGCGCATGATCACGATAGCGGATAAAAATGTATTCCCTGAGGATATTGAGGCTATCGCCTATGCACATGAAGGTATCGAGGCATGCGCCGCATTGCCACAACATGATGATTTGCGTGGCGCACGCATGGTTTTATTCGTCTGCGCCCCGAATGACGCGGTAATTGAACCGTTGACCAAGGCATTTTTGACGGGCGTACCGTCCCACATGCGGCCCGCGCGAATTATTCGTGTCGCGATTGATGATTGGCCGGTCTTGGCATCGGGGAAACCTGATCTTAAACTGCTTACAACTTTGCTGGGATAGCCATGGACGACGAACCCATAATTTTATCTGCACGTCGAACCATTGTCGCGCCGCGTCATGGTGCATTGGCGTCGTATGATATTGGTGTGCTTGCCGCACCCGTCATTAGCAAGGTTTTGTTAGATGCAGGTCTATTATCATCGCAGGTTGATGAAATTATTGTGTCAAACGCGCTTGCAGGTGGTGGAAACCCGGCACGATATTGCGCCTTGGCCGCAGGACTTCCCAAGTGTGTGGGAGGAATATCCATAGATCGGCAATGTGTCGGCGGCCTAGATGCGTTCAACTTAGGCGCTGCGATGATCAAATCGGGACAAGCACGCATTGTCATCGTTGGCGGTGTCGAAAGCCATTCAACGCGCCCCATAAGGATGAAAAGCGTCTCTGGAATCGCCACCCCGTTGGCCTATGACCGCCCCGCCTTTGCCCCCACAGCAGACAATGATCCTGACCCCGATCAGGCCATGGCCGACCTGGCCGATTACTATGGGCTT
This sequence comes from Paracoccaceae bacterium, assembly GCA_038134005.1. Taxonomy (GTDB): domain Bacteria; phylum Pseudomonadota; class Alphaproteobacteria; order Rhodobacterales; family Rhodobacteraceae; genus CAJXSD01. Next base: position 7,919 of record JAYPUL010000068.1, on the reverse strand, counting down.
GATCAAGCCGAACAGGACGCTTGGGCCATCAAAAGCCACGAGACGGCAGTCGCCCACAAACACGCAGTGGCGTCGGAAATCGTTGCAATTGGGAATAGCGGGACCATCGACACGTATGCGCGGAATTTATCGCAAAAGGTGTGCGCGCGGGCACAGAAGATCCACGGTTCAATCACCTTCGCAAATACCGCCGTTTCCGCAGACGCCGCCGCCTTTGCCGTAATGGTCGCGCCACGTGTTGCGCGTGATATGCGTCAAGAGGGCGTTACATTTATCGCCGGCAAAACCGTTGGTGGCGACCCTCGAAAACCCGCTTTGGCGCCCGTTTCGGCAATCAATGCGGTTTTGGCGCAAACCAACCTGTCCCCCTTTGACATTGACCAAACCGAAATGATGGAAGCCTATGCAGCGCAGGCGATTTTATGTTGTAGGTTAAGCGGTCTAAACCCAAACGCCGTTAATATGAAAGGCGGCGCTTTGGCGCGCGGACACCCGATTGGGGCATCAGGCGCAATTTTGGCCGTGCGCCTGTTTCATGACCTGATGGGAACCACAAAAACCGGCCTAGCCGCCATTGCGGCGGCAGGCGGCTTGGGCACCGCTACGGTGTTTTCTGGGCGTGGTTAGTGGCGTGACAACACCATGTGCGGGCGACCGCGATAAATAGCCTGGGTAATGACACCAGCCAAAACAGCTTTTATCACATCACCGGGGAAAAACGGTGTCATCAACAAAAAACTTTCCGACAGCGTTTTGCCCAAAATCGCAGCCATTCCAATGATCCCGGGAATGTATAGAACAACCACGCCACCAATAAGCGACGCAATAATGCCTGCCGGCATAACACCCAAACGGGACAAACGTTCCATAACAAAACCGGTGACAAATGCCGCGATTGGAAACCCGATGATAAACCCGACCGTTGGACTGGCCAGTAAGCCAAATCCGCCACGACCGCCCGCCAATAATGGCAGCCCCGCCAAGGTCAGTCCGATAAACAATAGCGCCGCCGCACCGCCGCGTTTTGCACCAAGAATTGTGCCACACAGCATGATGCCCAAGCTTTGCGCGGTTATTGGGGCACCGCTGGCAAGCATGATCTTAGGGATCAATCCAAGTGCTGCGATAAGCGCCGCAAAAAGCGCAACTAAAACCAATGAACGTTCCATGATATGACCCCTCTTTATTCTTGGACACCCCCGCGCGCGCGCAGCGCAATTGAAACGCGTTCTGCATCATCTAGAACCGTAAAGACAAGCGGAAAAATGATACGCCACGACGCAGGTTTTCCCGATCGCGCACGATAGGCCAGCGAAAGCTGCTGCGCACGATCAATCAAGATTGGAATGAACCGAATAACCAATGCGATTGCGATGCCAACGGATTTGGGCGAAATGCCAAAAATTGCAATGGGACGACAAACATAGACCAAACAGTCAATCATATCGTCAAGGCGTGTCGTCATTGTTACCAAATTCGCCAAACCTACGGCCGAAATCAAACGTGTCACGATAATGATACCGTGCGGATAATCATTCCTGACAACATGCCAAATCACAAGAATCGCAATAAACGGCCACAGTCCCCAGATTAGGCCAATACCGCGTTTAAAAAAATCATGACCCAATACGGCATAGGCCGAAACCACCAACACAGACACCATCGTTCCCAAAACTGGCGCGTTGATCAAGAATAAAGCGGATGTCGCCAAACAAAGTGCCATCAATTTCGACCAAGCAGGAATTTTGTGAAGCAGGGTTTGGCGAGGAAACGTTAGGCTAAGCATATCAAAGCCCACTGTCGGCCGTCATTGCCGCCATGAACATCGCAACAATGTCATTTGGCGGGCCGTCTGCGGAAATACGGCCATTTTCGATCCAAATAACGCGTTCCGCAGCAGTGGCAATTTGGGGATCATGCGTAATATGAACGATGGTTTGATCCAAATCATCCAAAATCGCGCTAAGCGCGCGTGCGGTTGGAATATCCAAACCGCTAAAGGGTTCGTCCAATACCAAAACTTTTGGCTCCATCACCAATAGGGCCATCAAACACACCAACTGCCGCTGGCCCTGTGACAAGGTGATCACATTTTTGTCGATCCACGCGTCTTTACCAAAAGTGGCCAAAATTCCACGCATTTTTTCCGACGCGGCCGCCTTGGTATACCCCAGTTGCCGCAATCCAAAAGTTAGCTCTTCGCCGACGGTTGGAAATATGATTTGATGATCTGGGTTTTGGAACAAAATACCGATCGTCTTAAGCGCGGCTTTGCGATCGTTAAAAACATCAACCCCGCCGACCAAAACGTGTCCCTGACTTGGCGCCGTTAGGCCACACATTATGCGCGCCAAGGTCGATTTCCCCGAACCATTGCGCCCAATGATCGCAATGCGTTTTTCGACCAAATCCACAGAAACACTCTGCAAAACGGGGACACCGTCAAGCACGCATGAAACATCGTCGAGAATTATGTTTGAATTGGCCATCGCACACTCTGAAAGAGGATTTCGGCACCCCTATCCGAGATTTTGGAATTTTGTCAAATGACATAAAAAAGCTGACCCTTTTGGGGCCAGCTTTCTTAAACTGTGAAAGCAATAATTATTTATTGCCTACTGCAGCTGCGATCAAAAGCAATAGGATTGCTGGCATGATCAAGTTGGAGCCTAAAGAAGAACCTGCTTCTTCTGCAACAACTACTGGCGCTTCCATAACTACTCGAGCTGGGTTACCCGCGAATGCAGATGTAGCTGCAACAGCTAAAGCGGCGGCAAGAGCGATTTTTTTCATTGTATTACCTCATTAGTCGCAAAACACGATGTATTAGTCAGGGTTTTCCTGATGTCCACAAATTCGATACTATAAACAGTTGTACGCATCATGCAATCTTTTGATTACAGTTATTTTCTAAAGGCATGTTAAATCAGCAACACTTGTGTGCCGACTTTCGCCATTTCAAACATTTGTGCTATGTGTTCGTTGTATAAACCGATACAACCACTGGATGATCTCCGGCCAATTTTGCGGGTATCATGGGTACCATGAATACGGTAATAGGTCCACGACAAATAAAGCGCATGTGTGCCCAAAGGATTGTCCGGACCTGGGGGAATAAAGCTTGGCCATTCAGGGTTACGCTTTAACATCGACGGTGTTGGACGCCAACTTGGGCCTTCTACTTTTTGCACGATTGTCGTGCGACCGCGGCGTGTCAATTCATCCGTCAACGGCACGCTTGTTGGATAAAGTTTATAAATACTTTGGTCTTCAGACCAATAATGTAAGGCCCGAGACGAAATATCGACCAAAATCGCGCCCTTTTTCAAATTGGAAAAATAAGGGCGCCAATCCAACGCGCGAAAGCTGGATGTGTTGTGACGGATCGATCCACGGCTTACGTCGTGTTCCGCTTCGGTCGTCGTATCAGAGTTTACGCCATAGGTTTGCGCGACGGCCGGCGATGCCAAAAACGCCCCGGCGGTTGCCACAAATCCACGTCTGGAATAGTTTGTCATGGTATTTCCCATCTGTTTCCAAAATCTGATATGGCCTGAATGAAACAGTCTCAACTCAAACTGTTGTGATAAAGCGATTTTATGCCGATCTGGGTTTGATTAGCAACTCTTTGCGCGGTAAACGTATCCAAACTTTGGATTTGGGGGCGAAATGCGTCATCTTTTGAAAATCATAACCATTTTATCATTGGTGATTCTCGCTGCGTGCGGTGGCAGCGAAGAGATTCGCTTGGCCCCAGACGGAAAACCGTTGCCGAAATTCTATAACCTTGCCAAACAAGACACCGCGACATTGCAATATCGCATGTTGGACTCCGTGAATGCCCTGCGCGACGCGGCAGGGTCAGGACCCCTTGTGTTAAACGCGGAATTGAACGCAGCCGCAGCAACACATTCACGCGATATGTCATTGCAAAACCGGCCTTGGCATTTTGGTTCCGACGGGTCATCCCCTTTGGAACGGGTCAGTCGCGTTGGATATGACAAATTCTTTTTAGGCGAAACCATTTCTGAAACATATGAAAACGAAATCGCGACGTTGTCTGCGTGGATGGAAAACCCAGACACGCGCTGGGTGATCTTGGACAACAACGCCACGGAAATGGGATTTCAATGGTTCCAAGAAAGCAATGGCAAAATTTGGTGGACCTTGGTCACCGGGGGCCCATCGCTTAGCAAAGTGGCGCTTACGGCTGAATAAAGATCGGCGTGCGTAAATCGACCAATCCGTAAATTTCACGGATTTCCGAATTTTTCACGGCGATACACCCCGCGGTCCAATCCCGCTTGAACCATTGCGGTGTTTTTGATTCACCATGGATGAAGATATCACCGCCGGGCCGCTTGCCCAAGGCCGCGGCCTCTGCACGATCAACGTCATTTGGATATGAAATGCCTAATGACAAATAAAATTCAGACCGGGGATTTTTGCGATCAATGTAATACCGACCTTCGGGGGTTTTACCGTCGCCTTCGATCTTTTTGTCGCCAACGGGAACATTCCCCAACCCGATGTTATACGTTTTGATGATATCTTGGTTATGAAATAGAAAAAGTTTACGCGCCTTTTTTTGCACAACGATTGCGGTGGCACGTGTGTCGGGATCAATCACGGGCGACGGCCCACAAGCCGAAAATAAACCAAGTGACATGGCCGACACAAAGAAAAGAATGTAACGCATTTTACGCCTTTTTATACTGCTCGCCCGCTTGGTATCAAAGTTTTCTCAACTGCGATAGAGCCAAACATCAACGCCGCGTAAACGATGCAATCAATTCCACATGGCTGGACCATCGGAATTGATCAACAGTTTGAACGAAATCCATGTTATAACCCGCATGCACCAAAACCGATGCATCGCGCGCAAATGTGGTTGGATTACACGAAACGAATGCAATGACGGGTACCGACGATTTTGCCAATTCCTGTACCTGAGCGTCTGCACCCGCGCGGGGGGGATCGATAACGACCGCATCAAATTTTGCCAATTCATCCGGCAAAAGCGGGCGACGAAATAAATCGCGCGCTTCGCTTGATAATTTTTTCAAACCTGTGGACTTTCGCCAAGCTTGATCCAATGCCGCTATCATATCGGCGCTACCTTCGACGGCATGAACTTCGGCAGTTTCTGCCAAAGGCAACGAAAACGTGCCGCAGCCAGAAAACAAATCTGCAACCCTTGGTACCGATCCGACGATAGCGCGGGCACAGCTTACCAAATCGGCTTCGCCCTCTTTTGTTGCTTGTAAAAAGCTACCGGCAGGTGGGGTCACCTGTGCCATGCCAAATGTCTGGACAGGGGCGTGACGCATCGCGATGGTTTCATCATTCCATGTTAAACGGGCCAATTTATGAGCTTCACAAAATTGGCCCAATTCAATCTGTAACGGACCGTCGTTTTCACGCCCCCCAGTTACGGCAATGTCCAAACCATTCACGCTGGTCGTCACAGCAAAGCTTAATTCACCTTTTCGCGACGCGGTTGCGCGGGTCAATTCCGCGATGATCGGGACCGCAGATTTGATTTCAGGCGTTAATAAATGACAATTCGGAATGTCGATAATCGTATCCGATGCGCGTGCATGAAATCCCACACTAACGCCCTTTTTGGTGCGCCGCGCGGCAAAGCTTGCACGGCGGCGTGATGCGACCGGCGACGTGAGGCAAAGGCGCATTTCGGCCGATAACCCGTGTGCCGCCAAGGCGGTTCGCACCACATCAACCTTCCATTCCGCAACAAATTCATCCGACGCGTGCATCAACTGGCATCCACCGCAGGATTTAAAATGTGAACAAGGCGGCTTCACGCGATGGTCAGATGGGGCAACGATCTTTATATCGCGCAGCGTTTTACCATCCAAGGTGCCAGTCACGATTTCATCGGGCAACGTCAACGGCGCAAAGATCGGACCTTGGGCAATGCCATCGCCTTGGTGACCTAATCGTATGATGCGAAACTGTTCCATAAACACGTCTTAGCCCAAGCCTTGTCGGCGCAAAAGCCCTATTCCGCAGCCTGCGCATCAACACCAATGAACCCACCGGATTGACGGTTCCAATACCGTGCGTATAGCCCATCACGCGCCAATAATTCGGAATGCGTGCCGTCTTCGACAACGCGCCCCTCATCAAGAACAACGATACGGTCCATCCGCGATATGGTTGATAATCGATGTGCAATCGCCAAAACGGTCTTGCCCTGCATCACGGTGTCCAATGATGATTGGATTGCCGCTTCGACTTCGCTGTCAAGGGCGCTGGTGGCTTCGTCCAAAATCAGGATCGGGGCATCCTTTAGAATGGTACGCGCAATCGCAATGCGTTGACGTTGCCCCCCCGACAATTTGACCCCACGTTCGCCCAAATGCGCATCATATCCCACACGCCCTTTGAAATCGCGCAGATCCGTGATGAACGATGCTGCTTGGGCTTTTTCGGCGGCGGCGTAAACCGCATCGGCGGTCGTATCAGGATTGCCGTAATGGATGTTGTCAAAAGCCGAGCGGTTGAACATCGCGGTGTCTTGGCTGACCATGCCGATCGCATGACGAAGGCTGGCCTGTGTAAGACCCGCAACGTTATGACCCGATACGCGAATTTCGCCGCTCTCTAGATCATAAAGGCGCAGCAACAAATTGACCAAAGTCGTTTTTCCCGCACCCGACGCGCCAACGATGCCAATCTTTTCGCCTGCCTTGATCGTCAGGTTAAGCCCGTTCAACCCACCAGTTTTGCCGCCATATAAAAAGGTCACATTGTCAAATTCGATCTGCGCATCCGTGATGACCAAAGGTCGTGCGTCTGCGGCGTCAACCAAACCATGCAACGGAGTCAGCGTGCGAATGCCATCTTCGGCTTCGCCAATGTTTGCGTAAATACCCATGATCGTGAAACTGACCCATCCGGTCATTTGCGACAAGCGCAATGAAACCGCCCCTGCTGTGGCAATTTCGCCAACCGAGGTTGTGCCATCCATCCAACCATTCAATGCCAAGCCAACCAATACAACGGGCAACACGCCCCCCAGAAACATAAGGCTTAAGCGTAGGTTCACCATGTCTTTCGCACGATCCACGGACCGATCAAAATACCCGTCCATCGCCTTCAAAATTGCTTTGTCTTCGTGATCATTGTGGGCAAACAATTTCAATGTTTTGATATTCGCAACCACATCGACGATTTGCCCAACAACGACCGATCGCGCATCGGCATAGGATTTGGATTTTTGACGCACTTTGGGGATGAAATAACGCAGCGTGAACACATATGCCGCAAACCAAATCAAAATGGTTATCACCATCGGATAACCCAAACTTGCCACAATCAAAAGTGCCCCGATCAGGGACGCAAAGGCAAATACAATCGTGTGCAACATTTCAATAACCACGTTCGTGATTGCCCCCGCAGTTTGCAGGATCTTTTGCGAAATACGCCCCGCAAAATCATTGTCGAAATATTCCACAGAATGCCCAACTGTCCATCGGTGCAGACGCAAGGCCACCATGTTCAAGAGGTTTGGTTGTATAACGTAAGATTGAAAAACCGCGCTACTCCAAAAGGTTATGGGGCGGATGATGAGAAAAAAGACGATACCCAATACCATCAACCACAGGTGTTCGCCGCCGAATGTTTTTGGGTCGCCCGACACCGCTGCGTCGACAATCCACCCCAAAACAATCGTGGCCAACATATCGAAAAAACCCGCCAAAGCGCCCACAAACGACGCCAAAGCGATAACATGAAAGCTTCCGCGCGTTGCCCAAATCCCAAAGGGAAACAAACGATTGCGCGGCGGCCCGTCTGCCGGCGACTTGAAGTCAATCAGTTTTGCTAATCTGCGCATTAAGGCGTTCCAGTGTCCAAAAATCCACCCGATTGGCGGGACCAAAGTTGGGCATATA
>JAYPUL010000067.1:0-10779 GCA_038134005.1 Paracoccaceae bacterium | reverse complement strand
TGTCATGCAAAACGTCGATCGGGCCAAAAGATTTGTCCACATTCCGCATCTCTAAAACGGGTTTATTCGCCATAGTTTTCTCCTATTTCTTTTTACCGACGTGGCTTAATGCCATTTTGCGGAAATTTTCGTTTAGCCCGACAGCGATTAACAACATCGCGCCGATGATTAGATTGGACCAGTTGCGATCAATCTGGGTAAAGTAGATCCCTTGGTTAACGATTGCGAAGGTAAAGGTTCCAAAGAATATACCAACGACTGATCCAAACCCACCCGTCAACAACACACCGCCGACGACGACGCTGACAATGGCGTTAAAGATATAATTCATGCCGCCTGATACCTGTGCGGAATTAAACAATATCGCACCACACATCCCGACAAACGCAGCACTTGTCGCCGATAAAATAAATAGCACGATCGTCATCCGTGCGACGGGGATTCCCGCATTGCGCGCGCTTTCACGATCACCGCCAATAGCGTACAACCAATTCCCGTATTTTGTTTTATGAACAACAAACGCAAATATTATGGCAAAAGCGAGCCACCACAAAATGACAACTTGGTGGCTTCCTGTTATGTATTGGCCAAAAACCGTTTTTGCCCAGTCGGGGGCCTTTAACGGAACGCTTGCTGCGCCCGTCAATAACTTTGCCCCAGCCAAGATTACGCCTTGCATTGCGACCAAGGTGCCCAATGTGATGATCAGGGATGGCACAGATGTACGCACGGTCAAAAGACCATTGATCGTGCCAACGATGACCCCCATCCCGATCGCGCCCAACATGCCAACAACAATCGGTAATTCATAGTAGCCCGACAAAACGGCAGTGGTCATAGATCCCGCAGGGATCATAGCCCCGATAGAAATATCCAATTCGCCGGCAATCATTAATAAACCCACCGGAATCGCCACGATCCCCAAGTTGGCGGCAAAATTCACCCAGCTTGCCGCACCAAACAATTTGTTTAGATCGACGCCACCAAAGATTACATAAAATAGGATAACCCCAACCAGGCTAAGAACGGCTGCTGCTTCTGGACGGCGCAAAAGGGGTGCAAGAGCATTCATTAAAACTGTCCTTATTTGCGTTTCTTTGCGGCAAAGCTAAAGGCCAATGCGCGAAATGTGTCGTTTGAAAGAACGGCGGCTAATAACAACGCCCCGATGATTACCGAACCGACATTTGGATCAAGTCCTGAAAAAAAGATGCCTTGGTTCACAATGGCAAAAGTGGCTGTGCCAATCACAATTCCCACAACTGATCCTGCACCCCCGGTTAGCAAAACGCCACCAATCACAACGCACATGATCGAGTTAAAGATAAATGATTGCCCTGTGGCGACTTGGGCGCTGGTATAGGTCATCAACTGCAAAATCCCGACAAACGCGGCGGCAAAGCCAGAAAGCATATACAATCCGATTGTTAATTGTTTTGTCTGAATACCTGCGTTGCGGGCGCTTTCACGGTCGCCGCCAATCGCATAGATCCAATTTCCCATTGGTGAAACATGCAGCAGATAAAAGATAATTATTGAAAACCCGATCCACCAAAACATGGAAACGTTAAACATCCCGCCTATAAACGTGCCCAATAATTTCTTGGTCATGGCATCCGGAACCAGCGATACGCTGGTCGAACCGACGATTAAAACCGCAAAGCCCAACGTTAGGCCCATGACAGAAAACATCGTGCCGATTGTGATGATCAATGACGGGATTGGTGTATTGGTCACCAAATACCCGTTGATAAATCCGACCAACACGCCAACACCCAACCCAGCGGCAATCCCGAATGGTGCGGCAAAGCCAAAATAACCCGAAATAATCGCCGCGGTCATGGCTGATGCGGGGATCACAGATCCGACCGAAATATCAAGTTCACCAGCAATCATCAGCAAACCAACAGGCAATGCGATAATGCCAACCTCTGCCGCGATGTTTAACCAACTTGACCATCCTGGCGCTCCAACAAAAACGGGGCCGCCCATAAGGGCAAAGAAGGTGTAGACGACGACCAATCCTACAAATGATCCAACCTCTGGCCGGATAAGCAGAGTGCGAAGTGACGATCGCGATGATTGGGTATCGCTGGGCGATGACATTGCTGTGATCCTTTAAACTTTGGCCAAAACACTCTGGGTGATTGGACCCAGAGGTGTTTTGGAAATAGTTAGGCCACCGCTGTAACGCGGTGGCCTGTTTTTGATTAACGTGCGCCTGCTTTTACGCCTTCGACGACCAATGCAACGTTGCTTGCATCGATAACGCCTGGACCTGTCAGGATTTCACGTGTTGGGATTGTCACGCCATAGTTGACAAAGTTGTTCAGGATCGACACGGCAAAGAAACCTTGTTGGTACCCTTGTTGATCGATCGCACACGCTTGTGAACCTTGCTGGATGTTGTTCAGGATTGAATCGTTAAAGTTCATGCCGCATACGTGGACAGAACCCGCTTTGCCAGCTTGTTGGATGCCGCTGATTGTGGCGTTGGTGTCTTGGTCACCGATTGCAAACATAGCGTCGATGTCTGGGTTTTGCAGAACGTGCGCGCGCACCGCTTGCGCAACCGCTGTTGCGTCACCAAATGCTGTGGCTGGAAGTTGCAAAACTGAACCTGTGCCGCCTGCCGCCGCGATACCATCGTTAAAGCCGTTACAGAATGCTTCGATGTTTGCCGCGCCTGGCAATGTGTTCACACACGCGCCGTTTTTGTGGCCTGCTTTTGCAAGGTATTCACCACCTGCATAACCAGATTTGTAATCAACCGCACCGACATAGTTCATCGCGCCCAGGCGATCTGCGGCTTCGATACCACCAGCGTTATAGATAACAAGCGGGATGCCTGCTGCGACCACCGCTTCGAATGCTGGATCCATCGCATCAGGAACCCAGTCTGGGCCAACGATTGCATCCGCACCTTGGTCGATCGCTTGGCGGATCAATTCCGCTGCGTCTGGGCCCAAGTTGTCATAGTTTTGTGGACCCAACCAGGTCACAGAACCACCTTGTGTTGCGGCAACCGCGCCGGCGTCTTCAGCGCCTTTTTTAACGCGTGACCAAAATGGATCGTCTGGTTTGCCGCCAACGACAAAGATGTTCGCAGCCAATACTGGGCCTGCTGTGAATGCTGCCAAGGCAACCGTTGCTAGTAATTTTTTCATCATTTACTCCCTTTGATGATCGCATTTGCGACAGATGAAAATAATGACCCCTTTGTTCCTTTTCTGGGGCCAATCCCGTTATTCTGCGGGGGGCACGCCGGTTTTGGCCACTTGCTGGGCCCGCAGTTTTTCTTTCTTTTTGCGAAAACGTTCCTTCATGCGTTCGTCGGCTTCTTTTGATCCGTCGTGCCATGTGCCAAACAGCATATCCAAAGGCACGACACCGTCGCCGCCGTAGTTCACTTCGAAATACTTGTGGTGCAGGTAATGCACATAAGCGTGGCTCTTTAGGGTTGCTGTCTCGGTGATTTCGAACTTTTCAAAACCAAGATGACCGTTGACCGCCCCGAACCCGACGGAATGCAATGTGAAATACGCACAGACGGGATTTGATGGGATCAACAGGTGCAGCCATGCTTCGGCCATGTAGGGAAACCCTTCGCCGGGATGCATCGAAAGCGATGACCAAGGGCTGGGGTTGATAGAATTGTGATGAACCGAATGGATCCATTTGTACAAAATTGGCACATGGATCAAACGATGAAGACAGAAAAAATAAACCTCATGGACCGCAGGTGATAAAATCACCACCACCGTAAGCCACGCCCAATGCGTGGTCCAAGGGACCCAGACGGCCCAAGAATTCGCATAGGCCCAAAGCATCAAAATTTCGACGACGGTCCAGAATGGTGTTGTAACAAAAATGGTGCGAATGAAATTGTCGATGTTCTGGCTTTTGAACCAAAAGACATCGGATGGGTGATCTGATGGGAATTTTGAATTATATTTGAATCGCGTTTCTTGTTTACGTTTTACGTAATACACCAATTCAAAACCGCCCAAAAAGACGATCAATCCGAAAGCATTCAAGGCGTAGAGGTAAAAGTAATTACCCCATGACAAGGATTGAAGGCTGTCCCAACTTGGGATCAGAACCAAAACCCACAACAACGCCGTCGCCATATGAAACGCATTCCATGGCCAAAAATATTCGGGTATCCATTTCAGAACTTTCATTAGGCTAAACGGACGGTGCCAAATAGGCGCCGGGCGCGCAGGCGCGTCTGGGGCCCAGTTGCCACGTTTGTCACGTTTGCCATACAAAAGGTCGTCCACACTGCGCCTCCCTCACATTACGGTGCGTTTGGCATAGCTTGATAAAATGGCATGAAACAAATCAATCTAATTTACAATCACGTCAAATTTACGTTTCAAATGATTTCATTGGCTGGTGAAAATGAAATGATTTGGCATTGCTTCGCGCTATTTTTTGCGCGCCCCACTATGTTTTGACGCGACAGACCGAATCTTATGTCGGGGTCGGCGGGACCTTTCAGATATTTAATATAAAACACGTTGAAGCCTGCGGTGTGGTTCCTTAGATATTCCCCAAACAGGAGGCCCGCATGATCGTTGTCGTTTCACCCGCAAAGAAATTGGATATGGGATTGGTGAATGCCATTACAACCGTTCCCCAGTTTACAAGCGACGCTGAAGTCGTGGCAAAAGCTGCCAAAAAACTTTCGGTCAAAGGGCTTCGGGATTTGATGCATATTTCCGACGATCTGGCAAAGTTGAACAAATCCCGGTTTGCAGCGTTTGGCGAACAGGATCGCAAGGCGGCGATTTATGCGTTTGCGGGTGATACATACCAAGGCTTCGAAGCCGCAACCTTGGACGACGATGCCATCCGTTGGGCCCAAGATCACATGCGCATTCTGTCTGGGCTTTATGGTGTGTTGCGACCGTTGGATGAAATTGAACCCTATCGCCTTGAAATGGGAAGCAAGCTTAAGGTCGGCCGCAAACCGTCTTTATACGCCTATTGGGGGGATCGTATTTCGAAGGCTCTGAATGAACAGGCTGAACAGACGGGCGATCAAATCTTGGTCAATTGCGCCAGCCAGGAATATTTTGGGGCGGTGGATCAAGCCGCGTTGAAATTGCGTGTCATTACGCCGACCTTTTATGAAGACCATGAAAAAGGGCCACGTATAGTTAGCTTTTATGCCAAGCGTGCCCGTGGCGCGATGGCACGGTTCATCGTGGAAAATCGGTTGACCACCCCCGAAAGTTTGCATGATTTCACCGCTGGCGGGTATAAATTCATGGCCGATATGTCGACGCCGGATGCGCCTGTCTTTCTGCGCGATTCTGCCTAGGTGACAAATGCTGCGTTGCCGCGTATAAGGCGCGCAAATTCATATTCGACAAGGACGAAAGACATGACAGTACAGGTTTTTGGGCATAAATCGCCTGATACAGATTCCACAGGATCCCCTATTGTTTGGGCGTGGTACCTGAACGAAATCAAAGGCGTTGCCGCTGCGCCAAAGCTGTTGGGTGAACCAAACACCGAAGCCGCATTTGTTTTGAAACGTTGGAATTTGGACAAGCCAGAAATCATTTCTGGTGTCGATGCGGGTGCGCCGGTCGTCATTGTTGACACAAATAACCCAGCCGAATTGCCGGCAAATATCAATGATGCCGATATTCAGGCAATCATCGATCACCACAAATTGGTGGGCGGACTGGAAACCAAAGGCCCGATTGATATCACTGTGCGTCCATTGGCGTGTACGGCGACAATCATGGTTGATCTGATGGGCGATGACGCCGCGAAAATGCCCGAGGCTATCAAAGGCGCGGCTTTGTCGTGCATCTTGTCCGACACGCTGGAATTCCGCAGCCCGACAACAACCGACCATGACCGCGCGGTTGCCGAAAAATTGGCGGCTGAATTGGGCATCGACATCCCATCTTATGCGTCTGAATTGTTCGAGGCCAAATCAGACGTATCCGCGTTTTCCGATGCTGAATTGCTGCGCATGGATTCAAAAGAATATACCGTTGACGGCAAAGAATTCCGTGTGTCTGTTTTGGAAACCACCGCGCCAAAATTGGTTTTGGACCGCAAAGACAGCTTGATGGCATCTATGGTAGACGTCGCCGCAGAAGATGGCGCCGACCAAGTGTTGTTGTTCGTTGTTGATATCCTAAACGAAGAGGCGACCTTGTTGGTGCCAAACGATTTGGTCAAAACGGTTGCCGAAAAATCGTTCGGTGCAACGGTGACGGGGGATACCGTTGTTCTGCCCGGCATCATGAGCCGTAAGAAACAGATCATTCCAAACCTCAAGGTATAATCGGGTCCTTTTGATCGGATAAATAGGGCGCTTTGAGCGCCCTTTTTTATTCGAACGCAATACCAAAAACGGCGATCATCCCGCCAAGGATCGCCATCGCGCCAAACCCGATTGTGCGCATGGACATTCCGTCTTGTGACCATGAAATATGCGCCGCCAAGGCGGCTTGTGCCGCGTAATAAAGTGCAAAAGCGCGGCTGGCATAAGAAATGATCGCAAAGATGTCTTGTGTCCAGGTCAACGCAATCCCAATTCCGCCTAAAACAGCATATGCATGATTTGGTCGAATGCGATTATTGCTAAGTTCGGCAAATAATCCGCCCGCGCCGGCAGTATCGGCAACCGCGGCACTTGATTGTGCTGATAACGCGCCAAAGACCAACGCGATGGGCAAAATTGTCGCCACTTGCCCCATGAGCCCGATAATTTCGGTTTCCCCCACACCTGTTTGAGGGACCGTAATAAAGGCGCTGATCAATGCGATGTACAGGATATAAATGATCGTCGACATTCCCTGTGCAACACGCATTGATCGTACCCGCGTGTTGACATCGTATTCCGCGCCTAAATAGCGGGATGTTTCAAATCCTTGCACGGTCACCAGCAAACCAAATATCATACAAATTTGGGCCCATGCGCCACGCGGCGACGCAAGTGCGTCAACCGTGCTATGTGCCGATGCAAATCCGGCCAGCCCGATCAAAAGCCCAAAGATGATGGCCAATTTGATGCTAACGGTGATGGCTTCGATCCGTTCAAGTGCCTGAAACCCTTTGATACCGCCAACAATAATGAGGGCACAAAACATTGCCGTGGTGATCCATTGTCCCGTGACGTCCGGTGCGTTTGGCATTAGGCTGATCGCGAAGGATCCAAAAAGGTTCAAGTAATAAGCAACCGAAATGACATAAGCAAAACCAAGGATCCATTCGGCGATATGATCAAGCCTATGTTGGAACCGTGTGGCTGGCGCCCGGTCAAGTGCTTGGATATTAAACCGCACGGTGCCACCAAAACCATAGGCCATCGCACATAAACCCGCCATCACGATTGGCGCCATGTGCCCGAATTCAGACGCCAAAATTGGGCCGATAATCAAAAAGCCGCTGCCAATGATTGACGCAAGCGGCGTGATCGTCGCACGCCACAGCGGGGATCGCGTCCAAGGTGCGGCGAACAAAATTGCCAATGTTATGGCAATTACGATTGCGATGACAACATTCATCTCTGTTCCTTTGGGTGTCCCGCCCCTTGTGACACACTCTGTGTTGCGTCATACAGTGTATAAATGAAAAATACCAACCTATGGGCCGCACAACATGTCGCAAATTATCACGCAACTTTCCGAAATTTCCCATTCCTACGACGCGCTTTTCGTTGATCTGTGGGGATGCGTGCATAATGGGGTGCGTGCCTTTGATGCGGCAAATGCGGCGTTGATCGAATACCGAAAATCCGGGGGTAAGGTTGTTTTGGTGACCAATTCACCGCGTCCCCGCGCGGGTGTTAAGGTGCAGTTGCGTCAATTTGGCGTGGACGATGAGGCATGGGATACCATCGCCACATCAGGCGACAGCGCGCGGTCTGCCATGTTCCAAGGCGTGGTCGGGCAAAAGGTTTACTTTATTGGCACAGATGGTGAATTGCCGTTTTTTGAACCGCTTAAAATTCTGGACAATCCGATGACAATCGAACGCGTGGACATAGACCAAGCCGAAGGCATCGTATGTACCGGGTTGGCGCCAGACCAAAGCCCAGAGGAATATAAGGCCCAGTTGATGCTTGCCAAGCAACGGGGGCTAAAACTTTTGTGCGCAAACCCCGATATCGTCGTGGATCGCGGCCATAAACGCGAATGGTGTGCCGGTGCGGTTGCCCAAATGTACGAAGAAATGGGCGGCCTATCGCTTTATTTCGGCAAACCACACCCGCCAATCTATGATCTTGCGCGGCTTCGGTTGAACGCATTGGGTGTCACAATTTCAGACGACCGTATCCTGGCCATTGGCGATGGTATTCACACAGATATCCAAGGTGCTGTTGGTGAAGATATCGATTCTTTGTTCATTACTGGCGGGTTGGCCGCGCGTGAAACGAACACCGGTCATCAACCTGATCCAACGGCATTGGACGAATATTTGGCAAAAATGAAGTTCAATCCCACATTTTCGATTGGATTCTTGCGATAGGGTCTTGATTTTTTCTGCATCTGCAAAGTAATAATGTTTCAAATGGCGATTTAAATTCGTCTTATTATTACCTTTAGGAAAGCAGAGAGTGAAATGTTGGACAACCTGCCACGCGGTACGATTTGCATAGAAGACATCGAAATGGGTATGACCCGTTACATCCGCAAGGTTGTTACCGACCGTGACATTCAAATGTTTGCCGAAGTGTCCACCGACCACAACCCTGTGCATTTGGATGATGATTACGCCCAAGACACGATTTTCGAAGGGCGCATTGCGCATGGTATGTTAACCGCCGGCCTGATTTCGGCCGTCATTGGTGAACAGCTGCCCGGTCATGGCACAATTTACATGAGCCAATCGTTAAAATTTCTGGCACCCGTGCGCCCAGGCGATTTGGTTTATGCCGAGGTCAAAGTGACAGGCATCCAGATTGATAAACGTCGTGTCCAATTAGAATGCAAATGCGAAGTCGATGGCAAAAAAGTCTTGGTCGGCGAAGCCATTGTCATGGCGCCTTCTCGCAAGTTTGATTGACGTTGAATTTCTTAGTAATCTGACAAACGCGCAGGCCGTGGCCTGCGTTTTTTATGACAATTTGGGCAAAGCCCTAAGATGCATTTTAATTGCGCTAATCCTCTGGCCATTTAAATATTTCGCGGTGTAGAAATACGTGACTTGGTTTTGCTCGAGGAAGGTTGCCATGAAACTGATTTATTCACCCGCGTCGCCGTTTGTTCGTAAAGTTGTTGTTTTGATGCATGAAGCAGGATTAACCAACAAGGTCACCCTTAACCCTGTCGCAACAACCGCTTTGAATACGGCCGATGATGCCCGCGCGGCAAACCCTTTGGGCAAAATCCCGGCATTGGTGCGCGATGGGGATAGCACAATTTTTGATAGCCGCGTGATTTGCCGGTATCTGGATGATTTGGCTGGATCAAACCTATATCCTGCGGATCGGTTGTGGGATGTTTTGACGTTAGAAGCATTGGCAGACGGCATCATGGAATCGGCTGTTTCTATGGTGTATGAACTGCGCCTTCGTCCTGAAAATGAACAATCGCCCGCCTGGATTGATGCGCAATGGTCCAAGGTGACACATGCTTTGGCGGCGTTAGAGGCCGATCAATTTGCGGCTGCGTCGGGCGATGTAAACATGGGGCAATTGGCGGTGGCCTGTGCGCTGGGATATCTGGATTTCCGCCATGCGGGACGCAATTGGCAAGCTGATTATCCAAAACTGGCCGCGTGGCAGCAACAGATTGGCGCACGCGCGTCGATGTCGGCGACAACGCCGGCGGGGTAAGGGCGTGATTGACATTGATCATCTGCGCGATTGGGTCGGCCGATCAGAACAGTTTGTGGAACGCATCCACGAATTTCCGTCGAACGCCTTGGCCGCGACATTGGATCGGGATGATGCACCTTATCAGGATGGGACAACCTTGCCCCATCTGTGGCATTGGTTGCATTTTCTGCCGATTTTTAAATTGTCTGATGCGGGCTATGATGGGCATGCTGCGCTGGGCGGGTTCCTTCCCCCTGTTCCGTTGCCCCGCCGGATGTGGGCGGGAAGCCGTTTTCAGTTTCATCATCCGCTACGCATTGGGCAAGAGCTAACGAAAACGTCGACCGTTCGCAGTGTCGATCACAAATCGGGGCGGTCAGGGGATTTGGTGTTCGTGACCGTGGCGCATAGTGTCGCCAACAGCGATTGCATTGGCATCGACGAAGAACATGACATCGTTTACCGCCAACCGCCCGCACCCGATGCACCAGTACCAACACCCAAAATGGCCCCCGATCACAGCGATTTTAATCGCGACATCGTGCCGAACGCTGTTTTGTTGTTCCGCTATTCGGCGTTGACGTTCAATGGGCATCGTATCCATTATGACCAACCCTTTTGCACGACAACCGAAGGATACGGCGGTTTGGTCGTGCATGGGCCTTTGTTGGCGACCTTGCTGATGGATCTATTGCGGCGACAGATGCCTGATGCTTGGGTCGACACGTTTGAATTTCGGGCAATGGCACCTGTGTTTGATACCAACACATTTTCGGTGCATGGTGCCGCGCAGGCGAACGGGTCATTCCGGTTGTGGGTGCGGCGCGATGATGGTGCATTGGCAATGGATGCAACAGCGACAGTTAAAGGGTAAAGATGACAGACCAATACCAAGAATTGCGCGACGCAATCCGCGCGCTTTGCGCGACCTTTCCCCCGGAATATCATCGCAAGATCGACCACGATCGTGGATATCCCGAAGACTT
>JAYPUL010000066.1:0-11154 GCA_038134005.1 Paracoccaceae bacterium | reverse complement strand
ACTCGCCTCACATTTTGTTTTAGATGACCTTTGTGAAGGCAGAGTTGGCATTCCCGTGGCTTTTCAATGCATCATGGCAAAGGTTGTCTGACATATGATAATGCAGGCACGTTTATACCATTGATGGTGTGATCCAAAGTGTCATAGTTGATCCAGAACCGTTCCGTCATCGTGTCGCGACACCGCACACCAGAGGGCATATCGATAATCGATATGTTTGCTGCACTGGATTGGCGTTCTATTAGCGCGCGCCAACCATCATAATCCAACCACCCTGCGACATAGACCTGATGTCCATTTTCGACGATTGCAGGGGTGTCCGTGACTGTGACCTCTTCGATCTGGGCAGTAGTTTCCAGATGTTCAAAATATCCCGTGATGCGCCCGCCGCGTTTTAAATCCAAAGATAGGCTAGGGCGCAGGCTTTCGACATAGGCCACAGTGACGTCCAAATTTGAAATCTGTGGCGGCAAGGGTGTAGGAATAGTTAAATGTTCGTTACGTGCTGCAGTGCGGGGGCCGTAAATAATGCGTGCACACGACGCGGCGAGCGTACGCTTCAGGTCATCTGACATATGGATCATGCCAGGGACAAGAACCATATGATAGCCGTCGAAATCCTTTGTCGTGGGCGGCACGATATCAATCGAAAGGCCCAAAGACCGCAAGGCGCGATAGGCCTGAAAGATCAAAGAAAAATAATTTAGCCCTTTGCCGTGAGGTTGCACAGACCAAGCAAAATCAGCGTTATAATCAAAGACGATTGCCACGGGCGCCTGTTTAATGCTGACCGTGGGTGCATTAGCAATTTCTTGGGCAACCTGGCGCGCTTCGGCCATTGCAGGGGCATCTTCGCTATCAGGGAGCAACAACCCTGCGTGCATTTGTTCTTGTGCTATTGGGGCTTGGCGCCAACGGAAATAACAAACCGCTTCGGCACCGTGGGCAAAGGCTTCCCATGACCATAACCGGACCATGCCAGGATGCGGGGCGGGATTGAAAGGGGCCCAATTCACAGGACCGGGTTGTTGTTCCATGATCCACCACCGACCGCGGCCTACCGCGCGGTAAAGGTCGTGATGAAAGGCCTGAAAGTCAGGATCGCCTTGTTTTGCAAATTGGGCCTTGTGCGATTCATCTGCATCCACGCGATCCTCTAAGAACCCCAAAGGATAGCTATCCCAACTTGCAATATCTAGGCATTCACCAACCTTGAAATGGTCAAAATCTGTGATCCGTCCCATATAGTTATGTGCGATGGGTGCGTCCGAATAGCGTCGAATAATATCCACCTGTAATGCGTTAAATGCGACAACTTGATCCGAACTGAATTGTCTAAAGGCAAGGCTATGCGACGGGTTGGGTTCGGTCACAGTCAAATTTGGTAAATCAATTTGATCGAAATCCGCATAGTCCATCGACCAAAATACATTTCCCCACGCGGCATTTAGGGCGCCGATATCCCCATCGTTTCCCGTGGTCGTAAATTGTTTTCGAAGCCATGATTGAAACGCGGTCCGCGCCGCGTCGCTATAAGACAGAGTTGTATCATGGCACCCGTATTCATTATCGGTTTGCCATGCGGCAACATGTGGATTTGCGCCGTATCGTTTTGCCATTTCGGTGACGATCTTTGCACATTCCGCTTTATAACCTTCGTGTGAAAAACAATAATGCCGACGTGAACCAAATTTGCGCGGCCGTCCTTCGCGATCAACGGCGATCATATCGCGGTGTTTATCAATCATCCACCGCGGCGGCGTCGCCGTCGGGGTTCCCAACACCACGCGCAACCCCGCGTCGCCCAAGATGGTGATCGCACGATCCAGCCAATCAAAATCGTATTGTCCGGGACTGGGTTCCATGCGTGTCCACGCAAATTCGCCGATGCGTACCCATGTTAAACCAGCTTCGGCCATGCGACGCGCGTCGTCACGCCAAATCGTTTCGGGCCAATGTTCAGGGTAATAGCAGGTACCAATTGTGCGTTTCATCTTGCTCTCGATTTTTCTGCGTTAGCCTGTTGTGACCACGCCGCCATCAACTACGATTGCCTGTCCTGTCATCATGCGGCTGGCCCCTGACGCAAGAAAGAGCGTCGTATCAACGATGTCTTTGGGGGCAAGGTGATCTTTTAGGCATTGGCGTTCCAAATGCGCGGCCAGGGCGTCGGGTGTGGCCCATTTGTCTAATTGCTTTTCGGTCAAGACCCACCCGGGCGCCAATGCATTAACCCGAATTTTATCAGGCCCAAATTCCCGTGCCAAGCTGCGGGTCATGCCGGTGATACCTGCGTTTGATGTGGTGTAAATCGGATAGCCGGCGTTTCCCATCATATAGCTAATCGAAGAAAAGTTTATAATGGATCCACCGCCTTTCGATTTCATATGTTCAGACGCCGATTGGCAGGCAAAGAAATATGCCTTTAGGTTGATGGATGTCGACCAATCCCAAAAGGCTTCGTCTACGTTTGGTGTGTCATGTCGTTGATCATTGGCGGCATTATTCACCAAAATGTCCAACCCATTTTGTGCGCCGGCGGTGCGATCGATCGCCTGTTTTAACGCGCCGATATCGGTAATATCACAGGGGATAAAGGTTGGTCGTACATCATATTTGGCGGCCATTGCATCGCAAAAATCGGTCGCATCTGATCGTTGGACAAAGCTAACCTTTGCGCCTTGTTCTAAAAACCCTTCAGTCAGCGCGGCACCGATGCCCGAGCCGCCGCCCGTAATAAAAACGCTTTTGCCCGCAAGATCATGAAATGTAGCAGTTTTTTTCATTCTAGGCCTCGTTTTCACGCAGTGATTTTAACCACGCGTGATGGGATAGGGCGCGCCCAGCAATGGCGCGCGATTGTTTGGTTAAATGATCGACCGTTTCGCGCGCAAAAGCGCGCAGTTTCGGGTTTTGTTGCATCGCGGTTTTTGCAACATTTCTGTCTAACAGGCCAAGCCCGTCCAAAACGGGATAATGCAATAGCTCTTCGACATGGGGCAGACCATCCAGCGCGTTTTTGAAATCGCGCGACGTTGGCATTGCTTTGGACCAATGCGCGATCTTTGCATGGGTCTGCGGTTGAATATAAACGCCCGCGACGTCGCGCCAAAATGCGGTGTCCCTGCGTTCGGTGAAATAATGCAGGTTGATGAAGTCGCGAAAATCGTCAACCTGATCTGCAATTGCCGCATTGTACGTGGCGCGGGCATGGTCAGAGGTTTGTGCCAAACTTTGCAAATGCCGCTTTGCAAAAAGCAAAGTTGCAACAATGGTGCCGTGGATCGACGTGGCTTCAAGCGGCTCAAGGAAACTTGACGCAAGCCCTAGCGCCAAAACATTACCAACCCATACGTTTTGCAAACGGCCCGCGTCGATCACAATATCGGCACGCGGTTCAATCGCATGGCCCAGTGTGGTTTCGATTTCTGCTTTGGCCTGATCGGGCGTGATATGACGGTCTGAATAAACATACCCACATCCGATGCGGCCTTGTGTTGGGATTTGCCACATCCATCCTGACCCTTGGGCCCATGCCAACGTATAAGCGGGAATTTCCGCGTCCGAGGGCAAATCAATCCAAAAGGGCATCGCACGATTAACGGGTAAAACGTCACCATAACTTTGCCACTTTTCCCCCATTTCTTGGCTGATCAAACGACGTCGAAACCCCGTGCAGTCGATGAAAAAATCCCCATTCAGGGTTTTCTCATTATCAAGAGAAAGGGACGTGATATGCCCCGTTTTAGTGTCGCGCAAGACTGTTTCAACCGTCGCGTCGATCAATGTGATACCAACAGATTTTTCGCGTAAGAATGCCCCGACTTTTGCCTGGTCGAAATGATAGGCGTGATGGAATTGGCTGATCGGAACCAAAAGACCATTTTGATCGGCAACAGGGGCTTTGCCTGCCCCCATTAACGCTGTGAACACATGCGGTTCGGTGACGGACCTTCCCGCGGCCACACAAAACGTATCTATCCAAGCACCCGCGTCGGGTACCTGATCAGCCAAGGCATATGGATCGTCAATCGGGCCATCATAGCTGTGCCCCAATCTGCGCCAATCGCGATGGCGAATGCCGTATTTAATCGTTGCATCGGTTTTGGCCAAAAATTCGGCCTCATCCAACCCTAGAGCTTGTAAAACGCCGCCAAAAATTGACGTGGTGCCTTCGCCCACGCCAATGGTCGGTATTTTCGAGCTTTCGATCAGGGTGATTTTCAATGGTTGTTTGGCACGCTGCGCTTCGGCCTGCAAAATCATTGCAGACAGCCAGCCGGCGGTGCCGCCCCCGACAACAACAAGATGCGTTGACGCGCTGCTTGTTGTTTCAGTTATCACTTAGGCCACACGCATCTTTGGCGCGCCCGATAACCATTCGGGTAACCACGCGCCGTGTTGGTCAATAAGTTCATCCACCAATTCCCAAATTTGATCTAAGTCCAATTCGGCGCCCGTGTGTGGGTCCATCATCGCGGCGTGATAGATATGTTCGCGATTTTGGGTCAGCAACGCTTGGACTGTCAATTCTTGAACATTGATATTCGACCGCATGATCGCAATCAACTGGGGTGGAATATTTTCAACGCGCGTGGGTTGGATACCATTGCTATCAACAAGGCATGGCACTTCGACCGCACAGCCTTCGGGCAATTGGGGGACGTATCCATGATTGGCAATATTGCCATAGATCACGCTTGGTGTTCCTGTCCAAACCGAGTTGATGATTTCAGACGCATATTCAACCGAGCTTGGCACTTCGATGTGATTGGCGGTTTTGAATGCTTCCAGCTGATCTTTCCACCGTTCCACCTGTTCCACGCAACGTTTGGGATATTCATCTAGCGGTATGCCAAACCGTTCGATTAAATCGGGTCGGTCGCGTTTGATAAACCACGGCACATATTCGGCAAAATGTTCCGAACTTTCGGTTGCGAAATAGCCCAGCTTTTTCATCATTTCATAACGGACTTTGTTGGGGCAGCGTGGGTTCGAGCTGCTTTCTGGGCGGGGGTAGGTGCCGTTGGCATATCCCTTTTGTAAATCGGGATACAAATCGCGATAGCTGCCGTCCTCCATGATTTCTTCGAATTTGACGAAATAGGCAACATGGTTGATGCCCACCGATTTATAGCGGATTTTTTCAATCGGGATTTTTAGATCTGACGCCAATTCATGTGCCGTACCTTGCACCGAATGGCACAATCCCACCTGTTTGATTTTGGGGTATTTTGCGGCAATGGCCCATGTATTGATGGCCATTGGGTTGACGTATTGCAACATCAAGGCATCTGGGCAAACGTCCATCATATCCTCGCAGATTGCCCACAAATGTGGAACGGTCCGCAATCCGCGCATAATGCCGCCAATTCCTAAGGTATCAGCGATTGTTTGGCGCAATCCAAATTTTTTAGGAACGTCAAAGTCCGTGACGGTGCAAGGTTCAAAGCCACCGATTTGAAAGGCCACCACCACAAAATCCGCGCCTTCTAGCGCCTCGCGTTGATTCAAGTGCAGCGAATGAGTGGCACCCACACCAAGGGTTGATACCAGCTTTTCAAATACGATTTGGCTTTCGGAAAGCCGTTCTGGGTTGATATCCATCAACGCAACATGGGCATTTTTCAACGCATCGCGTTGTAAGACATCACCAATGATGTTTTTCATGAAGACGGTTGATCCCGCTCCGATGAAGGTGATTTTTGGATGAGCTGTCATATTTAATTCCTCATAACGGCTTAGGCGGAGATAACGTTAAACGCAGCATCAACAAGACGCTGGGTATACGCAGTTTGGGGGTATTCAAGGACCCTGGATGTAGGTCCGGTTTCGATGACATTGCCATTCTGCATCACGATCACATTGTGACATAGCGCTTTGACCACCTTTAGGTCATGGCTAATGAACATATAACTTAGATCATGCTTGGCCCGCAGGTGGTGCAACAGATCAATGATTTGCGCTTGGATCGACAAATCCAACGCCGATGTCGGTTCATCGAGAAGTATAAATTCCGGGTTCAGCGACAGGGCGCGTGCAATCGCCAAACGTTGGCGTTGGCCCCCCGAAAATTCGTGCGGAAATCGATTCATCGCGTCGCGGGGCATTTGCACATCATCCAGGGCACGTCCAACCAATTCTTGGCGTTCTGCCGCCGATACGCCGATGCCGTTTACGATCAATCCCTCTTCGATAATCTGGCGAATGATCATGCGTGGGTTGAGCGATGAAAACGGGTCTTGGAACACCACTTGGATCCGTGGTCTCAGCGGACGCATGTCGCGGCGGCTAAGATGATCAATGCGCTGACCGTCAAAATGGATCTGGCCCGCATTCGCGTCCAGTAGTTTGATCATCGCCATGCCAAGCGTTGTTTTGCCCGATCCAGATTCCCCAACAATCCCCAATGTTTCCCCACGTCGAATGGTGCAGGATATGTTGTTCACTGCAACGATGTCGGTTATCTTTTTGGAAAAGAACCCACCATGAGATATGCGAAATGCAACACGCATGTCGATCGCCTGCATCAAGGGGGCCGCTTCGGGGGCTAATGCATCGGGCGACCCCTTTGGTTCACTGGCCAACAAGTGTTTGGTGTAAGGGTGTTGTGGATTGGCAAAAATATCTTTGGTTGCGCCGCGTTCAACCACTTCGCCATAACGCATGACCACGACGTGATCGGATGTTTTTTCCACCACGGTTAGGTCATGCGTGATCAGTATCACCGCCATGTTGTGACTTTTTTGTAGCGCTTTTAAGAGGGACAAGATTTCGGCTTGTACAGTCACATCCAACGCGGTGGTCGGTTCGTCGGCGATTAACAAATCGGGTTTGTTGGCCAAAGCCATGGCAATCATAACCCGTTGGCGTTGTCCGCCTGACATTTCATGTGGGTATTGGTTTAGGCGGGCGTCTGGATTGGGCAATTGTACTTCGCGGAACAATTGGACAACCTCGTCGAGGGCCTGTTGTTTTGGCATCGGACGATGGGTTTGGATAATTTCGGCCACCTGATCACCGACTTTGTAAATCGGATTTAGTGATGTCAAGGGTTCCTGAAAAATCATCGAGATTCGATCACCGCGCAGACGCATCATTTGGGCTTCGGAATAGTCTGATATATCTTGCCCTTGAAACCAAATCTTGGTGCTAAGGCCCACCTGTGCATTTTCCGCCAACATCGACATGATCGCCCGCGCGGTGACGGATTTGCCAGATCCAGATTCGCCCACCACGGCCAAGGTTTCGCCCCGCGCCACATCATAGCTGACGCCGCGGACCGCTTGAACCAGCCCGGTGGCGGTCTTAAAATCAACCGCAACATTTTCAATTTTCAACAACGGCTCAGTCATGGGAATATGGGTCCATTGCATCACGAAGCCCATCGCCAAAGGCGTTAAAGGCCAAAACAGATATCACGATCATGCCAACAGGGGCCATTAACCACGGCGCCGCTGCAAAAGATTGGAAATCACGAACCTGGTTTAACATGGTGCCCCAAGATACCATTGGTGCTTGGACACCAACGCCCAAAAAGGACAGAAAACTTTCCAGAAGAATGACTTCGGGCAGTTGATAAGTTGCCCAAACAATGATGTGCGAGGATGTATTCGGTACGATATGGCGGCGAATAATGCGCCCGTCGGATGCACCAACCGCGACAGCGGCGCGCACGTAATCCATCGACCGAATGGAAATAACCTTGCCGCGCAATTCACGTGATAAATCCGCCCAACGCAACAACACAAGGATACAGGCAAACATAATAAAGATTGTCATGGGCTCTGCGCGCCGCGGTAAAATAGCCACTAAAGCAAGATAAAGCGGCAAGTCCGGAAAGCTTTTGACGAATTCGACGACGCGCTGAACAATCATGTCAAATGTGCCGCCGAAATAGCCCGACGAAACGCCCACAAACGTGCCGATCACACAGGAAGCCCCCATGACCAAAAGCCCCATCAACATTGTGATGCGGGTCCCAATCAACATGCGTGAAAACACATCGCGGCCTAATGAATCTGTGCCAAGGAAATGAACAAATGATCCGTCTTTTGTTCCAATGAGATGTGTATCAAATTCAAGCCCGAGAAAGGTCCATGGATCACCTTTCACAAAAAACGCTAATTCGCGAATGTCGGTTGGATCCGCCACAAAGGTGATTTCATAGGTCACCAAATCCATGTCTTCGACAAAGCCCATCAAGAAGGGGCGCGTTAACCCGCCATTTTGCGAAAAAATATGCACCATTTGAGGAGGGGAATAGATGGTTTTGCGATCCTTCGTTTCGGGGTGATAGGGCGCGATAAACCCCGCAAACACAGCAGTGATCAAAATGAACACACAGGTAATCAAACCAATCATACCAAAGCGGTTTCGCACAAAGCGGCTGCGCACCAATTGCCAATACGACAGGTTTGCCCCTGATGTTATTGCTTCGGCGTTTTGCGAAAAATCAACCATTGCGCGCGCCCTATGCCTTGGCAAGCGTGGCGCGGCGTACACGCGGATCCAACATCGCCAATAAGATGTCGGCAAAGATGTTCCCAATAACCAAAAGGACCGCAACCATCATAAAGATCGCCGAGACAACATACATATCGCGGTCTCCGACTGAGGACAGGATCAAGGGCCCAAGCGTTGGGATGCCCAAGACAATGGCAATTTCGATTTCGCCTTTGATCATGTAATCAAATCGGCTGCCTAAATTCATGATCACGGGATGAAGTGCGTTAGGAACGGCGTGTTTAAACAAAACTTTGCTGCGCGAAAGCCCTTTGGCTCGCGCGGTTTCAATGTATTGCATATTCATAACATCCAATAAATTTCCGCGCATCATACGGGTCGTGTACGCCTGTCCCGCCCAAACAGAGACGAACAAGACAGGCCAGACGTGTTTCAAAAAGTCGACAAATTTCGCCCATGTCCAATGGTCTTGCAATATAAATTCGGCCGAATTGATCGCGCCGATATAGGGCGAATGCCATACGATGGCCAAGAAATACAGGATCACTAAGGACACGACAAATTTTGGAATAACAATGCCAAAAAAGGCGACCAATGTGGCGATGTTGTCGCCCAATTTATACTGGTTGGTGGCGGCATAAATCCCCAAGAGTACACCAATTGTTTGTCCTAAAATCAATGTCATTATAGCCAATAATAAAGTGCGGGGCAGGCGGGTTCCGATCACATCCACCACGGGACGGTTTTGTTCGAACGACATCCCAAAATCACCTGCAAAAACGATGTTTTTCAACCATGACAGATATTGCATCACCATGGATTGATCCAATCCCAAACGTTCACGCATGATCATGGCTTGTGGCAAAAGTTCGTCATAGGATTTACCGGTTTGTGCCGATGTATTGGCGATCCACGTGTCGACAAAGTCGCCCGGAACAGCCAGAATAATTGCAAAAGAAACAATCGAGATGCCGATTAACAAAGGGATCGCAACCAAAATTCTTTTCGCAAAAAAGACCAAGAAATCCACGTGCGGCTCCTGAAGATGGGAGGGGTTAGGTGGTCTGGCGAGTTGCCCCGCCAGACCAAGGGAAACGATTGCTTAGTATTCAGCAACCGTGTTCGGGAGGAGTTCCGAAATTTGTTGATCCGCAGGGACCCACAGACGTTCACGAATGACGCTATCCTCGGCCCATTCATACATGAATACGGGTGTGCCAGGATGTGCGTTTTTCACGCGTTTGTTCACCAGCAATGCGGCTGGGATTTGCACGAGGCCAACGTTGTAGATGTTTTCCGACAAAATCGCTTGCATCCGGTCTGCGTAACCCGCTTGGGCGGCTGCATCATCGGTTGCATTGAATTTTGTGACCAAATCCGCCAGTTCCGCTTCGAATGGCAACATGTCGCGACCCTCTGCACCGGTTAGGTGGAACGCGGGACAAATGTCAGAAACTGGCAAGTTTCCACATGTTTCTCGCGTAGGCAGGATAAAGTTGGCGCGTTGCAAAATCGCGGTGAAATCACCAGAATTACGCATTGGATCAAAGCTTGTTTCATCAACAGACTTTGGCAGCACGCGAATGCCCACCTCGGCCAATTGTGATGTCACTGCATCAACCTGTTTGCGGTCGTCGTTACGCTGCGCCTTATAGACCATGTCGATCACCAGATCGTCACCTGTGCCCGGCAAGTTCAACACGCCATTGCCGTCAGTATCTTTCAGGCCCAGACCTGCCAAAATTTCGGCAGCAGACGCTTGGTCAAACGGTGTGTAATATGTTGCAGAGGCTTTGTAATATGGCGACCCGCTGGCAAAGCCACCCATATAGGGATAAGCAAACGGACCACGCGCCAAGGCTTGTCCAACCGCATCACGATCAATCGCGTGACTCATGGCTTTGCGGAAATCTAGGTTGCGGAATAGGTTACGCAATTCTTTGTCGTAATCCGACGCCGCCATATTTGCGGCATAGTTCAATTCGATACGCCATGCCAAAGTGCGTGGACCAAACTTGGCCGAAACAGGCGCGCTTGGATCTTGGCTTTGTTTCAAAGCTTCGACAAAGTTGCCAGGGTTTTCCATATTTGAAAAATCACCCGTACCAGCAACAGCTTGGGTTGTGCGATCATCCCAAGTGGTCAGTTTAAAGTGCATCTCATTTATGTACGGCAACTGATTACCGGCTTCGTCAACTTTCCAATAATAAGGGTTACGCCGCATGATGACGATTTCATCTGGTCGGTGTTCAACCGGAACCCATGCACCCATAACGGGGATTGGCACGTTGTCAGATGGCATCGCATTCAGATAATCATCATAGCTGGCCGCACTATTATATTTTGGATGCATTTCTTTCAAAATATGGCTTGGGCCAGGGCAACCTTGGATATAGGCCAACCCTTCGATCAGTGTGTTCGACTGCGCCGATGGAAAGGTGAATTTAAACGTGTAATCATCGATAACGTCCAATTTCGCGCCGCCGCCAAAGCCGCCCGCGGTGATACGGGATGCGACGTTTGCGTCTTCGACGTTGTCATTGTACCAAAACGCGACGTCTTGGGTGTCAAACGGATCTCCATCAGACCATTTTGCGCCCTCGATCAGGTGCATGGTCAATTCGGTCATATCCGAATTCCATTCCCAGCTTTTTGCAAGGTTTGGCAACGGACCTGATTGTTCTTCGG
>JAYPUL010000065.1:0-11448 GCA_038134005.1 Paracoccaceae bacterium | reverse complement strand
ATGTGGAAAAATCGAATTTCCACAAGAACATTTCGTAAAATCAAAGAGATAACTGTGTAAGTTTTATATCCATTAGGATATTTTGTTATTAATTAGAGTATGATAGTCACCCCTTATAGGTTGGAATTTAGAATTAACAAAACATCAAACTGATAATTACGATTAACTTTTGGTGTGTTGTTGTGATTTGAAATTAACATATTTTGTCGATCGTAAAGGCTTTATGCCTAAATTGGTAATGTTTTTTTTGGTAAAATGTTACCTTTGATGAAATTTAGAAATTCTCCCGCTATCTTAGGATTATTCGTACCAGAATATTGCCAATTCTATCACCAAAAGGAGTATTTCTTTATCCAAAATATACCAACGGATAGGTGCACATCCGTAAAGGCCATTTAGTCATGAGAGTATAGCAAATATATCTTTAGTTGGTATGTTGCGGGTGTCGTTGGTTTATGAAATTTTTGTTGTCACGATTAGTTTTAAGTCTGTTCTTGGCGTTTGGGGCACTACCGGCGCATTCCATGGATGCGTCTGCTGCTAAATATATATTGACGATTTCAACGCCAAAAACTGTTGATCATGACGCTTTATTATATGCGTTCAATATGAAGATGCTGCAATCGCTTCCCAAAACAACATATGCGACCAAAACCGTTTGGACCGATGGTGACACACAATTTGATGGGGTGCTTTTGGTGGATCTCTTGGCGGTCATTGGGGCGGATCCTAAAATCGTCACTGCATGGGCCGTGAATGATTATATGGCGGAATTTGTACCTGAAGAATTTGGATGGAATGCCGCGTTGGTTGCCTATGCGATGAACGGGCAAACGATGCAATTGCGCGATAAGGGTCCGTTGTGGATCGTGTTTCCGTAAGATGATTCAGTACAATACCAAACCGATTATGTTTTTTCGCAAAGTGTATGGCAGTTAAATCATTTAGATGTCGAGTAACGCTGAGATAGATCAAGCTGTTGGTAACGGGGCTGAAATCCTGACGCCACGTGCCATTCGGTTCGCCCGCTTGTCAGCGTTGGCTGCTGTATTGTTGTTGTGCTTTTTGGCTTTGGCGTCGCTTGCCATTGAAGTATTTAACAAACTTGAAGACCTGCGCAGTGTAAGCACCGACAATGCAGAGTGGAATTTTTCCCAAGTCGAGGTGGATTATTTCCGCATGCGTTCCGAAATCGAACGCGCATATTATGAAAATCTGAACGATACAACCAAAGCAACCCAAGCTTTTGATATATTCTATAGTCGGGTGACAATTGTAAAACAGGGCCCATACATGGATGCCTTGATGTCTGATAAGATGACATTGGACGCATTTGATTCAATCACGTCCTATCTAGATAAATGGGCAAAAGTCGTTGATTTGGGGAATGCCACAATGTCAACAAGTATTGGGTCTTTCCTTGATGATACAAACGATATTCAACACCGTGTTCGGCGCGTTTCGGTTTATGGGTTGCAAGCAATTGTTGAAGTATCAGACCAACAACGTCGCGACATCGCCAATACCCTTTTGCGTTTGGCTACTTTTACCACGGTCACCATCGCGGTTTTGTTAATTTCTAGTATTTTCTTGTTTCGATTCAATCAGATCAGCGAACGCAGTGATGCCGAAACACGCATGATCAACAAACGGCTTTCGACAGTTCTAAATGCGTCTTTGGACGCTATTCTTGTCATGGATATGGACGGGAAAATCATCGAATATAATACGGCCGCAGAAGTGATATTGGGATATTCGCAGACGAAATTATTGGCCACAAAATGGTAGATAAAATCATGCCTGACAAATATCGCAAAGGTCATCTTGCGGGAATGGACAGGTTCCGGGAACGTGGCAAAACACGAATTAGCGGCGCAGGCCGTGTAAAGTTGACGGCCCTAAATAAGAACCGACGTGAATTCCCGATCGAATTGGCGGTTGACGTGTTACAAGAAGGGGATGAAACCTATTTTGTGGCGTTTATTCGTGACATCACCCTAGAAGTTGTGTCCCAAGAAGAACTGGTTGCGGCCCGTGACCGCGCCCTGGCGGGCGAACGCGCAAAATCCGATTTCCTCGCTGTGATGAGCCATGAAATGCGTACGCCATTGAATGGTATTATCGGTACCTTGGCCTTGTTAGAGGATACCAAGCTAAGCAAAAAACAACGCGAAAGTTTGGATGCCTTGCGCGCCTCGGCAACCTTAATGCAACACCATGTAAATGACGTATTAGACATTTCTCGATTTGAGGCTGGAAAATCGATCGTAAATGACGAAGTGGTCGACATTGAACGGTTGGTTAACGACCTCATCGAAGAAATTGGAACACATGCCGCGAAAAACAGAAACACCGTTACCTTTACCGCATCGGGCGAACAATTAAGCGCGGTCGTCACGGATCGTCATAAGCTCCGTCAAATTCTGAATAACATATTGGACAACGCCAACAAATTTACGCGCGATGGCACGATTACAGTTGAGGTGGACGCGATCGAGCAAGGTAATGACCGAAGCTTTATGGAGTTTCGGATTTTCGACACCGGCATCGGGATCCATCAAGATGATCTCGATCGTATTTTCAAAGATTTTGAAACGATTGACTCGGCCTATACACGTGCGGTTGAAGGCGTCGGTCTGGGGTTGGGTATCGTTCGCCGATTGGTCCAAGCGCTGGGGGGCACCATCGGCGTCGAAAGCACCGAAAACGTCGGCAGCATGTTTTGGGTCCGCATACCTGTGACCAAAAGTCGTCTAGGTTGGCCCACCGAAACCAAACCGTCGCGTGCAGAGACAAAAGATATAAAACCTATGAATATTTTGATGGTCGAAGACAATCAAATTAACCGAAATGTATTACGCGAAATGTTGGTCGCGGCGGGACATCATGTTGACGAAGCCGAAAATGGTCAGATCGGCGTCGATGCGGCACAGGCGAAAAAATATGATGTCATTTTGATGGACATCAGCATGCCCGAAAAAGATGGCGTCGCTGCATCTGTGGAAATTCGCGGCGGCACGGGACGGTCGACCAACACGCCTATTATTGCCACCACTGCGCACGCATTGCCGCACGAAGTACAAAAGTTCCAGGAATCTGGGATAACGGATATTTTGAAAAACCCATTGAAAAGTCCCAGCTATTCTGGAAACTTTCACAAATACAATCTGATGACACAGCGGGA
This sequence comes from Paracoccaceae bacterium, assembly GCA_038134005.1. GTDB lineage: Bacteria > Pseudomonadota > Alphaproteobacteria > Rhodobacterales > Rhodobacteraceae > CAJXSD01. Next base: position 8,264 of record JAYPUL010000065.1, on the reverse strand, counting down.
ATGAGTAAACGGGAAAATGTTATGGTAAATTCTTATGTCGATGTCGATCGCATCAATGAAATGAAAGATCAGCTTGGTGAAGCGGCAATGTCTTCTTTGATTGGAAGATTTGCCGGTGAAGCAGATGCGATTGTTGCCAAAATGAATGACCCTGCGTCTAAATCCGCCGATGTGTTGGAGTTGGTTGCCGAAATGCACAAAGTGGCCGGATCAGCCGCGGCACTGGGTGTTGTTGGCATGCAAAAACAACTTAATATCATGGAACATTGTGGCAAGACGGGTGACACCGATCGCCTTTGGGTCGAAGCAGGCGATTTGGCGGATCTTTGGCGAAAATGTAAATCACTTTTGATCGAATTGGATCTGTTAAAGACCTAAATTGTATCGATAAATTTTTTTCGCTGTACAGAGTTTAATCGCAGGTCTAGCGTCGGCGCATGACTGATCATGATACACGATATTCTTGGACGCGGCTTTTGCTTTCATTGCTCATCGCTTTGATAGGCAACGTTGGTCTTTGGGTGATTGTCATGGTCATGCCAGCGATGCAATCTGAACTGGCTGTGGATCGTGGCGAAATATCAATCGCATACACTGCAACGATGGTTGGCTTTGCCCTTGGGAATTATTTTGTTGGTCGTTTCGTCGATCGCTTTGGCATTGTTTCAACTTTGATTTTTGCGGCGTTTGTGAATGGTGGAATGTTTTGGATGGTTTCCCTTTCACATAGTCTGATTTGGATTTCGATATTTCAATTCTTGCTCGGCTTTGGTGCGGCCGCCACGTTTGGCCCGTTAATTTCGGATGTATCACAATGGTTTTTGAAACGTCGCGGGATCGCAGTTGCGATTGCATCATGCGGGAATTATCTGTCGGGTGCGATTTGGCCATATCTTTTGTCGGGCACCTTGGCGCAAAGTGGTTGGCGCAGCGTCTATGAAATATTGGCGGTCTTGTGTTTGATAATAATGGTCCCATTGGCATTTTTCCTAAGATCAAAGGTTAATGCGATATCATTGGCGTTCTCGGATCAAATTTCAGGCGCGCGCATGGCAAAATTGCCTGTGTCGCCAAATACTTTGATTTTGCTGCTTGGGGCTGCTGGCGTTGGGTGCTGTGTTGCAATGTCAATGCCACAGGTTCACATCGTCGCTTATTGCGTTGATCTTGGGTACGGTCCGGCAATTGGCGCACAGATGCTTGGCGCGATGTTGTTGGGCGGGGTTGTGTCGCGTTTGATCGCAGGTGCATTTTCGGATCGTCTGGGCGGTCTTAAGACGTTGTTTATTAGCTCGTCGTTACAATGCTTGGGTTTGATATTGTTTTTACCCTACGATGGATTGGTATCCTTATTCGTTGTATCAACCCTTTTTGGTTTGTCTCAAGGCGGTATTGTTCCAAGTTATGCCATTATTGTCCGGGAATACCTGCCTGCAAATAAAGCGGGGCAACAGGTTGGATTTGTTTTTATGGCGACGTTGTTTGGTATGGCTTTGGGCGGCTGGATGTCGGGTTGGATTTATGAAGTTGGTGGTTCATATTTCTGGGCATTTTTAAATGGCATTCTTTGGAATATTATGAATATGTCGATTATTGGCTTTCTGCTCTGGCGTGCAACGCGTCCAACAAGGTTGGTTGCTGCTTAATCGGTTTCGTCGGCCAACATGCGTTCCAATCCAGATCGAAAATCAGGGTATTTTAGGACGATTCCCAATTCATGTTTGATGCGATCGTTTGAAACGCGTTTGCTTTCGGCATAAAAACTCCTCGCCATTGGCGACAAAAGTGCATTTTCAAAGTCAACCGCATCGGGTTGAGGCAAACCTAGCAAATCGGCGGCATATGCGATCACATCTTGCGGGGGTGCAGGATCGTCGTCACATACATTGTATATCGCCGTTGGCTTTGGGGTCATTATCGATGCATAAACGGTCTGTGCAATGTCTTCGACGTGAACACGGCTAAAGACTTGGCCAGGTTTTATGATGCGTTGTGCAGTCCTATTTCGGACCTTTGCAAAAGGCCCACGTCCCGGGCCATAAATTCCGGCTAACCGAAAGATATGCAGAGGCAAGTTGGGGATGGCCGACCATGCCGCTTCGGCGGCCTGTCGACGTTGACCACGTATCGTTGTTGGCGACAACGTGCTGGTTTCATCGACCCAATCGCCTTGGCGATCACCATAGACGCCAGTGGTCGACAAATACCCAACCCATCGATATCGTTCTGCATTATCGAAAAATTGCGTGTGAAAACGCGCCAACACTGGATCACCATTGTCGGTTGGTGCGATTGAGGTTAAAATGTTCGGTGTCTCAGACACAAGACGTACCAGTTGTGGGTCCTCCCACAGGATTGGGGTAACCCCTTCGCGCGCCAATGTCGTGGATTTTGATGCGTCGCGTGTTGTTGCATAAATTGTCCATCCCAAGGGGACCAACACTTTTGCAAGCGCCGCTGCAGAATATCCATGTCCCAGCGATAGCAATGATTTGTTCATTCGGTCTCATTTCCTAAGTGTTGTGCTATTGAGAAACAATTTGACGGAACGTTCAAGATGACAATTGGGTTTCTATCTGGATAGTGGGGATAAATTTTATGTGAGGAAGACCATGACAGATATCGTAATTTTAGGCGGGGCACGTACCCCAATCGGAACATTTGGTGGATCTTTGGCGGGAACATCGCCGATCGAATTGAGCACAATTGCCAGCAAAGCCGCCTTGGAACGTTCGGGCGTCGAAGGCGCACAGATTGGGCATGTGGCGTTTGGGCATGTGATCAACACGGAACCGCGTGATATGTATTTAAGCCGCGTCGCATCCATGGATGCAGGTGTGCCCAATTCCGCACCGGCGATGAATGTAAACCGCCTGTGTGGATCTGGGGCACAAGCAATCGTTTCTGTGGTGCAATCCTTGATGTTGAATGACGCAGAATTTGGGCTTGCTGGGGGTGCGGAATGCATGAGCAGATCGCCCTATATCATCCAAGATCAACGTTGGGGCGCCAAAATGGGCGATATCAAAACGTTGGATATGATGTTGGGCGCTTTGAACTGCCCATTTGGAACAGGACACATGGGGGTGACAGCCGAAAATGTTGCGCGTGAACATGATATCACACGCGACATGCAGGACGCATTCGCCCTAGAAAGCCAAGAACGCGCCGCAAAGGCAATTGCCGCGGGCGTTTTTAACGATCAAATCACCCCTGTCATGGTCAAGCATAAACGCGATTTGGTTCCCTTTGACGTTGATGAACACCCGAAACGCACCACCGCAGAAGCCCTGTCTGGCTTGCGTGCGGTGTTCCAAAAGGACGGCACCGTCACCGCGGGCAATGCATCGGGTATTAATGATGGCGCGGCCGCAATCGTTTTGGCGCGTTCTGACGCCGCGGATCGCGCCGGATTAAAGCCGCGTGCGCGCATTCTGGGCTATGCCCATGCAGGTGTACGTCCTGAGGTTATGGGAATAGGTCCGGTTCCCGCTGTTGAAAATTTGTTGGCCAAAACTGGTCTTTCAATCAATGATTTTGCCGTCATCGAAAGCAACGAAGCCTTTGCAGCACAAGCATTGGCGGTGAATAAAGGGCTTGGATTGGATCCGTCGAAAGTGAACCCGAACGGTGGTGCGATCGCATTGGGGCATCCTGTGGGTGCAACGGGATGCATCATCACAGTGAAAACCTTATATGAACTTGAACGAATTGGCGGCGGCAAAGGTTTGATCACAATGTGTATTGGCGGGGGCCAAGGCATCGCGATAGCCATCGAAACCTGTTAGTTTTTGATCATCCGGACGAATGCCCGTACCCACGGGCATTCGTCGCAAATTAAGCAATTATTCACCCCAATATGACCAAATAGGCCCAAGTTTTGGTTATCGGAGTGATCAATGACAATCGCAAATAAATTGGCCGAAGAACGTCGTGCGCGATTGGCGGCGGAAAGATTATTAGAATTAAAGCAAGCTGAATTATTCGCCGCTAACCGCAAATTGGGCCGTCGTGCGAAAGCATTAAGCGATGAAATTTTTGAAACGCGCGCAGAAATATCAAACGTTCGTCATGAAAATCAGAAAGTAAAATCGGACCTTAATGTCGCACACCAAAAAATAGAACTGGTCGAGCAACGTCTTTGGCATTCTATTGAAACTATTCATGATGGATTTGCGATGTTTGACATCGACAATGGCATGGTGATGGCCAACCATGCGTATTTATCAGTATTTGATGGATTAGAGGAAATTGCGCCTGGTGTCAGTTACGCACGAATGTTGCAGCTAATGACCGAAGAGGGCATCGTAAATGTGGGTGACCAAACCGCCGCGGAATGGCGGTCTTCGATGCTTGAACGATGGCAAGATCGCGATCCGCGACCGGTTGTCATTCGATTATGGAATGATCAATATATCCGCCTTATCGATCGTCGTGGACATGCGGGTGATGTCGTGAGTTTAGCCTTAAACATTACCGATACAGTCAAATATGAAAAAGCGATCAAGGCCGCGCAAATAAATGCAGAGGCGGCAAATCGTGCAAAATCGGCATTCTTGGAGAATATGAGCCATGAAATTCGAACCCCAATGAACGGCGTCGTTGGGAAGGCGGATTTGTTGACCGAAACCACCCTTAACGATGAACAACGTTTGTTCGTCGATACGATCAAAAGCTCGGCCGAGGCGCTTTTGGTGATCATTAATGACGTCTTAGATTTTTCAAAAATTGAAGCTGATAAAATTGTATTGTACCGTGAACCCTTTGATCTGGAACGTTGCATCCACGAGATTCTTATTATGCTTCAGGGTAAGGCACGTGAACGCGCCATCGAATTGATCATGGATTACGATATGTTTTTGCCTAGCCAATATATTGGCGACGCTGGGCGGATTCGTCAGATTTTGACCAATCTTATCGGTAATGCGTTGAAATTCACCCTTTCGGGCCATGTGTTGGTGCGTGTTGTGGGTATTGATGCGGCCGATGGGGCCGTCGATATTCGCATAATGATCGAAGACACTGGCATCGGAATTCCCGAGGACAAGATTAACCATATTTTCGGCGAATTTAATCAGGTTGACGACGAACGAAATCGCCAATTCGAAGGTACGGGGTTAGGGTTGGCCATTTCAAAGCGGCTGATCAATTTAATGGGGGGCGACATATGGGTGGAATCCGAAGTTGGCCGCGGGACGTGTTTTGGATTTAGCGTGACGTTGAAACAGGCCGATCATGGCGAAGACAAGATGCCCGATCTAAAAGAAAAGTTCCCACGCATCGTGATTGCCGATGCCCATGACGTGACGCGTGAAATTCTGGCGCGTCAATTGACGATTTTGGGGGCTCAGGTGACATCGTGCAATTCACTTGTGTCATTTAAATCAACGATTGATGATGGGTTTGATCTGTTCCTTTGTGGCGGTAGTTTTGATGACGCGGATCCAATTGATTTGGTGGAATATGCTTATGAAAACACACCTGACATGCCATGCGTCATGTTAAGTTCGACGATGTCGGACGTGCGTAACGATCCAATAGGTCATCACATAAAGGCGCTTGTTTCAAAGCCGCTTTCACGTCGCGGTATGTTAAAAGTTATGTGTGATCTACACTACGATGCGCCCTTGGCACCACAAAGCACAGCGCAATTAAATCCGGTCGATACAACATCGTTAGATCTGCGTAAAATGCGGGTGTTGACGGCGGAAGATAATAAAACCAATCAGTTGGTTTTTTCCAAGATGGTCAAATCGTTCAACATTGAATTGCAATTCGCAAACAATGGTGACGAAGCGGTCGAACTATATCATTCGTTCGCGCCTGATATCATTTTTATGGATATTTCCATGCCAAAGATGGACGGTAAACAAGCTTGTCGGGAAATTCGTGCGTTTGAAAAAGCAAATGCCCACACCTCAGTGCCGATCATTGCGTTAACCGCGCATGCAATAAATCGCGATGAATCCGATATTTTAGCGGCGGGTATGGATCGATATCTAACCAAGCCCTTAAAAAAGGATGCTATCCTAGGCGCAATATCGGATTTTGCGCCCAAGGATATTGTTGAAATCGCGCCTTAACTAATTTGTTCACGTAAGATCGCAGCAGTGATTGAAATCATCAAATAACCGCCTGCCAAAATCAAAAATGCCAATAGTGTGTTTTCGAACCCTTGCGGATAAGTTGGATCTTGGGGGGTAATCGGATTATTTGCCAAAGACAAATAACGAGATTGGGATGTCGCTTCGGTTTCCGCAATCTGTAATTGCTCCAAAGATGCTTGCAAAATCAAATCGCGTGTCGCGATATCAGACTGGGCAATTTTTTTCCGTGATAGCAATTCAGCTAACGTCAAACCATTTTCCATAGGTTCGGACATCTTTAATTCTGTTTCTTTGATTGCGGCTTTTAAACGTTCGATATCCGCGGTGACGCCGCTGACACGTGATTGGTTTGGACGCGCGTTATCGCGCAACGCCTGAAGCTGGATTTCTTTGTCGGTAAGTTGGTTTTCCAATGTTGTAATTTGGCTTCTTAAGGCGCCCGCATAAGCATCTGGATCCAACAACGTACTTTGTTGCAACGCTACCAAGGCTTCCTGTGCCTTTTGACGCTCGGCTACGGCTTCTTCGTATAAACGACGCGCATCTGACACCTAATTTTCACGCTTACGCTGTGAAAGGCTATCAACCCGTTCTTCGGCGTATGAAACCAAGGCTTCGGCGAATGCAACGGCCTTATTGGGATCAGGGGCGATGACTTCTACATTGACCAAACCCTCAGTTGGATCAAAACCGATTTTTACAACGTTTGCGTAAAGATCGTGCGCCTGTTCGATCGACGCACCTTTTGGCAATCGTTGAATGGCGTCAATGCGTTCCTGGCTGAAATGGTCACGAAATCCTTCGTCTTTGTCCAAACGCACCATGGTATCCTTTGACATTAGGTACGTCTGCACCGCGATCGCGTCGGGTGTTGTTGCGAATTGGGTGCCCGCCAATAGGCCCGCGGTTGAACTGCTGGCGCCGTCGGCTTTGATGATCTGGAACGATACGTTCGTTGCATACATTGGCGTTGCAATATTAAAGTAATAATAACCCGCCAATGCGGTTGGCAAAAATACGAATAACATCAATCTAAAGGCTAAAAAGATCGATGTCCGGCGCCGACGCCGCACTAGGTCACGTTGAATTTTTGCCAATTCTAATTCACGCGCATCACCAGATTTTTTAATCTGTTCTTGAATGTAACTTGCTGGAAGCTTGTCTGTTTCAACCTTTTGGGGCAATTGGATAATATCCTGGGGGGCTGCGGCCGGCCCCATCGGGTCCAGCACGTGGCCGCGATCAAAGGGATCAATTCCCTTTTGCTGCAACAGCTCGATCGCATGTAGATCGTTGTCGAATTGCAAACCGTGGCGTTCCGCAACGCGTCGCGCCATGCGCAATTGGCGGGCCGAATATGTGGTTTGTGTATCTTGCGCGCCCGGCGCATTCGACTGGGCGGGCTTAGTCACCGAGCTAGGGGGGCGAATGCGATACCGTTCAGCTGTGGGTTTCGTAGTCATATAACTGCTTCGCTTCCTCTAGTGAATCAAACATTGTTAATTGGCCCCGCGATAAAACTGCTGCTTTTTGTGCAAATTGTTGCAGCACCTCGGGTTGATGGGACACGATTATGATTGTTGTTGTTCTTAATCGTTCTGCCAAAATCTCGCCAGCTTTTCGGTTAAATTCCACATCTATACCGTGCGGCATGCCTTCGTCGATCAAGTACATATCGAAATCAAGCGCCAACATGAGTGAAAACATGAACCTAGATTTCATACCCGACGAATCTGTGCCCAAAGGTTGGTCAAAATATTCCTCAAGCCCGCACAGCCAACGGCAATATGCTTCGACATAGTCAGGATCGATGCCATAAAGTTTTGCAATAAAACGACAATTTTCGCGCGCGGTATGTTTTGTCACCACTCCGCCCATAAAGCCCAATGGAAAGGAAATGTTGCAGGCACGGACAATTTCGCCTTCGTCTAGTTTTTCTAAACCAGCCATCATTTTGATGAGCGTCGTTTTCCCGGTACCATTGGGTGCTAAGATCCCAAGAGACGTTCCGATATCAACGCGAAATGAAACCCGATCTAGAATAATTTTGCGCTGCGTCCCGGTCCAAAATGATTTGCTAACATTTTTAAACTCTAACATGCGCAGCTCTTGACCGGTTCGGGGAACATATACCGCCCTAGGGGCGTGTAAAAATTT
>JAYPUL010000064.1:0-11490 GCA_038134005.1 Paracoccaceae bacterium | reverse complement strand
TAATTGGTGGAGCCTAGGGGGATCGAACCCCTGACCTCTACAATGCCATTGTAGCGCTCTCCCAGCTGAGCTAAGGCCCCATAAATGCGTCGTCGCATAGACGCTAATTATGCAATGCAAGTGGCATGATCAAGCGGAAAATGCCACTTGCGGTATGAAATTAAGCGTCGTCATCATCCGAAGACATGTCGGCAATATCGTCTAGAGAGACATTGTCGTCTTCGTCTTCGTCATCCAATAGATCATCATCCAGATCTACATCGACGTCATCATCGTCCAAGATAACATCATCATCCAAATCGGATGTTTTGTTTCCACGGTTGGACATGTCTTCCGCATCAGCCGCGATCATACGGCCTTTGACAGTATCTAATTCTACAACCTCACCCGTGTATGGGCTTACGATTGGGTTTTTGTTTAGGTCGTAAAAGCGTTTGCCAGTTGTTGGGCATACGCGCTTTACACCCCATTCCTCTTTGGGCATAGCTGTCCCCTTTGAATCTTTTGGTCTTGTCGACGGTCTGCGCCAACTGCCATAAGACTAAGAGCATGTCAAAGGCTTTGATGACAATTTTTACGCAAACTAACCAATAAACCGCTTTGGACCCATGATGAAGCAGATTTTTTTACCAAATCATCCTGAAATTGGCGTGAAAATTCGGCTATCTTCACGTGCACGGCGGCTATCGCTTAGAATCTCATCGTTGGATGGGCAAGTGATGCTTAGCGGACCGCCACATGTGCAGGAACGCGACTTTTTTGCTTTTCTGCTGTCAAAAGAGGCATGGATCGTTGCGAACCTTGCGACCTTGCCGACGCCTTGCGCCGTGACGGTGGGGGCCGAAGTTTATTTTGGCGGCCAAAGAATGCGTATCATCCGCGGTGCGCATCGTGGCGTTATCATTAATGACACAACGGTGTCGGTGGGGCAGTCGATCAAATCAGTGGGCGCAGGTGTAAAGGGATATTTCAAGGCTGCGGCGCGGAATGCTTTGGCGCAAGCGTCGGATCGATATGCGGATACATTGGGGGTGAGCTATGCAAACCTTGTGCTTCGCGATACGCGGTCACGTTGGGGATCGTGCAGTTCGCAGCGCCAATTGATGTATTCTTGGCGATTGATCATGGCACCCCCTGCGATCCTTGAATATGTTGCGGCGCACGAAGTTTCACATTTGGTGGAAATGAACCACTCATCCGCGTTCTGGGATGTTGTTGAAAGCATATACCCAAACTATAAATCGGCCCGTCAATGGCTGAGGTCTAATGGATCTTCGTTGCACCGGTATGACTTTGACGCTTGACATGTGTTGTAATTGTGATCACAAAAAATAATGGCTGTAAGACAATCGCAAACTGATCAAAATATTGCTGCGCATGATCGCGTATATCGTGGGCTTAGAACACGTATCATGCACGGTGAAATTACGCCCGGGCAGGCGATGACGCTGCGCGGACTGGGCGATGAATATGGCGTGTCAATGACACCCGTGCGTGAAGCGCTCCGTCGCCTGGTTGCCGAAGGTGCATTGTCGATGTCTCAATCGGGGCGGGTTGCGACCCCTGAATTGACCAATGAACGGATCGAAGAATTGGCCGCACTGCGCGCCTTGATCGAAGTGGAGCTGGCGTCGCGCGCATTGCCACGTGCGCACATGGCGTTGATTGAACGCTTGCAGCGCATTAACGCCCTCATCGCAGCGGCGATAGATGACCATGATGCGGTCACGTATATTCGGACAAATTTGGAATTTCACCGTACCTTATATTTGCGGGCGCAGGCGCCGGCGATGTTGGCGATGGCAGAAACCGTTTGGTTGCAATTGGGCCCGACAATGCGCAAGCTTTATGGCCGTATGCACCGCAAAGAACCCCCAATGAACCACAAGCTTATTCTTGCCGCATTAAAGGCGGGTGACGAACCTAGCCTGCGACTGGCCGTGCGTTCAGATGTAACGCAAGGGTTGAAAATGTTGGCAACCTGACGGTTCAGGCATGCACAAACACATGCTTGGTCAAAAAAGATCAGACTTAGGCGGCCAAACCTTTGTTACCCATATCCAAGAATTTCTTGCGTCGATCTTTGATCAATTCCGCGGGCTTCAACCCATCCATTTCACCCAACAGTTTTGCAATCGTGTCCCGCACCGCGCCCAAAGTCGCAGCGCGGTCGCGATGGGCCCCGCCGACGGGTTCTTGGATGATTTGGTCGCATACTGCCAATTTGGTTAGATCTTGCGCCGTTAGACGCAATGCTTCGGCGGCTTCACGCATTTTTTCCGCGTCTTTCCATAGGATCGATGCACAGCCTTCCGGGCTGATTACGGAATAAACCGAATGTTCCAACATCGCCACGCGGTTTGCAGTCGCAAAAGCAACTGCACCGCCAGATCCACCTTCGCCGATGATAATCGAAATCAATGGCACACCAATTTGCAAACATTTTTCAGTAGATCGTGCGATCGCCTCAGATTGTCCGCGTTCTTCGGCGCCTTTACCTGGATAGGCACCTGGGGTGTCAACCAAGGTAATGACGGGCAGGCCAAATTTATCGGCCATTTCCATTAAACGGATTGCCTTGCGGTATCCTTCTGGCCGGGCCATTCCGAAATTACGTTCGATACGCGATTTGGTGTCATTACCTTTTTCGTGGCCGATTACGACGACTGGCATATCGTTGAAACGTGCAAGTCCACCAATTACTGCGTGATCGTCGGCAAAATTGCGGTCGCCGGCAAGTGGTGTGAATTCGGTAAACAATGCATTGATGTAATCAATACAATGTGGTCGATCAGGATGGCGCGCGATTTGGCATTTGCGCCAAGGCGTCAGATTTTTATACAGATCTTGCAAAAGCTGTTTGGCTTTTTTGTCCAAAGCTGCCGCTTCTGCTTCGATATCCATTTCCTGATTTTGGCGCGCCATTGCACGCAATTCTTCGGCTTTACCTTCAATTTCGGCCAAAGGTTTTTCAAAGTCGAGGTAATGAGTCATCGTCTGCTCCGCTTTTATTTCACCGATATATGCGCTGTGAGCGCGCGATTTGCAACAGTTTGAGTATTCGAAGGATGGGGAATTTACGCGACTTTGATATCAAAACAAATTTGATTTATGACAAAAGGTTGAAAAGGCGTATTGGTTAAAAAGGGTATGTTTGTGATCACAACACGAATTTAGTTGAGAATCAAAAAATTTAGGTCTTAGAATTTCTGTATCATGAGCGGAGTTTGCACCATGGCAATCCATTATCGCAATAAACCCGAACGCAACGGAAAAAAGATTCATGTTGCCCCTGTTCCGTGGGCTGAACGTGTCGATGTTGTTCAGGACGATGACCTAATCGACATTGAATTGATCGCGTCCCAACATGACAAAGATATAAAAATCATTCCTTTTGTTGTTACGAACGCGACTTAGGTTTTTTAAAGTTAAGCTTTTGTCATCGTAAAACAAAAGAGGCAGCCGAAACGTGGCTGCCCCAAATATTGGTGTTCTTGCGCTTTATGCGCCTTTGATCATCTCGGATTGTTTGACGATGACTTCTGCTTGTTTGATGGATGCGATGTCTACCAGGCGGCCTTTGTAAACGGTTGCACCTTCGCCGTTTGCTTTTGCTGTTTCCATGGCTTGTAAAATTTCGCGGGCCTCTGCAACCGCCTCGTCGGAGGGGGTGAAGACTTCGTTCGAGAGGGCGACTTGTTTGGGGTGAATGGCCCATTTGCCAACCATGCCCAAGGTTGCCGAACGACGCGCTTGGGCGCGGAATCCTTCATCATCAGAAAAATCACCAAATGGCCCGTCAACTGGTAAAACACCATTTGTGCGACATGCCGCAACAATCGCGGCCTGCGCCCAATGCCATGGATCGGACCAATGTTTTACGCCATCACGATACATGTAATAATTTTCTTGTGTGCCACCGATGCCGGTCGTTGCCATCCCCATGGACGCGGCAAAATCGGCCGCACCTAATGACATTGCTTGCAATCGCGGGCTGGCAGCGGCGATTTCTTCGACGTGTGCGATCCCTGCAGCGGATTCAATGATGACTTCAAATGCGATTGGCTTTGTGCGGCCCTTTGCACGTTCAATTGCCGTCACAAGCGCATCAACCGCATAAATATCAGCGGCACATCCAACTTTTGGGATCATGATTTGATCCAAACGGTCCGACGCGTTTTCCAATAGATCAACGACGTCGCGATACCAATATGGTGTATCCAAACCGTTGATCCGAACAGACAATGTTTTGCTGCCCCAATCAATGTCTTTGATCGCTTGTATCACATTCTGACGCGCGCTATCTTTGTCGCTTGGGGCGACTGAATCTTCGAGGTCAAGGTTGATAACGTCCGCTGCACTTGCTGCCATTTTTTCAAAAATAGCAGGGCGCGAACCTGGGCCAAACAACTGGCATCGGTTTGGACGTGCGACGGGTGTTGGTTGGATGCGAAATGACATAAGGTGCCCCTTTTCTTGTGCGCAATGATATTTCGTTTTTGTCGTCGTCATGGTTATTAAATTACGCGACTGGGCGCAAGCGGTTTTCGCACGCGCAGCAACTGCTCTGCGTTGCAGCGTATTGTTCGTGCGAAAGTGAATGAAAATTTACTTAGCTATTAATAAATTAGAAGAATATTCGAAAAAAATAAAAAAACGCAAAATAATTCAATTTTGAAATATCATCATTGTGACATAACAACACCCTTTCACTGGGTTTATGGCAGAATTCAGGGGATTTTGTATTTATCTCGAGGCTTAACATGTTAAAGACCCCTTATCTTTTGTTTTTGGGCGATGCGCCTGATCAACTTGCGGCGAAAGTGGCGCAGGGCATTAAAGATTGGCGACCAGAAAATGCGATTGCACAATTCCGCATGGCGGGTTGCAACGCGGATATGGGAATTCCCGATATGACATTGGCCGAGGCGCGTGCAGCTGGTGCGCAGACCCTTGTTATCGGGGTTGCAAATCGAGGTGGCATAATTTCGGCGGCCTGGAAAGCTATTTTGATCGAAGCAATCGAAGCTGGATTTGATCTAGCGTCTGGTTTGCACAACCTGTTGCGTGACGAACCTGAATTGGTTGCAGCGGCGGAAAAACATGGAGCGACACTTTTTGATGTTCGGATTCCGACGGTACAATATCCAATCGCAAATGGCGTTAAACGAACAGGAAAACGCTGTTTGGCCGTCGGTACGGATTGTTCTGTTGGAAAAATGTATACGGCGCTCGCGATGGATAAATTAATGCGCGAACGTGGAATGAAATCAACGTTCCGTGCCACTGGGCAAACGGGTATTTTGATTACGGGCGGCGGTGTGCCATTGGACGCGGTGATTGCCGATTTTATGGCGGGCTCAGTGGAATTCTTGACACCTGATAATGACGCGGACCATTGGGATCTGATCGAGGGGCAGGGCAGCCTATTCCACGTCTCCTATTCGGGTGTCACGATGGCATTGGTCCATGGCGGTCAGCCTGATGCTTTGGTCTTGTGTCATGAACCAACACGCGCGCACATGCGTGGTTTGCCGGGCTATACCTTGCCAGATCTTGCGTCCCTACGCGATGTCGCATTGCGCCTTGCCCAAGTTGCAAATCCTGACTGTAAAGTTGTGGGCATCTCTGTGAATACCCAACACCTTAGCGATTCGGATGCGCGCGCCTATTTGTCCAAGGTAGAAGCCGAAATGGGATTGCCTGCGACGGATCCGTTCCGTTACGGTGCCGACAAATTGGTTGACGCATTGGCAGAGGTATAAGATGCAGGTTTCCGTTTCGCGCGATGTGTTTAAGCTTGCACAGGTGTTCACCATATCGCGCGGATCGCGGACCGAAGCACAGGTCCTGACCGTGCGTCTATCAAAGGACGATCTGACGGGTTGGGGTGAATGCGTCCCCTATGCGCGTTATGATGAAACCTTGGAAAGTGTCACCCAGCAAATTCTAGGCTTGCCTGAGGAATTTGATCGCGCGGCGCTTTATGATTTGCTGCCTGCTGGTGCTGCGCGCAACGCCGTTGATTGTGCGCTGTGGGATCTTGATGCCAAGAAAAAGGGAAAACGCGTTTGGGAATTGGCGGGATTGTCCGCGCCGGGGCCCGAAATTACGGCCTATACGTTGTCCTTGGACACGCCTGATGCGATGCAGGCGCAAGCCGAAAAAAACGCGTACCGCCCGCTTTTGAAAATAAAACTTGGCACGCCGGATGATATGCCCCGTCTGGAAGCGGTTCGCCGCGGTGCACCCAATTCCACCATTATCGTCGATGCCAACGAAGGTTGGAGCGCCGAGGTCTATCGAGACTTGGCGCCCCATTTGGTGCGCTTGGGCGTTGCGTTGGTGGAACAACCTTTGCCCGCGGCAGATGATCATGCCCTAATCGGCATGGATCGTCCTGTGCCGGTTTGTGCCGACGAAAGTTGCCATGATCGACATTCATTGGCGAATTTAAAGGGTAAATATGATGTGGTGAACATCAAATTGGATAAGACAGGGGGCTTGACCGAAGCGCTTGAATTAAAGCAGGCCGCGATTGCACAAGGGTACAAAGTTATGGTCGGATGTATGGTCGGAAGTTCTTTGGCGATGGCACCTGCCACATTGGTTGCGCAAGGTGTGATGGTAACAGACCTTGACGGCCCGCTTTTATTATCGGAAGACCGTGACAGCGCGTTACAATTTGATGCGGCGGGCGTGCACCCCCCGCGCCCCGAATTATGGGGTTGATATAAGAAAGGACATTCGATGACCCGCACAGTTTATGTGAATGGTGAATATTTGCCTGAGACCGAAGCAAAGGTTTCAATTTTCGACCGCGGGTTTTTAATGGCCGACGCGGTGTACGAGGTGACCTCTGTTTTGGATGGCAAGTTAATTGATTTTGATGGCCATGCGGTCCGGTTAGAGCGGTCATTGAATGAATTGGATATGCCACATCCGATCAGCAAAGATGACCTTTTAGAGGTGCATCGTGAACTGGTGCGTTTAAACAATATCGAGGAAGGCATGATTTATCTGCAAATCAGCCGCGGTGCGCCAAATGATCGTGATTTCGTGTTTCCGGATCCAGAAGTGACGAAACCAACAATCGTTTTGTTCACACAAAATAAACCAGGCCTAGCCAGCAGCCCAATGGCGCAAAAGGGTATGAAGGTTATCAGCATTGAAGACGTCCGTTGGGGTCGTCGTGACATTAAAACGGTTCAACTTTTATACCCATCGATGGGCAAAATGATGGCAAAGAAAGCGGGCTGTGATGATGCGTGGATGGTGGAAGATGGATTTGTGACCGAAGGGACATCAAACAACGCCTATATCATTAAGGGCAACAAGATCATTACGCGGGCTTTGTCGAATGACATTTTGCACGGTATCACCCGCGCGGCGGTATTGCGTTTTGCACGCGAAGCGCAGATGGAAGTCGAAGAACGAAACTTTACCATCGCTGAGGCTCGGGATGCGGATGAGGCCTTCATTACATCGGCGTCAACATTTGTCATGCCTGTCGTTGAAATTGATGGCGCAGCGATTGGAACGGGATCAGTTGGCCCTATGGCAACGCGTCTACGCGAGATCTATTTAGACGAAAGTATGAAATCAGCCATCTAGACTTTTGTCAAAGATCGGTTTCGAATTGCTTTGCAATCCGGCAAAAGCGCGGGCCATTTGCCCGCGCTTTTGTTTGAGTATTTTGACAAAGATGAAAGGTGCAGCGGCGGATATTTTGCAAAAGAAAAGCCCCGCAAAAGCGGGGCTGAGTGGGGGGAGAGGATATTAGCCGTTCTGCGTCGGCAATATCACAACTTCGACGCGACGGTTTTGCGCACGGCCGGCGGCGTTTAAATTTGATGCAATCGGTTGATCTTCGCCTGCACCATAAGTGCGAATGCGCGCCGCAGAAACGCCATTTGTCCGCAAAACGGAAGCCACCGCTTCGGCGCGACGTTCGGAGAGATCTTGGTTATATAAGGCATCGCCTGTGTTGTCGGTGTGACCAACGATGCGGATTGTCGAGTCTGGATATTGATTTAGGTTTTCTGCAAGGGTCGCCAAATCAGATCTTAATACTTGTGCAACATAGGTGCTATCGACTTCGAAGAGGATGTCTTGTGGAAGCGTTACAATAAGTCGATCACCGGTATTGTTGATGATCACGCCATCATTTTGCATGTCACGACGTAGTGCGGCTTCTTGTTGATCAAGCTGATTGCCAACAACCGCGCCTAGCCCTGCGCCCACAATTGCACCTTTCAGTGCGTTTTGACGTTTGTCCACCTTGTTGCCTTTTGACATCATGCCGGCCATCGCGCCTAGCATGCCGCCAACGATAGCGCCTTGTTTTGTTTTGGTTTTATCGACATTAGAATCGTAAACGGTATTTCCACCGCCACACGCGGCAAGCGCCAAAGTGGAAATCAAAAGACCAGATGTAAATAATTTTGAAATAGCCATAAAAATTCGCCTCATGTTCGTTTTAGGTACAGTATCCATAGCTTGGGTCGATCTGCCAAGTCAGGGGAATTTTGTTGGCGAAATGCCGCCTAAAATAGATTACTCGCTAACATCTAGACGCGCGGTTTCAAAGGCTAATAGGGCACGTTTTACGCCAAGCCCCCAATGATACCCGCCCAATGCCCCGTCTTTGCGAAGTGCGCGATGACACGGGATTAACCAGCTGATTGGGTTGCGACCAACGGCTGTGCCCACAGCGCGTACAGCACGTGGGGATCCGATTGTGCGCGCGATTTCGGAGTAGGTCGTGACATATCCCGATGGAATTTGAAGCAGAGCTTCCCAAACCTTGATTTGAAAGGGAGCCCCAATCAGTGCCAAAGTTGCATCACCTTTTTGGGCAAAAATTGCATCGGCCCAAAGATCCAGCCGTTGGCCGCCCTGAATAAATGTTGCTTTGTTCCATCGCGACACCATGTCGGCATAGGCCTGTGAACGTCCTGTTTCGTCTGAAAACGCAATGCCGCAGACGCCAATATCTGTTGCCATGATCAACGCATCGCCGAATGGGCTTTGGTACCAATCATAATGGATCGTTAATCCTTCCGCATGATTTGCGTATGTTCCAGGGCTCATCGCTTCCCATTTTATGAATAAATCGTGCAACCGACCCGTGCCCGAAAGTCCCGAATTCAATGCAGTTTCCAAGGTCGTAAAACGATCCCGCAGTAATTCGCGGGACAAGTTAAGGCTCAGATATTGTTGATACGCTTTTGGCGATACGCCAACCCATGTGCTGAAAAGTCGTTGAAAATGCGCAGGGCTCATTGAAAGTTCTGATGCCAAGTCATTGAGCGACATCGGGAAAACAGATTTATCAATGATCGCCAAGGATCGTTTTATGACGTCATACGAATATGGGTTTTGGTCGTTCATCATTTTAATCACATTGTTTGTGCCATACATTATGCGTCGTCTTGCGATTTGACGACCCGAAACTTGCGCATTTTCCTTGTTCTTTAGAAAAAATCAGGGCATTCAGGCCCAATGGCAAAACAACTTGATTATCATACCCTGCGTGAAATATTCACCCGCTTTCGTAATGCCGAGGCAGAGCCAAAGGGCGAATTAGATCACGTCAATGCTTACACGCTTGTCGTGGCGGTCGCGTTAAGTGCGCAGGCAACGGATGCAGGCGTGAATAAGGCAACAAAAGAGTTGTTCAAAATCGCGGATACACCCGAAAAAATGTTGGCTCTTGGCGAAGATGGTGTGATTGAGCATATCAAGACGATCGGATTATTTCGCAACAAGGCCAAAAATGTGATCAAGTTAAGCCAGATTTTGGTGGATCAATATGACGGACAGGTCCCAAATTCACGTGCCGCTTTGCAATCATTGCCGGGTGTAGGGCGTAAAACGGCAAACGTTGTTCTAAATATGTGGTGGCGTCAGCCAGCACAGGCGGTTGATACCCATATTTTTCGCGTCGGCAATCGATCTGGAATCGCGCCAGGAAAAGATGTGGATGCAGTGGAACGGGCAATCGAAGATAACATTCCCGCGGATTTTCAATTACACGCGCACCATTGGTTGATTTTACATGGTCGTTATCATTGTAAGGCCCGCAAACCGATGTGTGGAACATGTATTATTCGCGATCTGTGCGAGTTTGAGGAAAAAGAGCTATGAAAAAATACCAAGTGGTGGGTATCGGAAATGCCATCGTCGATGTTATTTCCGAAAATACGGATGCATTTTTGGCGACGAATGGTATCGAAAAAGGCATCATGCAGTTGGTTGATCAAGAGCGCGGTGAAATGCTTTATGCGACCATGGATAATCGCGTTCAAACGCCTGGTGGTTCCGTCGCAAATACGTTGGCCGGACTTGGCGAATTGGGATTGCGCACCGCATTTATAGGTCGCGTCGCGGATGATCCGTTGGGTCAGTTTTATGCCCAATCCATGCAAGATGACGGTACTGATTTTGTAAATCCGCCCGCAGCACATGCGGAATTGCCGACGTCTCGTTCCATGATCTTTGTATCGCCTGATGGTGAACGATCTATGAATACCTATCTTGGGGTGTCTGCCGAACTTGGTCCTGATGATGTTTCGATCGATGTTGCCCGCGATGCCGAAGTCGTGTTTTTGGAAGGCTATTTGTTCGATAAGGACAAGGGAAAAGAGGCGTTTAAAAAGCTTGCCCGTGAATGTCGTGCAGCGGGTGGCAAAGCGGGTATTTCAATATCTGATCCGTTTTGCGTCGAACGCCATCGCGCAGATTTTTTGACTTTGATCGAAAGCGAATTGGATTTCGTCATCGGAAACGAGGCGGAAATTACATCATTGATGCAAAATGATGACTTGGAAGCGGCCTTGATTGAAATATCAAAAATCACCGATTTGGTTGTTTGTACCCGATCAAGCGATGGGGTGTCTGCCATTCGCGGCGGCGCACGTGTGGACGTGCCCGTCGAAAAAATTGCCCCTATTGATACCACTGGCGCGGGTGATCAATTTGCCGCGGGCTTTATATTTGGATTGGTCACGGGGCAAGATTTGGCAGCCGCGTGTAAAATGGGATGCATCGCAGCGGGTGAAGTTATACGCCACATCGGCCCGCGACCAGAACAATCAGTGCGCGAATTATTCGAAGATGCGGATTTAATCTAATCGCGCGGGGCCACGTGATAAATGTGGCCCTAATCGCTTAGCTTGGCGTGAACTTCGCCAAGGTCAATTTCACCGATCGGCATTTTGTTTGACGGATCGTTTGCATCATATTTGAACAATTCAAAATCGCGCTTGTAGATTTCATAAACCGAATGCATGGATAAATCGTCAAAGTAATCTTCAACTGGATGCGCGCGTTTGGGGTCGTGACCTTCGCTTTCGTTGAACCTTGGAATGCTGGCTAAATCGACATTATGTGGCATAGTCACGTTATCAAGGACGCTTTGCATGCCTTGATTGAATTTTTCAGTCCAAAAAATATTGTCATAACGTCCGCCGTTCGCAATGAAGGTTG
>JAYPUL010000063.1:0-11728 GCA_038134005.1 Paracoccaceae bacterium | reverse complement strand
AGCAAAATCATCAAAATCATCGGCGCAATCGCCACAGTCATCACAGTTGAAACAACGACCAACCCCGCCACGGCATCTGCATCGGCGCCGTATTTTTCGGCCAGTAAATATGACGTGACTGCCACGGGCATGGACAGTTGCAAGACCAAAACCGAAAATGCCTCATGCGGCAGGCCAAAAAACAGGCCAACGACCGCGGCCGATCCTGCGCCGATGGCGACTTTGGACAGGCCGATCCAGACCGCGCGTGTCATTTGCCCCGATTTCAAACGGGCGACCGCCACGCCCAAGGTAATCAACATCATAGGAATCGCCATTTGCCCAATCAGTTCAAGCGCATTGGTCAAAAACTTTGGCGTTTCCCATCCTTGCCACATAAACAAAAGCCCGACAAACGTGGCGGCAACCAAAGGTTCTTGGAACAGGCGTTTATAAGATCCACCGCCCGCGACCACCCAAACACCAAGTGTGAACGCCAAGATATTGGTGATGGCAAAAACGACAACCGCATAGCCAAACCCTGCCTGCCCAAAAGCAAACAAACATAAAGGCAAGCCCAAATTTCCCGTGTTTCCAGAAATCAACGGCATCAAAAATGTGCGGATATCCAACCCAAAGACGCGGGTAAAGATCACGGATAACATCCCCACCACTGCATAGGTCGTGATCCCTGCCAACATCAATTCAGACAAAGCTTTGGGATCAATTTCCGTCTTCATCAAGGCCGTAAAAACCAGACACGGCACAGCCATCATCATTGCAAAACGGGTCACGAATTCAACGCGGTATTCAAGGCCCAATTTGACCCAAGTAAAGCCAACGCCTGCAAGAATAAAAACCGGTGCGACAATTTCAAAAACTGTTAGAAAAATCATGAAAATGTGCCCTACTTTAAGGTTGTTTTTGGAAATACCAGATCATATCGATCACATAAATCGCGAAAGCCGTCGATGGTAACTGGGTCCAATGGCACCCCATGCGCGCGCCGTTCAGAGGCTGTGGCCCATTCACGATCCCCGGGCGCCATGACAGTTTTTCCCATCACAGGCTTTGATCCGCGTAGCTTTGCCAAATATCGATCCATGATGGCGCGTGCTATGATGCGACCCACAAAACCATCAGGATCAATCGCCATGACAAAGGCGCCCATTTCCCGTGGTTGGGTGATCGTCAAATCGCCCATGTCTGCAATTTCCGGGCTAAGGCGCATATCGGATAAGACGGCGGAAAAAATCTCGGCCACCCCGCCCAGCGCGGCACCTTTGAACCCGAATGCGCCGCCGACAGGCGCCATCATGTCGGCCTTATTCGGGTCATTGGTGTTGATCCCATCGGCGTCCGATGCCACGTCGTCGGGCAATTCAACGCCCAGAGAGGCATACAGCTGAACACGGTTCACGGGTACCGAAGACGTCGCCATATCCAACAACCACGGGTTTTCCCCGCCCGTTGGGACCGCCATTGAAATGGGATTGGTGCCGTGAAACCGTTCCGCCCCATCATGCAAACGAACATAGGCATCAGAATTCCCAAAGGCCAAACCAATCATGCCCGCACGCGCAGCATGGATCGCATAGGCCCCCGCCGGACCAAAATGGGATGAATTTTGTACCGCCACGCCCGCGATACCGGAATCTTGCGCCAAGGAAATGGCATGATCCATCGCCGCGTACATTGCGCGAGCACCTTGGGCATTGTCCCCGTCTAATATTCCTGTGCCTGATTTGATCTGGGTAAAATGTATGAGCGGACTTTTATTCAAACGCCCGTTTTCGAACACCGCCACGTAGTGGGGCAAAAGGCGCACACCGTGACTATCCACGCCGTGGATTGAACCGTGCATGATTGACTTGGTGGTGGCTACCTGTGTTTGGTCATCTGCACCGCAAGCACGCAATGCATCGCTGCAAAAGCGGTCTAGATCGATGTGATCAACGCGAAGTGTGTTTTGCATCACTTGGTTCCTTTTTTTCACGGGGCGATCAGCGTGCGCATCACGCCGCCCCGATCGGGTCGAAATGGCACGATCTGGCGCGTTTTTTCACCTGTTAATACGTTGCACGTCCCCCTGAGATATCAAAGGCCGCACCCGTGGTGAATGAATTTTCCGCGCTGGCGATCCAACAAGCCATGTTTGCGATTTCCTCGACCTCAACGAACCGACCGCGGGGAATTTTGGTCAACATGAATTGAATAAACTCTTCGGCCATTTGATCGAAAATAGCGGTGCGTGCAGCCGCAGGTGTGATGCAGTTCACAGCAATATCATAGCCCGCCATTTCCTTACCCAGTGATTTCGTAAATGCGATCACGCCCGCTTTAGACGCGGAATAGGCGGATGCATTTGGATTGCCTTCCTTGCCCGCAACGGACGCAATATTCACGATGCGACCATAATTTTGTTCGCGCATACCCCCAACGACGGCTTTGTTCACATGATACGTCCCCGTCAGATTGATCGCCAAAATCTGGGACCATGCATCATTATCATAGTCTTCGACAGAGGCGTTTGGGCCCGCAATGCCCGCGCTATTGACCACAACATCGATACGGCCATGCGCGGCCACCGTGGTATCGCGCGCGGCAATCACGCTTGCATAATCAGAAACATCACAGCGCACCGCAGAACATTCGCCAAAGGCCGATAACGTCTTGGCCG
Organism: Paracoccaceae bacterium; assembly: GCA_038134005.1. Classification (GTDB taxonomy): domain Bacteria; phylum Pseudomonadota; class Alphaproteobacteria; order Rhodobacterales; family Rhodobacteraceae; genus CAJXSD01. The sequence continues at coordinate 9,069 of JAYPUL010000063.1, read as the reverse complement.
ATGCAGTGGCGCGATCTATGTCCAAATCCCACAGGACAACTTTTGCGCAGTTTGCCAGCATCTTTTGCGCCGTAGCATATCCAATGCCTTGCGCCCCGCCAGTAATCACCGCAATGCGATCGGCAAAATCATATTTATTCATCACGATTTCCCCAGATCATCATCCATGTAATACCGAACGTTATCTTCAAAACTTTCGTCCGCTGATAGACCAAGCTTCAAGGATTTTTCAGGGCGCAAATCGAACCGCCAACCGTTTACGATTTTTTGGATTGTCTCATCACCTTCCCAACGGATCAATTTCGCTGGCTCAGGTCCCGCAACTTTGTCCATTGCATCCAACATTTGGCGAATGGTCCATGTACGACCAGGCATCATCATCGCGCGGTTCATTCCCAACGCATTCGTATCAATTTCCGCACCCTTGATGAGGTTTTCCACACATTTACGCGGTGACAAATAATAATGTGGGAAGTCGTCGTTCACAGGACATACCGCTTCGACGCCGTTTAACGGTTCACGGATGATTGACGACATAAAGCTGGATGCGGCGCGGTTCGCTTTGCCTGGACGGACCGAAATAGTGGGTAAGCGAAACGCTCGACCATCCATAAATCCTTTGCGGGAATAATCGTTGATCAACAATTCACCCACGGCCTTTTGCATCCCGTAGGACGTCTGCGGGTTTAAAAAGGAATGATCGATGATTGGATCGGGTACTTCGCCGCCATAAACGGCGATGGACGATGAAAAGACTACGACGGGTTTAGTGCCCAGCGCGCGCACACGCTCCATCACGTTATACGTGCCAAAGAAATTGATGTTCATGCCGGTTTCAAATTCGGCTTCGGCCTGCCCCGAAACGATCGCGGCCAAAAGATAAATCACATCGTAATCGGCGCTGATGACCTGATCGACGCTTGCGCGATCGGCGATATCGATCCGATGCGTTGTGACGGGACATCCTGATGCTACGGGTTTTGGATCGACGATATCAGCCAAGGCGATTTCCGAAATTTCACGCCCGCAAAGATGCCCACGTGCGCCCAGCGCCGCGCCCAGCTTATGGCCCACGACCCCGCCGCCGCCGATAATTAACACTTTCATACCTTAACCCTCCTGAAATAAATGCGGGGCAAGCGCCCCTTTTTCGCCGACAACGCGCGATGCCAATTGGCATGCGTGTGTAAGAATTGTTTTTAAATCGTGCCCTTGAACCATCCCCGCAATAACGGCCGCACCGAAACTATCGCCGGCTGCAGTGCTATCAACTTGATGCGCTTTGGGCGGTGTTAGGGTAAGCGTTCCTTGTGCCTGATCCCAAGCGGTGACATCCTTGCCACCATTTTTCACAATGATCGTTTTGGCCCCTGCCACGCGATAGCGCGCAATCGTATCGGCGGGGGTCGCATCGTCAAAATGCGCCGCCTCTTCGTCAAAGCTGGGAAGGATGATGTCGGCCATCTGTGCGGCGTTCATCAATGCATCGCACATTGTTTGCGTGTCCTGCCATAAACGGGGCCGCATGTTAGTATCAAAAACGATACGCGCACCATCCGCCCGCGCCTGTGCCATCGCCCGCAAAAACCGGACGCGCGCGTCGTGGGATAGGATAGCCAATGTAATACCAGAAAATTGAACGATATCTTGGGCCATGCAAATCCCGCGCAGCCATTCCATATCATCCGCCAAGAGCCGTGCCGCTGATTGACCACGCCAATAGGAAAACGACCGTTCCCCATCGCGCAACGCGATCATGTAAAGACCAAGCGTGCGGTCCTTGATGCGTCGTAGGGCGGGTTCGATGCCATTATCACGAAGGAATTGGGTCAGGTCCTGTGATACCTGATCGGCTCCGATAACCGTGCCATAGGCGATCCGCGCCTGATCCCGCAACAGCCGTTTCGCATACCACGCGGTATTAAACGTATCCCCTGCAAAGCCAGACCGAAACAGCCCATCCCCCGCGGGGGCCAGTTCGACCATGACTTCGCCAAGACAGAGGATGCGGTGGGGCGTCATTATCACATCTGCCCTCTTGATCGTGGTCGGTCGAACGGAGTGGGCCTGCATAGACCACAATCAGCGCCCGACCGACCCGGAGGGCGGGCGCTTTGTTGTCGCAAACCGCTGTTTACCGCCCATCGATCGGCCGCTGATATTTGCGCTTTATGGGTCACAAAACCACCTGATGTTCGGCCTGCCCTTTGATCCCCGCATCAATCACAAAGGTGCGCCCCGCGTTTGGTTGGGTATGTAATTGCCCCGCAGGCACGGCTTGGGCCGCTGATGTGGCATACAACGTTGTTCCATCCGCTCCACCAAAGGCCGGACAGGTCATGGATGCCGCAGAGGTATCAATTTGATGCAGCAATCGTCCATCAGGTGAATGACAGGTGATCTTATAATGCCCGTAATGTGCAATCCAAATATTGCCATCGCTGTCAACAACGGCACCGTCTGGGCGGAACTGATCCGATGGCATCGGCAAAAACACCTCCGCTTCGCCCACGGGCCAGCCTGTTGCCGCATCCAAGCGTTGGCGCAGAATTTGCCCATTTGGTGTATCCGTCAAATAGGCATGGGATCCGTCAGGGGCAAAACATTGGGCGTTTGGGATCGTCCACGGAGAATAAAGCGTGCGCACCTCGCCCCGGTAATACCGATAAATTGCACCAGCGTCTTTTTCCAATTTCTTGCCCATCGTTCCGATCCAAAATCCCCCCCACGGATCGGCGCGGCCATCGTTTGATCGCGTTACAGGATTGTCTGCTTCCAACGCACAAATCAGATCGCTTTTGCCTGTTTCTATGTTGAAATGAAGCAAATGCGTTTCATGCGCCACCATCAGATGATCATGATCGATCCACCCGGCCGCGGTGACATGGCCGTCAAATCGCCATTCGCGCCGCGCGCCGTCGGATTTTGCATAGAGCATGTTGTTGTTGATATCGAACCAAAACAATTCGTTCCGCGTTGGGTGCCACAATGGCCCCTCGCCCAAGGAACAATTTACGTCATCAAAAATCTCAGGTGTCATAACAATCCTCGTTTCGCTAGGTTTTTCATCAACGCAGATGTGCCAAACGTCCATTCGGGGCATTGCGTGGACAGGCGCACGGTGTTTTCCAATTGGCCCAAACTTGCCTCGGCAATCACCACCTTGTCGCCCACTTTGTGGGTAAAGCCCTGTCCCACCGCATCGCGATCTTGGATCGGGGCAAACAGCGTGCCGAGAAACAGGAAAAATCCGTCGGGATATTGATGATGCCGCCCGATGGTTTGGGAGACGATTGATGCGGGCGCGCGGCTGATTTGGTTCATTGAGGATCGACCGTTCAACAGAAATCCATCCTCGCCCGTCACGGTCAGGGTCAATTCCGCCTGTTCCACATCCGTCATCGAATATTCATCATCAAACAGACGCAAGAATGGGCCAATGGCGCAGGATGCGTTGTTATCTTTGGCCTTACCCAGCAAAAGCGCGGATCGCCCTTCAACATCCCGCAGATTAACGTCATTGCCCAATGTCGCGCCGACAATATTGCCGCGACTGTTGATGGCCAGAACGATTTCGGGTTCTGGATTGTTCCAATTTGATATTGGATGAATGCCGACCTCGGCCCCATGCCCCACCGACGCCATTGGTTGGCATTTTGTAAATACCTCGGCGTCAGGACCGATGCCGACTTCTAAATATTGTGACCACATGCCTTCGGCTTGTAACGCGGCTTTGACCTGCATCGCTTTGGGCGATCCGGGTTCAATGCCGCTTAGGCTATCGCCGATGACAGCAGTCACGCGATTGCGGATCTCTTGCGCCAGATCTGCGTCGCCTGCGGCGCGTTCTTCGATCACGCGTTCCACCATGGATTGGGCAAATGTGACGCCGGATGCTTTGATCGCTTGCATATCGGCGGGCGACAGGAGTGTCAGCGTGCCCTGACCCAAATCCGACAGCTGGCCCAATACCGCCCCTTTGGTCGAGCGGACATAAGACACAAGATCGTCACGTTCCAGCAATGCTGTCATGGTCGGTGTGTCGCGCGAAGTTAGATCAACGATGTCATCCCCGCGCAAGGTCACGATACAGGGCCCAAGATCCGCGTGCCAGACACGGCCCACCCAAGTGGCATCCGGTGCATGATTAGATTGTGGTAACATTGAAACCTCCGTTTATGTGCGCGCTGACCAAACCGCCAAAATCACCACCCCCATTAAGGCGGCGGCCATGGCGTAATTGATCAGGCGTTGTTTCTCTGGGCTTAGGTTCAGGCGATGCAATGACACACCCGCCCACAGCCATGCCAAATGGATCGGGATCCAAATTGCGTTTGAAATGACAAATTTGGCGCCCACCTCAACCATCCAATTTTCGGGGTAAAAGGCAAACCCTGTATAAAGCGCAGTGTTGACGGCATAGGCCTTGGGATTGATGATTTGCAACATCACCCCAGTCATGACATTCGGTTCACGTGTCGCCTTGATGAATGCAAGGTTTGACCCTGCAAAAGCAATCTTGGCCGCCAAATAGGTCAGGTATCCAAACGACAGCACAGTCAGGATCAACCGCACATATGGGATCGTCAAAACAAAGGCCGCAAACCCCGTAATCACCGCCAATGCAACCAGGTTGGTTCCCAAAAACAGCCCAAATACATAGGTGAAACCAACGCGATACCGATAGGCCGCGCCCACACCCGCGGTTGTCAAAACCCCGGGGCCCGGCGTGACGATCAACAAAAAGACGGCGGCGGCAAAGGTTAACATGTCAAAACCTAATCTGAACTTTCATCGATTGGCTTTTGTCCGATGCGGTTTCAAACGCAGTCTGAAATTCATCCACATCAAAGGTGTGTGTGATCAAAGGCGACACATCAATCAGCCCTTTGCGCATATACTCAATGGCATTGGGAAATTCATGGTGAAAGCGGAACGATCCGCGCAATTCCAATTCTTTGGCGGTGATCTGCATCATCGGCAGGCTCATCTCGCCACCTAGACCCAATTGCACGATCACACCGCGCGGCCGCAGACAGTCAATGCCAGAGACCAAAGCAGGCTCTGCGCCCGAACATTCCATCAAAATGTCAACTTGACCTTTTTGATGAGCATAAGGCGACAAGCCATTGGTATCATTCAATGTATTTACAACTTCGTCTGCGCCAGATACCCGCGCAAATTCCAATGCGCGATCGGTAATATCTACGGCAATAATCTTGGCTGCACCCGCACGACGCGCCGCCAAAATGCACAAAACCCCAATCGGGCCACAGCCCGTCACCATCACAGTTTTACCCAGCATCGGGCCCGCGCGGGACACCGCGTGTAGACACACGGACAACGGTTCGGCCATCGCCGCATGGCCCGCGTCCAATCCATTGGCAACGACCGCTTGGGATGCTTTGATGACCAAATCGCTGCGAAATGCGCCCTGGATATGGGGGAATGGCATTGCTGAACCGTAAAAGCGCATGTTCAAACATTGGTTCGGCAAACCCGCCAAACAATATTCGCACGCACCACAGGGACGCGATGGGGATATGGCAACCAAATCGCCAAGGGCCACCCCCGTGACATCATCCGCGATTTCAACCACCTCGCCCGCGACTTCGTGGCCCAAAATCATCGGTTCGCGCAGGCGCACATCACCAAAACCACCGTGGTTGAAATAATGCAAATCCGAACCGCAAATACCGCCGCGCACCATCAGAACACGCACTTGCCCCGTCCCGACATCGTCGCGTGGTGCATCGGCAAGTCGGATATCCTTTGGACCATGGGCAAAGATGGCAGTCATATAAATTCTCCACGTCGTCACAGCGGGAATGATTCCGCCTTGAATAACAGTAGAAATGGTATACCATTTATGCAAGACAAGAAGTCGGACAAATCCGACAGGAGGAAAAATGCAGTTATTTGATCTGACGGGGCAGACGGCCTTGATCACGGGGGCGTCGATCGGGATCGGCTTTGCCTTGGCGCGGGGTTTAGGACAAGCTGGCGCGAAGGTCATTCTAAATGCGCGCAACATCGAAACGCTTGAACGTGCGGCAAACACGCTGCGTGACGACGGGATCACTGTGGATACCCTGCCCTTTGACGTGACCGATCACGTTGCCGCGGCGGCGCAGGTGAATGCGTATGAAACCAACAATGGCCCAATCACCATATTGATCAACAACGCAGGAATGCAGCACCGCACCGCGTTAGAAGATTTTCCCGCCGATGCCTTTGAACGGCTGATGAAAACCAACGTGCATTCGGTATTCCACGTTGGTCAAGCCGTGGCGCGGCATATGATCAAGCGCGGTTCGGGCCGCATCATCAATATTGCCAGCGTGCAAACCGCCATGGCCCGTCCCGGCATCGCGCCCTACACCGCGTCCAAGGGTGCGGTTGCGAATTTGACCAAAGGCATGGCAACGGATTGGGCAAAACACGGCTTAAATTGCAACGCGATCGCGCCCGGGTATTTCGATACGCCGTTGAACGCGGCCTTGGTCGCCGATCCAGACTTTAGCGCATGGCTGGAAAAACGCACCCCCGCGGGACGATGGGGCAAGATCGAAGAATTGGTGGGCGCCGCGGTGTTTTTATCATCACCGGCGTCCAGTTTCGTCAACGGACACACATTATTCGTAGATGGCGGCATTACCGCCTGTTTATAGAAAGGACATAACATGTCTAAACCTGTTATCGGCTTTATCGGCGTTGGATATATGGGCCATGGAATGGCCAAAAACATTCTTCAAAATGGTTATCCGTTGATCGTCAAAGGCAATCGCAATCGGACGCCTGTGGACAGTCTGGTAAGCATGGGGGCAACCGAAGCCGCATCTGTGGCGGCTATGGCGGCGGATTGCGACATCATCCACATTTGCCTATCCAATAGCCCACAGGTCGAAGCGATCATGCGCGGCCCCGACGGGATTATCGCGAATGGCAAAGCGGGTTTGATCGTGATTGACGCAACCACGGCCGACCCGACATCGACGGAAAGCTTGGCCGCCGAAATGGAAGCCGCAGGCATGAAAATGGTCGACGCCCCCTTGGGCCGCACGCCCAAAGAGGCCGAAGAAGGCACATTGGACGCGATGGTCGGCGCAGATGACGCGACCTTTGCCACCGTCTTGCCGGTAATTGAATGTTGGGCGGGGAACATCAACCACATCGGCCCCGTTGGATCAGCACACAAGATGAAGCTGATCATGAATTTCATCGCGATGGGATATTCGTGCCTTTATGGCGAGGCGATCACATTGGGGGCCAAGGTTGGCATCGCGCCGCAAACGATCAACAAGGTGATCGGGTCCAGCCGCCTGTCAAACGGGTTCTTTGAAACATTCATGAAATATGCCGTCGGCCGGGACCGTGATGCGCATAAATTCACCGTGGCAAATGCGTCAAAAGACGTGCGTTACGTCGCCAATATGGCCACCGCCGCAGGCATGGCCAACCCGATGGGCGCGGCAATGCGCAACTACTATGCCCAAGCCGAAGCGGTCGGAAAATCGGATCACTATGTCCCGATGATGTCCGACCATATCGCCGAGTTAAACGGTGTGGATTTGGCAAAAGTGGTTGAGGAAAACGAAGGTTAAAATTCTGGCCAATCGTGCCCGCGTCAAACGCAGTTTGACCACATAGGGCACGATCAGCGCCCGACCGACCCGAAGGGCGGTCGCTGATCTTATCGTTCCACCCCCTGCGATTGCACATACAATTTGGCATAGGCCATGCCCATCGCCGTCGCCTGACAGCGGAAATTTTGCAGGTTGATGGCATTCGCATCCTCTTGCATCACCAAATTCATTTCATGCAAACGGTCACATTGCATCAAATTCCCCAAAATATCGTACCGCGTAGAAATTTCGACAATCTGGTATTTTTGCGCATCCAACGCGCTTTGCAATTCATCAATACGACCCGCGTTCAGCGTCGCGAACTCCGATTTAGCAGTTAAAAAGCAATCGGTTTTTGTGTTCACATGTTTATCATCTATTTGCAAACAGGCTTGCAATGCCTCGGTCACACATTCCGCCGCAGGTTGGTTGTATTCGATCTTGGTATTCAAGCACATCATTAAAGACTGTTGATCAAACTCGGCAACTGCGCAAACCGGTATCACTCCGAATAGAGCTGCAAACACTTTTTTCATTGTTTTCACCAATTATTTTTAATTTTAACTCTTGCATTTGGTACACCAAATGTGGACGCTAATGCAAGAAAAGCAATCCCCTTTTTCAAGGAAAAGCAAATGGGCGACACGAGAGCGAACAAACGTTTCAGATCACAAGAATGGTTCGACAACCCTAACAACCCTGGCATGACGGCATTGTACGTTGAACGCTACCAGAACCAAGAATACACACGCGGTGAATTACAAGGTGAAAAGCCAATCATTGGGATTGCGCAAACGGGGTCTGACCTTGCACCATGCAATAAAATCCACGTCTTTTTGATGGATCGGATCAAGGCGGGCATTCGCGCCGCGGGGGGCATTCCCATGGAATTTCCTGTTCATCCAATTCAAGAAACAGGCAAACGCCCAACAGCGGCCTTGGATCGCAACTTGGCCTATTTATCCTTGGTCGAGGTGCTGCACGGCTATCCAATTGACGGCGTTGTTCTGACCACGGGTTGTGACAAAACAACGCCCGCCATGTTAATGGGTGCCGCGACCGTTGATATTCCCGCGATCGCCTTGAACGGTGGTCCAATGTTGGACGGCTGGTGGAAAGGCAAACGCGCGGGATCTGGCACAGTTGTTTGGGAAAGCCGCCGTTTGTTGGCCGAGGGCAGCATTGATTACGACGAATTTATGAACCGCGTGTGTTCCTCGGCCCCGTCGTTGGGCCATTGTAACACGATGGGAACCGCCAGCACGATGAACGCTATGGCCGAGGCCTTGGGCATGTCGTTGACTGGCAACTCTGCGATCCCTGCCCCGTTCAGCGAACGCATGGGCATGGCATTCGAAACGGGCAAGCGCATCGTGGAAATGGTTTACGAAGACCTAAAACCATCAGACATCTTGACGCGCGAAGCGTTCGAAAACGCGATTGT
>JAYPUL010000062.1:0-11913 GCA_038134005.1 Paracoccaceae bacterium | reverse complement strand
TTTTATTTATTATTAAATATCAATTATTTATGCTGGATAATTGGTGCCCCCAGAGGGCTAATCTGAAAATATATTATACATTAATATCAAATTCTTAGTCATAATTGTTTGTCGAAAAATGGTCCTGAAAGCGGTCCTTTCCCTAAAGCTATTGCGCCTCTGAAGTGACAAAGAGCTAATAACCCAAATAGTTTTATGTTACCCTTTTTTTGGGCGATATCTAACGAGTAAGGCACCATCAAAATCAATAGGCATACGTCGATTTTCACCCAAGGATTTAAAATCAAATCCTTGGTCAGTTGCGGTGTTCCAAGCCATTATCGCATCACCTTGGTCCAGATATTTTTCTACATGCGACCAGATCATTTCCCGGGTCTTGCGGCCGTATGATCCGACATAGACGCCTGCACGCACCTCAATCAGCCAGGCGGCCAGACGTCCCCGCAGGCGGGGCGGGGCGTTTTCAACGACGATGACCATCATCGCCGTGGCCCGTGTCTTCGGTAAATGCGGTGGGTTGGGCCTCGGGTGCCTCAACGGGTTTGGGCAGATCCCCTGCGCTAAGGACCTCTTCAATCTGCGGGATGATTTTGGACATGAGACCCGATGCGCGAAATGCATCACGACAGGCATGGCGCACGGCACGATCGGGCGGTTCATGCAGGTGCCCTGCCTGCGCTTTTCCCGCGATTTTAAAGGCTTGGGGGACGACCGTATCCAATTTCCACAAATCAGCTATGTCATAGACGAAACTGCGCGGTTTGCCCCGATGCAGAAATCCGATGGCGGGTGCATAGCCCGCGGCCAGAACCGCCGCTTCGCACAGACCATGCAGGCAGGACGTTGCCGCAGACAGGCATCTGTTGGGTATATCGCTGGTGTCCCATGCCTTGGGGTTATAGTTGCGTCCATTCCATCTAACACCAAATTGATCGGCCAGCAATTGATAGCTCTGGCGGACGCGGTAGCCTTCGATGCCGCGCAATTGATCGATGGATCGTTTGTCGGGCGTTGGTTCTTTGAACCGAATTTCAAACATTTTGCGCACGACGCGCAGACGCGCCGCGTCATCCAGCGCCAGTTGCGCCTGCCATAGCAATTTATCGGCCCGCGCGCCCCCCGGTTGACCCGCGGAATACAGGCGCACACCCGCTTCACCGACCCAAGTGACCAATGTGCCTGCTTGTGCTGCCAAGGAAACAGCTGCGTGCGATATCCGTGCCCCAGGCTCCAACATCAGACAGGCTAGACCGCCGATGGGTATTTGTGTGTACTCGCCATTGGCATCGACAGCTACACAGGTGCCGTCGCGCACATCAATTTGCGCGCGCTCGACAAAGATCATGGACGTCCGGTCCCGCAATGGGATCGCCTTGGGTGGTTCGCTGCCTCTAGCCTGCGTCATGGTCGGGAGCGCGGCGAATCATCATCAGGCCACAGCCCCATGCCTTGGCCCGCCCGAACCCTTGGGCGTATTTCATCGCAAAGGCCTTGGGATCGGTAACGGTAATTATACCGTTCATATCTAACAGGCCAAATTGGCGGCTGGCATCACGCCTGCCCTGCCCCAATTTCAGCACAGAATAATCATATAATTTCAGGGTGTTAACCGAAAACCCATACGCTCCACCTTGGGCCTTCATCCAGTCCGTTGCGGCCTGTTCGGCAAAACGGTGGCGGTTTTGCGCGCGTTCCCCTTGGCGCGTTTGGTACAGGGCATCCATGGCAACGTCGACCTTCTTGGATCGGCCCTTAGCATCCTTTAACGCTCGCTTTGCCCGCGTGGCATTGGCGCGCAGCACGAATGACAAACGGTCCCCTACTATCAGAGCGGGTGCAAATTCCTTGCACGCGACATCGCCGAACAAATCATTGCCCAATGGCGGGCGATGGGACAGGGTATAAAACCGGTCCTTACCGTCATAGCGCCACAAAAAATCCCGATCCCGATCCTTGGCATCGCCAAAGAGCGTCCAGATTAATTTGTGATGCGCATCTGCCGCCAGATCGGAATTGTCAGGATTAATCAATGACATGATCGCGCGGGCGGGCGCGTGGCGATTTAACACCAGTCGGGACAGGTATAGCGTCATGATACACCCCCAGAGCGATAAACTGTATGCGCCGCACTGCGCTCAAAGTGCCATAGCTCGCGGTCCACGGGATCATCCATCATCCAATCCACACGGTCGGCATCAATGGCTTCATCCGTTGTGACGAATTTTGGCGTTGCGACATAGGGCAGGCCCACAGGCATAGACATTTGATCGAACACCACGACGCTGTCATTTGCTTGGATCACCTGTGGCACCATGGGGTGCGATACCGGACAGCTTTTGCGCCCAAGGTAGGGCACATAAACAGGGTGGCGCAATGCATCCGCGACATCGTCCAACTCTGGGGCATCCTCGGCTTGCCGCCACACCGCAACGCCATAGGCACAATCGGTCACATAATCCCGCCGCGTGATCGATGCGTTGTCGGACGGGGTCAGCGCCGCCAGCGCCTGCGCCCGCGATTTAGGCGATTTGATGCGCGCAGATGGCACCCCCTGAACAGTATGGAAATCGCGAAACCCCGCACCCACGTTATAGGAGGCAACAGACACCCCAAGGTGCCGCAATCGCCCCTGCCCCACTGCGTTGTCGCGGGACACGCCCATCGCCGCGCCGATCAGGCCCAAAACACCCGATCGCGTCGGAATTTGCCCCGTTTTGCGATATTCATGACCGGCGGGGCCACCAAAAGCGCCCATCGGTCCGATCAACCAAAACCCAACGAAATCCATCGATCACAGATCCGCAAAGGCCGCATCAATCAGCGCCATAATATCCTCAATCGTGCCCTGCCCTGCAGGGACGTTGACCACCGCCTGTTTTGCAGGAACGGCGTTATATGCGGCATCCATTTTGTCCGCCGTCTGCGTCAAGGCATCAATCGATGTGGTCAACAGGTCGTCGCCCTTGATCGGGGCAAAGAATGCACCCGCCAACGACCGAGGTTGGACAGTATCCGCTTCGGCTCGGATAAAGCCAGCGCGCGTCTGATGGGCAAAGCTGTTTTTCTTGCCCGACGGTGTGGAAATTGCCAAGGCCCGTGCAAAGGCCCGCGTTCCCAACCGCGCCAATTCCGCGTCACCCGCCAAATTCGCAATCAGCAAATCGCGATCCACACAGGCGTATGTGTAAAACACGCCCGAACCATAGCCAGCCGTACCGACAAAACCCGCGCCTGCATCCTCTGCCGCGGTTTTCAGATCATCTGCAGCTACATAGTAATCATCCTCGACCTCGGCACGATGGGTTGTAATGGAGTGGCTGACTTGGACGGCGGCTTCGCGGTTGAATTCAGGGCTATCGGCCAACATACGCCCAAACATCGCAATATCGACGGCACCATCCGCAGGCCGCAGAACCAGTTTCGCTAGTTCCTTTTTGTCGGGTAACGCCTCGCCCGACGCTGCCTTGCGTGCCAAATCTATGGCAAGCGCCTTTTCATCAGGGGAAATAAACGCCAGCTGCTCCGTCTGTAACTTGCCGCTTGCGCTTTTCTTACCGACTTTGCCAAAGGCTTCCATGACTTTTGTCGCTATCTCTTTTGCCTTATCCTCAGTAACAGCATCTGCTACCAACGCATCGTTGACCACCTGTCCAATCCGTTGGGTGCGGTCCCCCATATGCCCCGCCAATTCTGTTTGCATTTCTTCGCTTAACCGTACCGCACGTTTCAAAGATTGCGATGAAATACGCAACCGATTGACGCCGCCGAATTGCGCAGACTTGGGCCGCCCTAGATCATCGCGATTGGGGTTGGAAACCGGGTAAACCGTGAGCATATGAAGTTGAATAAACTTAGACATCTTGTGCATCCTTATCTTGTTCGGCGGCTGCAAATGGGTCTGCGCCGTAATATTGAAAACACCAACTCTGGCGTGTTTTATCGTTCCAATAAAAAATATCGCGGGCCAAAGACCTCACATCACAACTATGATCGACCAATGGCATTATTCGTCGCAGAACCACGGCCAATTCGGCATGATCCCTGGCACGAATGACCTGTTCAAACCGCGCAGCAGAAACAGGCGGCGGATCCCCCTGCCCCATGCGTTTAGCCAAGGCAAAAGAGGATGTCGCAACATGCGCCAACACCATGGCCAGTGCCCCCAAAGCCTCGGGCCGAGCACGCAGGTCATAGCCTGACGCCAACAATTTCGCATAAAGGTCATGCGTGGCCGGCTGCGCCAAGGCATCTGTCACACTGCCACAGCGTCGCAAATTCGCCCGGGCCGCGCGGGCGGCGCCTATATCAGGGTTATGCAGCCATGCCCACCAAGCATAAGTCTCTGGTCCTAAGGTGTTTTTTGATGTCATGCGGCTTTTGCCTTTTTCTCAGGCTGTGGTAAATCCAATGCGGCAAACAGATTGGCGCCTGATTTACCAATCCCGCGCAACATCAAGTGCAAAGATTTGCCCGCATCTACAATCTCGCGCTGCTTGGTTCCGGAAACTTGGGTCACACGCGGCATTGCACTGTCTTGGAACAGCTTAATCGCAACGGACTTCAACGCGGTCTGCAACCACCGGTCTCGGATCTGTACAGGATCACCGCCCGAAACCAGTGCCTTGATCAAGTCAACCAACATGGGTTCGGTGCTCTGGTAAAACGCAGCGCGCGCGCGATCGCCCTGGCCGGAGGCATCCGCATCCCCCATCGCGCGACCAATTGCCCCGGCCAACATCCGCGCGACAAAAATACCGCCATCAATCATCTGTTTCACGCATGACAGCTGCACATCATCCAACCCCCAGACAGGGACCTCAGCCCAAATGAAGTCTTGCGGGGACATATTGGACATCGCCCACCCACCAACCAACACCTTATAAGGATCCCTCCCGCGCTGCGCCTCACGAACACGTGGCGCTGATTGGGTCCCGTTTTCCTCATATACAGTCCCAAACCATGCAGCATATGTCAGCCCCCCGGGCTTGGGATGCTTGGGCAACCATTCGTCTTTGACCTGATAATACGGGCTAAGCGGATGACGCCAACCCACATAGTTATTGCCCCATGGCGTTTGTTTGACACCTGTCACGTTGTTCCCATCGGTGATCAAGGTAATACGACGCGGTTGTCCGAAAAAAACCTCGGGGTTCACGTGATCGGCGGTTGCCAGTGGGTCGGGCCAATCGGCCTTTGGGTCCGTGGCAAGAATAGGGCGCATCCATGGCAGGGCCGCCACCTGGTCCGCAGGCAATGGCGCGCCTATTGGGACATTTGCCCAAATAATATCCGAAAGGTTGGCGTTTTCAGGGATGATCAGCGTAACCATAGGGCCGCCCCCACGCATAGAAGTACGGTTTCCTGCCCCACCCGATGGCGCGAAATTCTGCAACGTGTACAGCGCCATGGCCGCAGTGGCAAAATCCAACTTTTCATAGCGGTTTCCATGGACCATCACATCTTGGTTTTTTTTGATCGTGCTGTCCCCCGCACTGTCGATGAACAACATGTCAGGCGAATTCACAGACCCTCCATTGAACCCGTCAAAATCCTGTAAAAACTTTGGCCCATCACCCGTTAAATGAAAAGCATCCACAAATTGCAGCATAGCATCACGCAAGGCTGCCTCGTCTGGGCGCCGATCCGGACGCCGGTGCGATGATCGTTCAGGCGGAAACGCCAAATAGACCAAGCCAATCAACAACTCCAAACAAGCGAGGTTGAAATCTGCCCGTTTCCAATTTGGAAACATCACATCAGGATTAACAACCTGCCAAGGCGCGATTTTCGCACTAGTTCCATTGCGTAAACGAACAGGTATCCATTTCTCAAGCACCAGGTTAAGCAAGCAAAACCTCATTTCAAAATATTCGCTGCGCCTATAAAGTCACCCCAACTGCACTTCATTAGTTGTTTGAAGTCAATAAAAAATGCATCAAAGAAAAGTGAGAAAGTTTTAATTTTCTATGAATGCTTACCAATATTTTAATCACGATGCAGGCCTGAAACACCTACCAACGAAGGTTTCGTTCTAATAAATACTTGGTTCATCCCCGCGTAGGCGGGGAACACAATTCCAAACCACACTCGGTTAGGTACTCGTGCGGTTCATCCCCGCGTAGGCGGGGAACACCAGAAGCCACTGGCGGTCATGGACGCAGAACACGGTTCATCCCCGCGTAGGCGGGGAACACGAGTATGAGGACCAACGTACACATCAGCCCATCGGTTCATCCCCGCGTAGGCGGGGAACACGTAATCATCGACGGGGCCAGCTTGACTGCGCTCGGTTCATCCCCGCGTAGGCGGGGAACACTGCGACGGGTTGGCCGATCCCACAAGTTTGCCCGGTTCATCCCCGCGTAGGCGGGGAACACGCAGATGCCGCATCAGATTGCAGCGCAGCAAACGGTTCATCCCCGCGTAGGCGGGGAACACGGGCTGGTGGCAGTTTGTTGGTCATTATACACCGGTTCATCCCCGCGTAGGCGGGGAACACTTCGAGGGGCGTTTCAGCTTAACCAACATAGGCGGTTCATCCCCGCGTAGGCGGGGAACACGCGGCGAACAGGCTGTGACCATGCCTAGATTGCGGTTCATCCCCGCGTAGGCGGGGAACACTCTGTCTGTAGCTAATTGAAATTACTGCACAAATGCAAGACAAGAAATCTACCAACATTTTGAGTTGAATTCCCCGGTCTGAAACCGTTATTTTTGATGTAGTCCGACGGTTGGATCATAATACCAATCCGCGGCAATGTGCCCGTCTTGCGCTACATGCACCAAGGTCACAAATTTTGATAGGTGCGGCGGTGTTGTGCCGTGATCTGACGGTGCGACAGGGAGCCATTTTTTCGTTGCAATGGAGACTTCGGACATTGGCCAACTCTGGACAAGAGGTGTCCACTCTGCCCCATCCCAACGGCCCAGGCAGAGGGTCGTTTGTGGTTCACCCAAACGCGTAGGTGTGTGTTGGTCGTCGGGGGACAATGACTGTAGCTGATTGATGCCCTTTGTTGGATTTAGCACGTTTGCAGCACCGCGCCCCTTGGCTGCAAGGTCTTGGCCAATCTGCTCATTTTCTTTCGCTTGTAGAACTTTGGGAACCGGAAACTCCGCCCCATGGACAGTATCAATCAATTCGCGCAGGTTTGCCGGTTCATCCAAAACACCTGTAGCAAAGATCGCTTGCGCACTGCGCCATTGCAACGCAACAGGATAGACATATGCGCCTCGATCAAGAACATCGCTTAACCATCGGTCGGACGTCACATCGGTGGGATCGGGCGAAAGTATATGCATTATCGGTTTATCAACGGGCCGCCTCGTGCGGTCACGATGCCGCCACAAACGCCCCGCTCGTTGGATCAAGGCTCCGATGGGGGCAAGGTCGGATATCATCACATCGAAATCTAAATCTAGCGATTGTTCTATAACTTGAGTTGCCACTACAACACGCCCTGTTCTACCTATACTGTGTCGGCCAAATGTGGTTTGCAGCCGATCTTCGATCTGTAAGCGATCGCCCATTGTGAACCGTGAATGCAGCAGCTCTGCTCCAATTCCCATGTTGTGCAATTGCGTGACAGCCGCGATCGCATCATCCACCGCGTTGCGAACCCATGCGACGCATGCGCCCTGGTCGACGGCGGCTTGGATCGTTTCAAATACGCTATCTGTGCTAGGCAGACGTTTGATGCCGACTCTTCTGATATTGTCTGGCACTGGATCCACGGCTTGTGTCATTGCAACTTGGGTCGTTTTGGAAGACTTGACGGCCGTCAACTGGGGGTAATCAAGTGGCAGGTCATCGGATACGGACCCATATGTTTTCAATAGCGAGTATTTCATCTCGGTAGGCAGCGATGCAGTCATGACGATTGCTGTCCCACCAAAATGGCAATGAAACCGCAACAACGCCTCAAGTTCGGCTTGCATATATGGATCATAGCTGTGGGCTTCGTCCACGATAATGATTTTATTGGACAGCGCCCATTGACGCAGAGTATTGAATCGCGTGTGCAGGACCGCCATCAAAGCTTGGTCAATGGTGCCCACCGCGACATCGGCGAATAGAACCCTCCTGCGTCCATCCGATAGCCAAGCAGAGCATGTGGTATCGGTGTCTGTAGTATCGTTTTGTGCCGCAGTAAATATGGTATTCAACGCGGCCTTGCTATGCGTCAAGGCGGTTTGCGGGTTACCATCAAAGATCTGGGCCACAATGGGCTGGATCCGTTCATAAATCGCGTTTGACGTCGCCATCGAGGGCAAGGCGAAAAACACCCCCGCACCGCGCCCTGCGTCGATCAAGCGTTTGGAAAGCATCAGCGCCGCCTCTGTTTTGCCGGCGCCCGTCATGTCCTCGATGACGAACAGCGTTGGAGTATCCGACAAGATGACATCATGCACCGCAAGCTGCATTGGGCGCATACACTCTGGGGCAATGATTTGACCCGTTGGATTTGGCCGCGCACCGAATAAACCTGCTTGGGCGACCGCTGATTTTGCCAGATCCTGCGAGCGGGTCCAATAATCGGCCAAGGGAATATCAGGCATTGCTGGGGGGAACCATTCGGGATTTGACCCGATCCAATCCGCTTGTGTGACTAGACCGCTGACCGACCACGAGACATCAATACACCAATCTTCGATATCGTCTTCGTTCCAATAATCGGTGTCAAAACCTGCATTTGGAAAGAGCAAACTAAACAGATCTATTATACGTTCGGCGTCGTCAAACGCGCCTACACCTAAGGACGTATGCGTTCTTTGCAAGTTTGGCACGGCATTATCAAAACGACCATGATGACAACTGATCGCAGTCAAAACGGATTGCAAAGCCTCGTAGCTTGCGCCGAAGCAAAGTTCGATTTTGTCGGCCAGCTCTTTGAAATAGTACCCACTGACGCGCCAATGTTTGAATTGATCAGCCTGAGGGCCGCCGCCCATCAACATCGACTGAAACGATTTGCTTACCTTGCCCAAATCATGCAGTCCTATTAGCGCTGTGACCATATCACAGACATTGGGGTCAGAGTTGACTGGCCGATGCTGCTGGATTTGTTGAGCTACAGCCGCTACATCCAACATATGCCATAAGGCGGGGTGTGGCGTTTCGCCAGATTTACCGAGCCAGCGCGTATTCAAATTTGTGACATTTATCATTCAACTACCTGATAGCTTGGATGAAAATTAAATTCATTATTCTTTGATGAACCACCATTATGCCTGATTGTATTTTATCCATAAAAAATTAAAGAAAAAAGCATGAATTCTCAGGCCCAGCCCCCTAAGGGGCTGAGCCTGTGTTTTTGGTTTGGGGATCCACCTACCCCAACCGCTTCCACTCCACGTACACCCGTAACCAAGCCCAGTAGTGGGCCTGATTGCGGAAGCCCTGGGCCTGTGCTGCGATGTCCATGGCGATGTGAGTGGGGATACCACCGTCATGCACCATGATGGCCACCCGTTCTTCGAAAGCCTCGATGTCAGGGATAAGGCTAGGGTCTGCTGTCATGGTGTGGCTCATGACCGACCCTCCCCATTGCTGTCGCTGACAGGCAATCTAATGCCATCGATGATGTCCCGCTTTTGGGCGTCACTGATACCTGCGGAGTAGAGCGCATAGGTGAGCTTGTTGGTGGAGCGTGCTGTATGATGGCCCACCAGAGTTGCCGTGTAGTGCTCTGGCACCCCTGTACGTTCACACTGGGTGATGAACCACTTGCGGGTGGAGTGGAACACCGTGCCCCCAAGCTCGGGATGCCGCAGCCTGAGCCTGGCATAGGCTTTGACAACCCTGTCGACTGTGAGGTCTGGAAACAGCCTTCCCTTGCGTGGCAGGGATGTATCCAAGAGCTGCACGAGCCTGTCATGCAGTGGCACCTCCCGCTCCGCTGCCTTAGACTTCAGCTGTCGAATTGCGTTGGGACGGATATGGATGAACCGCCCAAGGTTCCCCTTTACTGTGACATCCTCTGCCATCAGCCCACAGACCTCGCCAGAGCGCATCCCCGTCAGCAGGCCAAACAAAAGGGCGCCCGAGAGCACCCTATCTTTGGCTTGTAGCAGTGTTACCACCTGTTCATCTGTCAGCACCTGATGTGGGCTGACCTCAGGCCTGTCCCTGATGGTCAGGGACTTCCAAGGGTTCACTCTGAGCTCCCCCTCCTGCACACACCAGTCCAAGAACTGCTGCATATGCTTGAGGATACGGGATTGGGTCTGCGGTGTCAGCGTGATGTTAGGCTCGAGGTCCTTTGACAACTCTGCGAGTTTGCTTAGGCTTGCTCCCTTGCCCCCCCTGTACTTGCGGACATTGGGTGACAGCTGCGTCACAAGGCGTAGGATATCCCGACCCAGGGTAGCGCCGACCTCGGCAATACGCACATCCCCACAGTGCGATACCAAGAGGTCTGTGGCAAAGCGCACGGCCTTGTAGCTGCCAAGGCGTAAGCGTTCTACCTGATATGCAAGGTACTTCCCTGCAAGCTCTGCTACCCGCCGATCACCCACAAGACGAACAGGCTGATATCGAGGGCGGTCAATGCCAGGTCTAGGATCTGCAGCGGCACCACAGGAATTGGCAGGGATGGTATCAGTTTGGTGAGTAGCTGCAGAGACATGGGCTTCTGCCTCCTTTATGATTGATTGATAGGTTTGGTTCAGTTCAGCCACACGGGTTTTTGCTTTTGTCGCGTTAGAGGTCTTCAGCGATTGCTTGAGGCTTGAGCCCAAGTGCCCCTGCAGATGTTTTGGATAGGTCCTGCGATAGACCCAAGTGTTATGCCGCTTGTAGGCATACTTTATCTGTGTCGACATGATGTCTCCTCTTGGGGCAATTGCCCCGCTTTGCGTGTTGATTGGAAGTTTTTCGTTTGGAAACAATGAGGGTCAGGGTTTAAGCCCTTCCCTGACAGGCTGTGTTAGCTGTCTGTTATTGTTCCCTGGGGGATGACCTGAACAATCATCCCAAGCTCAGGCTCGCCGTACTCTCCAGCAAGCGGTCCCGTCAACGCTATCCCAGTGACAAGGTCGTCAAAGACCTCTTCCACTTGGAACTGATGCTCTGGGATGTCATCGAAGGCTGCTATCAGGACAATACAGCCTGGGGTCAGCAAGCCTATATCAACCGCCATTAACCGACCCTCCGCGCTAGGAGGTCTGGCAGCAGGAGCCCCACAACCAAGCCCAGAGGCAGGTTGATATCAATCGGGGTGATCATATCAGGCAGAACCGCAAGCAGCAGCACAGCCAGAGCCAGGATGGGGGGCAGCCCCAAGGACAGCCCAAGTTTGCACTTAACAGCTACGTTCAGCGCAAGACGAAGTCCTCCGCCCGCAGCCGCGAGCAAAACAAATGTTGGTATCATGATGGTAAACTCCTTTTCTAATTACCATCATAGATGCGGGGATTTTCTCGGTTTTGCGGGGAATGATCGATGCCACCAATCAATTAAAACTGTTATCGCTAAATGTGACATTTTGGACGTCGACCGTCATAAAACTGATAAGTATACGCCCTATTAAGCAGAGCGATACAAACTCCTGAGGCTCACATGATTTACGGCGACACTCTTATATTAACGTCAACCTCGTGCAAAAAGCGTCATTTCATTTATGACGGTTCTATCAAGGAAGAAAAAATTATCGCGATCCTATTTGATGACGGTAAATCGATTGTCCCGGACCTTGCTCCACAAGCCAAAAACATTTCCGTACAGGCTTCATACCCTTGCGTCTTCAGTGCCTTCTACGATCTAGATGAGCAACTCTCTGGATTAGCGGCATAATCAACCCACCCTTGACAGGCATTGCTATCATCATGATTATGGTGAGCCTCAATAAATGTGGAGTTAGACATCATGCAAACGGACCTTCAAGCTGCGATTGAACGGATCCAAAAAAGCAA
>JAYPUL010000061.1:0-12288 GCA_038134005.1 Paracoccaceae bacterium | reverse complement strand
TCTTTCCGCCGCCCATTCTTTTGTTTACCACACAGCTAAATCTATCCGATGGGCATGACCCGTCATCAGAGGACCTGTAC
The DNA here is from genome assembly GCA_038134005.1 of Paracoccaceae bacterium. GTDB lineage: Bacteria > Pseudomonadota > Alphaproteobacteria > Rhodobacterales > Rhodobacteraceae > CAJXSD01. The sequence goes on along the minus strand of JAYPUL010000061.1, from coordinate 12,208 downwards.
CCATGGCAACCCAACATTCACGATCTGCGGCCCGATTGATGATGGCACCCGCCGTTATTCTATTACTAGGTTGGATGCTGGTTCCGTTGGTCACGACGCTGTATTTTTCATTTAAAAAATATCTTCCACTGCGCGGCGGCGATCTCGGTTGGGTTGGGTTTGAAAACTATACCCGGTTTGTCACCAGCAGCGCATTTTGGCCCAGTATTTCCGCAACCCTGACAATTGTAGGTGGCGTTTTGGTGATCACCATTGTTTTCGGCGTCTTGTTGGCGTTGTTGTTGGATCAACCGTTGTGGGGCCAAGGCATTGTTCGCATTTTGGTCATTGCACCGTTTTTTGTCATGCCAACCGTTTCGGCGTTGGTGTGGAAAAACATGTTTATGGATCCAAACTATGGTTTGTTCGCGTATCTGTGGAAATTCTTTGGGGCCGAACCCGTCCAATGGATGTCGCACGCATCGCTTCCATCCATTATCATCATCGTAAGTTGGCAATGGTTGCCTTTTGCGACCTTGATTTTATTGACCGCAATCCAATCGCTTGATGGCGAACAACTGGAAGCATCTGAAATGGATGGTGCGTCCACGTTGAAACGGTTTTGGTACATCATCCTGCCGCATCTATCGCGCGCGATCACCGTGGTATTGTTGATCCAAACCATCTTTTTGTTGTCGATTTTTGCCGAAATTTTCGTCACCACCGGCGGCGCATTTGGAAGCAAAACATTAAGTTATTTGATTTTCCAACGCGTTCTTGAAAGCCAAAATATCGGTTTGGGGTCCGCGGGCGGGGTTTATGCAATCATTCTTGCCAATATTGTTGCGATTTTCCTAATGCGCATCGTTGGTAAAAATTTGGAAAACTAGGGGGCGACAATGGCAAGAAGCGTTACAACACAACGTAAGACGTTCAATACGATCCTTGCATGGTCGGTCGGCTTGTTGATCTTTTTCCCGATCCTCTGGACAATCTTGACCAGTTTCAAAACCGAAGGTCAGGCAATCGCCGATCCACCGATGTTTTTATTTTTTGACTGGACGTTGGAAAATTATTCCATCGTACAAGAACGGTCTGATTACATGCGGTATCTGATCAACTCGATCATTATTGCCGGCGGATCAACATTGGTTGGTATCATCATCGCGGTTCCTGCGGCGTGGTCGATGGCCTTTGTTCCGTCAAAACGGACCAAAGACATCTTGATGTGGATGTTATCGACCAAAATGATGCCTGCGGTTGGGGTTTTGTATCCGATTTATTTGTTGTTCATCAAACTTGGTCTTTTAGACAGCCGATTGGGTTTGGTTGTCGTTTTGATGTTGATCAATCTGCCGATCATCATCTGGATGCTATATACATATTTCAAGGAAATCCCCGGCGAAATCTTGGAAGCCGCACGGATGGACGGTGCTACGTTGCGCGAAGAAATCATTCACATCCTGACCCCTATGGCGATTCCGGGGATTGCATCGACGATTTTGTTGAACGTGATACTTGCCTGGAACGAAGCGTTCTGGACCTTGAACCTAACTGCGGCTAAGGCGGGGCCATTGACGGCCTTTATCGCAAGTTATTCAAGCCCTGAAGGGTTGTTTTACGCAAAACTTAGCGCGGCATCCACAATGGCGATTGCGCCAATTCTAATTCTTGGCTGGTTCAGCCAAAAACAACTTGTCCGTGGCCTGACATTTGGCGCGGTGAAATAAGGACAAAGACGATGGGACGTATTGTACTGGATAAAGTGGTCAAGCGGTTTGGGGATGTCGAAGTGATCCCGCCATTGGATTTGACCATCGAAGAAGGTGAATTCACCGTTTTCGTCGGGCCCTCGGGTTGCGGAAAATCAACCTTGTTGCGATTGATTGCCGGTCTAGAAGACGTATCCGACGGTCACATTCAAATCGACGGTCAGGACGCAACCGCATTGCCGCCGGCGCAACGTCGTTTGGCGATGGTGTTCCAATCCTATGCGCTTTATCCGCATATGAGCGTGCGCAAAAACATCGCATTTCCATTGAAAATGGCCGGTCTGCCAAAAGAAGAACAGGATAAACGCGTTGCGGCCGCTGCGGCTGCGTTGAACCTAAACGATTATCTTGATCGGCGCCCTGCGCAATTGTCAGGTGGCCAACGTCAACGTGTTGCGATTGGGCGCGCGATCGTGCGTGAACCATCAGCGTTTTTATTCGATGAACCCTTATCAAACCTAGATGCCGCGTTGCGCGTTGGCATGCGTTTGGAAATTTCTGAACTGCATAAACGGTTAAATACAACGATGATTTATGTGACCCACGATCAAGTCGAAGCCATGACAATGGCGGACAAAATCGTCGTTCTACAAGCCGGCGTCATCGAACAGGTTGGCAGCCCATTGGAATTATATCATTCCCCGCGCAACATTTTCGTTGCGGGTTTCATTGGCAGCCCCAAAATGAATTTTGTTACCGGTGCTGAGGCACAAAATCGCGATGCGCATACCATTGGCGTTCGCCCAGAACACATTGACGTGTCAACGCAAACCGGCACGTGGAAAGGCCGTGTGGGCGTGTCGGAACATCTTGGGTCAGACACGTTCTTACATGTTCTTGACACCGGTTTGGCCGAAAGCGTCACGGTTCGTGTGGACGGTGAATTCCCTGCGAAACATGGCGATACCGTTTGGCTGACCCCGCAAGAAGACAAAATTCACCGCTTTGATGAAAAAGGTCTGCGCAAATGACGGGACGACTTGTCGGAAAATCCGCGTTAATCACGGGCTCTGCCCGCGGAATCGGCAAACACTTTGCAAAGCGTTATCTTGCCGAAGGTGCAACCGTGGCAATTGCCGACCTAAACCTTGAGGCGGCGGAAAAAACGGCGGCTGAATTGGGTGCGGGTGCCTATGCCGTTCATATGGATGTCACCGACAGTGCGTCGATCAACCAAGCGGTCCAATCGGTTGTGGCGCATGCGGGAAAGTTGGACATCTTGATCAACAACGCTGCGCTGTTTACCGCATCGCCGACTGTCGAAATAAACACCGAGGAATTCCACAAATTATATGCGGTGAACGTTTATGGCACGTTATTTTCGATTCAGGCGGCGGCAAAGCAAATGATTGCCCAAGGGCACGGTGGAAAGATCATCAACATGGCCAGCCAAGCGGGACGCCGCGGTGAACCTTTTGTCGCCGTATATTGTTCAACAAAAGCGGCGGTGATTTCGATCAACCAATCAACGGGCTTAGACCTTATCAAGCACGGGATCAATGTGAACGCAATTTCACCGGGTGTTGTAGATGGTGAACACTGGGATCACGTAGACAGCCTTTTTGCCAAGTGGGAAGGTAAAGAACTTGGACAAAAGAAAAAAGAAGTCGCTGCGGGCGTCCCCTTTGGCCGATTTGGAAAACCGGACGATTTGGTTGGTATGGCCGTTTTCTTGGCGTCTGATGATGCCGAATATGTTGTTGCACAGACTTATAACGTGGATGGTGGCCAATGGATGAGCTGATCAAGTTATCGGATGAGACGTTGAAAGATTTGCCAAAAGGCATTGAACGACCGACCTACGATCGCACCGCCTTGACTGCAGGCATCGTACATATTGGATTGGGAAATTTCCACCGGGCGCATCAATCATGGTATCTGCACCGCTTGATGCAATCTGGTGACGCATTAGATTGGGCAATCGTGGGTGCCGGTGTGCGCCCCTATGATGCGGCGCTGCGTGAAAAACTAATTGCACAAGATTGCATGACAACGTTGATCGAATTGGATCCAAAAGGATCATCGGCCGAAGTTGTGGGATCCATGATTGATTACGTCGAAATTACCGATGGTAATGCCGCGCTGATCGACCGCATGGCATGTGCCGATATCCGCATTGTCGCGTTAACCGTAACCGAAGGTGGGTATTACATTGACCCTGTGACCAAAGGCTTTGACACCACGCATCCCGATATCCAACACGATGTCGCGTCGCCCGACACACCCAAAACCGCGTTTGGTGCGATTGTAGCGGCGTTAAAATTGCGCCGTGCGGCGGGGATCGGCCCGTTCACGGGCATGACGTGTGACAACCTGCAAGGCAATGGTGCGATTTTGCGTCAAACGGTTGTTGGTCTAGCACGTCTTAGCGATCCTGAATTGGCAGATTGGATCGATGCCAACTGTGCGTTTCCAAATTCGATGGTTGATTGCATCGTGCCGGCCACAGGCGACAAAGAACGCGCCTTGGCGCATGATTTCGGGATCAATGATGCCGCACCGGTGACCCATGAAAATTTCCGTCAATGGGTCATCGAAGATGCGTTTTGTGCGGGTCGCCCCGCGTGGGAAAACGTTGGTGCGACCATATCGGATCATGTCCATGACTTCGAAGCGATGAAAATTCGCATCCTAAACGGTGGGCATCAAGTCATTGCGAATCCGGGCGAAATCTTATCGGTTGATACGATTGCGGGCTGTATGCAGCATCCTCAGATCGGCAAGCTGTTCCGTAAGGTTTCCCTGACCGAGGTTGTTCCACATGTCAAAGCGGTACCGGGTATGCAGCCTGTTGATTATGTTGATTTGATTGACGAACGGTTTTCGAACCCCAAAATCGTTGATACGGTACGGCGTGTGGCCTTTGACGGATCATCACGTCATACGGGCTTTATCTTGCCTGTCTTGCGCGATGCATTGGCCGCTGGGACGCCGATTGATGGCTTTGCCCTGACCCAAGCAATGTGGGCAAGGATGTGTTATGGCACCCGCGAAGATGGCACATGTATCGAACCCAATGATCCATTTTGGGATGACTTGGTCCGTGTTGCACAGGTCGCCAAAAATGACCCCAAAAAATGGATTGAACAAACCCAATTTTATGGCGATTTGGCCCAAAATCAACGGTTTGCAGATCGGTTTGGATATTGGTTGTCTTTCATATGGGAACGCGGTGGCGTAGCCGCGATGGACGAATACTTGGCGTGAACCAATATTTTGCAAATCGCATTTAATGCGATAGGCTGTCGATAGATGTGAAAATCTGGGGCAGTTATGGCGAAATCTGTGTTGATTGTTGGGGCGGGTGTCATTGGTTTGGCCTGCGCGCGCGCATTGTCATATGTGGGGTATGACGTCTTCATCGCGGAACAGCACGGGCGCATCGGGACCGAAGTCAGTGGGCGAAATTCCGGGGTTATTCATGCGGGGATTTATTATCCAACCGATTCCGCCAAAGCGCGGTTATGTGTGCGTGGCAAAACGTTGCTTTACGATTATTGCGCAAACCGTGGTGTCGCGCATCGCAATACCCAAAAATTGATTGTCGCAACAAACGCCGAACAAGACGCGGTTTTGGCACAGCTTCAATCCAAATCGGTTCAAAATGGTGTCCCACTTGATTTGATTTCTGGAAATGCGGCGATCGATATGGAGCCTGCACTTTTCGCGACCTCGGCGTTGCTATCACCGACCACAGGCATCGTTGATGTGAATGGGTTGATGTATGCCTTATTGGCTGACGCCGAAGCGCACGGAGCGGTTCTTTCGACCAACACAAAGATTGATCGGGTTTTCGAAACACAGGACGCGGTTCAAGTCATTGGCACAAGCGGCGGCGACTCCGTCGACTTGGTTGTTGATAGGGTGGTGAATGCGGCAGGCTTGGGCTCCCTTGCGTTGGCACATTCTTATCTAAGTGCCGCGCCGTCACAGCCAAATCGCTTTGCAAAAGGAAATTACTTTTCGATCGCTGGGCCTTTGCCTTTTGAACGGTTGATTTATCCTGTGCCTGAAACGCATGGATTGGGCATTCATTATACGTTGGATATGAACGGGCAAAGCCGTTTAGGGCCCAATGTACGTTGGGTTGAACAAATATCTTATGATATTGATAATGATCACGAAATCGCGTTCCGCGACGCCGTGCGCCCGTATTGGCCCGGCATTGACGATCGCACGTTATCGCCCGATTATGTTGGGTTTCGGCCCAAAATTGATGGCGGCGATTTCGTTATAAAACGCAACGGGAACATCGTTTCCCTTTTGGGAATTGAATCCCCTGGATTGACGTCGTCGTTAGCGGTTGCAGAAGCCGTCGCATCGCTTTTGGCCGAAGCTTAAACATTTTCAGGCGAATAAAGATCGAATCCCAGTTGGGATGAAATGGTGGCCGTTTGTACCCCTGTTGCGTTTGATTGAATTAAACTGGCAATGGTTTGTTCGGCAAGTCGATCCAATGGATGCGATATAATCAACGACATTGTGTGGTCGATCAACGCGGCACGCGTGGCGTCAATCAATTCATAACCCACCACAATCAAACCGTCGGGGCGGCGATTATCCCGCAACGCCGATATCGCGCCGGTAATCCCGCCACCTGATATGAAAAGCCCGCGTAGGTCAGGGTGCTTTTGCAAAAGCTCTTCGGTTTTTTCGCGGGCAACTGCCGATGATTCATAGGTCGCCAAAGGTTCAAGTAATTGAAACTTTGGGTTGTTTTCACGAAAATAGGATCGAAATCCACTTTCGTTTTGGTCTTGGTTTCGATATCTATGGTTGCCCAAAAGAATACCGATCTTGCCGGGTGTCTTGCACATCGTGTCAAACGCCCAGGCCGCCGTGCGCCCGACTTTAAAATTGTCTAATCCGACAAACCCAACATTCCCTTTTGCCGAGATTGGTGTGATCAATCCAAAGACAGGAATATCGCGTTCCAAAATGCTATCAATCGTGTCAGAGATTAATGGATGTTCCGCAGAAACCAATGCGATTGCGTCGCAATCCAATGCCATCGCTTCAAGGCGTTCGCAAATAATGTGGGGCGAAAGGTCATCCAAATGTTCAATGTCCAATTCGATGGATTTGTCCAAACGTCGTTCCGCAGCGCGTTTCAGCGCCTGTGCGAGTGAGGCATAGAATTGACGGTGTTTTTGAAGCAATAAAATGCCGAAGTTAAAGGATTCACGGTTGGAATGAACCGCGTGTTGAATGGTTCCAAGCCCGTAAAACCCAATCTCTTGCGCGACGCGCAAGACCAATTCGCGCGTGGATTGTCGGACGGAATCGGCATTCTTGATAACGCGATTCACCGTGGAAATGGAAACGCCTGCGGCCTCTGCCAAGTCAGGGATTGTGGGCCTTTTTGCCATCTGTTTGCCTCATTTCGTTTCATTTTGGCGTTAAGATGAAACCTTTTGATACTAAAAAAAATTCCAACGTTGGAAATTATTGATTTAAATCATTTCATTTTGTCAAGGTTTTCTTCATTCGGCGGTTTCAAGCGCTTATACGAACGAAGAGGATGAAAATGGACGACACGTCTATTGGTACACGTGACAAGCGCGGGAATTGGGCACCGAATAAGCCGTTGCAAATTGCACCCTTTTGGGAAGGGCGCTGGGGTAAGATGGCGCATTTTGTGATTGAATACCTGTGGCCGTGGAACACATTCCATATGGTCGTGTCTTTGGCGTATTGGTTTTTGATCATCCAACCAAACCTTGACGCATTTAAAACATTTTCGCCTGAAATGACGTTGATCCTGTATGCGATTAACGCCGGTGGCATCTTTGTGATGTATGGCTCGATTGAACTTTTTTATATGGTTCGTCGTAAGCAAGGCACACGGTTCAAGTACAATTCAAAGTTCCCGTCCGAAAACCCGTCTGATGTGTTTTGGTTCAAAAGCCAAAACATCGACAATTTCCTGCGGACTTTTTTCCTATCCATTCCGATTTGGACATTGGTTCAGGTGTTTTTCCTTTGGTGTTTCACGAATGGCATTCATGCCTTTGGCTGGATGGATTGGCAAAACAACTGGATCTGGTTGGTAATCTTGACCCTTTTGGCGCCTGCGATCCATGAAATCCACTTTTTCTGTGGTCATTGGTTGATCCATCAAGGTGTTTTGTACAAATGGATCCATTCGATCCATCATAATTCGATCAACCCCAGCCCTTGGTCGTCTATGTCGATGCATCCGGTCGAAAGCACGTTCTTTTTCTCGGAAATGTTATGGCATCTGATCATCCCATCGAACCCAATTGTTGCGTTGTTCCAATTGAATTCGACGGGCTATGGCGCGATCAACGGTCACATCGGGTTTGAAAAGTTGGAATTGGGCGGCGAGGCCGCTTTGGATAGCCATGCCTATGCTCACTATCTGCACCATAAGTATTTCGAAGTGAACTATGGCGGCGAAGGTTTGGTGCCTTTGGATAAATGGTTCGGCACGTGGCACGACGGATCCAAGGAATCCGACGAGCTTATGAAAGAACGTTTCAAGAAAAAGAAAGAAAAACTGCGGGCGAAGCAAGCGGCCAAATCGGACGCAACCCCCGCGGAATAAAAGGATTGATCCCCGAAATTATGTTATCGGGGTCATGTTTTCATCAGTCGCAACAGCGGCCATTATAGGGAGGAAAATGATGAAAAAACTATTGGTAAGCGCGGCAATCTGCGCAGCAGCGTTGGGCTTTACAGCCACAACATCAATGGCACAAAACATTGCCGTTATCGCGGGTTCTGTCGAAGACGCGTTTATGGACAAGATCAAAAAAGGCGTTGATGACGCAACGCACATGGTTGAAGCAAATGGCGGTACAGTTCAGTATCTTCGTACACAGAACTATGAAAACTTTGGTCCTGATCTGGTCACATTGATCAACCAAGCGGTTGCACAAGGCGTTGACGGTATCGCGATCCCAGTTTGGGTTCCAGATGCACAAATCCCAGCGTTGCAAGCAGCAGCTGCCCAAGGCATCAAAATCATGCAGTACAACTCTGGTCTGCCTGTAAAAGCCGATATCGGTGCGATCAACTATTTCGGTTCTGACGAATATGCGGCTGGTTTCGGCGGCGGTAAGTACTTGGCCGAAAAAGGTGCGAAACACATCCTTTGCCACATCCAAGTTCCAGGTGCGATCAACCTAGAAGAACGTTGCCGCGGCGTGACCGACGGCGCAGCAGCAGCAGGCGCAAAAGTAACCGTTCTAAACACACCACCAAACTTGGATGGTGACGTAACAGGTACCGCCGAAGCGTTGAAAGCCGAATTCATCGGCGACAGCAGCATAGACGCAATGGTATCATGTGCGGACTTTGGCGCGGCAGCGGGTGCAAACGCGGTTGAACAAACTGGCGCAAACATCATGGTAAGCGCGTTCGACTTTAGCCCAGCATCACTAGAGCGTATCTCAGCGGGTACACAAACAATGGCGATCGACCAACAACCATACCTACAAGGGTTCTTGGCGACATCCATGTTGTTCGCAAACTTGAAATTCGGCACCGAAATTTCAACAGACCCAGTTTTGACTGGTCCAGCGATTATCGACGCAGCTAACGTTGACGCGGTCAAAGCCGGCGCAGCATTGGGCGCACGTTAATCTTAGGAAATACCCCTCGGCTGGTTATGACCGGCCGAGGGTCTAATTTTGTGCGGTTCGCAGGAACCGCAATCGCATTTATAGACGCTGGGAAAGACACAGATGGCAAATCCACAAAACACAGAAAACGAAACACAGAGCGGCGGTTTTTCGTTGCTGGGTCTTTTTCGTCGCCCCGAAGCGGGCGCAGCCGCAGGATTTATTTTGATCTTTTTGTTCTTTGCCTATTTTGGCTGGGATAAGAACTTTTTGACTGCGCTCGGATCGTCAACGTGGTTAAACTTTGCCTCCAAAGTGGGCATTATTGCGATCCCAATCGGGTTTTTGATGATCGCGGGGGAATTGGACATTTCTGTTGGTGCGTTGATCCCTGCGGGCGGCATTGTTCTGGCAATGGCCGTGGGATTGTATGGCCTGAACTTTTGGGCGGGCGCGGCGATAAGTTTGGTGGTCGCAGGTGGCATTGGATTTCTGAACGGCTGGCTAGTTACACGCACAAAGGTGCCATCATTGATCGTGACCTTGGCAACGTTGTTTGTGATCGCGGGATTAAATGCCTATGTGTCGAAACAATTGGCAGGCACCACACAACATAGCTTGCAAGACGTGGGTCCAGTCTCTGAATTCCTGTTTGGTGATTATCACACAATTATCTTGGGCGAAGGCGAGGGCGCAATCACCGTGTTCCGCAGCTTGCAAAGTTCGTTCTTTATCTGGATCGTGTTCGCGATCGTGTGTTTTTACATCTTGCACGTCTCTCCTTGGGGGAACTGGATTTTCGCGATGGGCGGCGACCAAGAAAGCGCGCGCAACGCAGGTATTCCGACAAACCGATTGAAAATTGCATTGTTCATGTTGTCTGCGATGTCGGCCGCCTTGGTCGGAATGACCGAAGCCACATTGGCCAACACCGCAAGTACGACAACACAATTCGGTATGATCTTTAACTCGATCATCTGTGTGGTTGTGGGGGGCGTGTTGTTGACAGGGGGATTTGGCACCGTGACGGGCACCGTCTTTGGGACATTGACCTTTGGCATCGTGTTTCAGGGTATCAACTTTACCACCTTTGATAAGGACTTAAACATGTTGTTTATCGGCGTCCTTTTGTTGGTCGCCGTTTTGATGAACGACACGTTCCGCCAAATTGCCACAACGGCATCAACGGGTAAGAAAAAGAAATAAACCCCATGCGCGGCCGGTACTTAGTCTTGGTCGCGTGGGTATCATCACAGATAGATCTATCTTAATAACGGGGGTTTAGGCGATGTTGCGAATTGGTGTCGTGGGCTATGGTACAGGTGGACAACATTTCCACACCCCGTTTATCGCGGCGGCGGATGGATGCGTTTTGTCGGGCATTGTCGCCCGCGCAGATGCGACAATTGCCAAGGCGCGCGCCGATTGGCCAAATACCCCTATTTTCCCAAGCCTTAGCGCGATGATTGATGCGGGGGTGTGTGACGCGGTGACGATCACCACACCGCCCCAGACGCGCCGTGATTTGGTATTAGAGGCCATTAATGCCGGTCTGCATGTCATCGCCGACAAACCCTTTGGGCCGAATTATCAAGGCGCTATGGAACTGGATGCCGCCGCCAAAGCAAAAGGCGTGACCTTGGGTGTTTATCAAAACCGTCGGTTTGATGCGGATTTACAGACCTTGAAAAAGATTATCGATGACGGTCGTTTGGGACGCGTATGGCGTATCGAAAGCCGCATGGATCAGGACAGCCCCCAAACCATCGAAGCAGGTCCAACAGGTGGATTATTGCGCGATTTAGGAAGCCACGTTGTCGATCAAATGATTTACCTTTTGGGCCCCGTTTCAACGGTTGACGCCCAAATGGACATTTTTGATTTGCCTGAAGGCCCGACTGACGTCAGCTTTACCATTGCGCTGCGCCACGAATGTGGTGCGCATAGCCATGTTTCCGCGTGTAAACGCAACTTTATCGATGATCGTGAATTGCGTGCGATTGGGGATCTGGGCAGCTATGTGTCCAAGACGATTGATATTCAGGCCCAAGACATCTTTGCAGGCAAACGTCCCATCGATGATTTGGCTGCGTGGGGGTATGAACCACGCGAAAATTGGGGAACGTTGGCCACCGCTCAAGGGCGCGAAATCATCCCATCGGAACAGGGGCGATACCATGATTATTATGCGGCGTTTGCACAGGCCGTGCGTGATGGCACGCCCCCGCCGGTGACCGCCGAAACCGGGGCGCGGACCCTGGCCGTTTTGGATGCTGCGCGCGAAAGCGCACAGACGGGTAAATCCGTGACGCTGTGAACATGCGGTCCGATAAAAAAACTTTTCAAAACGAATTTTTGCGATAACGTCTAAACATATTAGGATGTCGCTTAGCGCAATTTTGATCATTGGAGATTGGACATGAAAGACGCAAATAATCTAACGCGCGGATACTACGACGCAGAGTCGTGTGATTTGAATGAATTCAAGGCGTTGACATCCCAATCGTTGGATCCAGGGGCCGTGCCGCATGCGTCCAGAATTGAAAAAAATGTCCCGATTTATGACATGCGGGTCTTAACCCCGCATTTACAAGATGCACAAAAACGGAGCGCGTTGATGGCCGAGTGGGCCGATGTATTTGCCAACACGGCCGGCTTAATCGTTTTGAAATCTGCGTATTCCGACACCGCCGCCATTGATCGCGCCAGCGACGTTTTTCGTACAATTATCGCGGAAGAAAAAGCATCAAGCGCGGGAAAGGGTGACCACTTTGCCGCGTCGGGTGCCAATGACAGAATTTGGAACTCGCTTCAAAAACAATGTTTTATGGATCCTGAAAACTTTGCTCTTTACTTTGGAAATGCGTCAAT
>JAYPUL010000060.1:0-12626 GCA_038134005.1 Paracoccaceae bacterium | reverse complement strand
AAGACTTGGCCCGGTGCTTCTTCTTGCATATGGAACAGGTCCATTTCGCGGCCCAACTTGCGGTGGTCGCGTTTTGCGGCCTCTTCCAACATGGTCAGGTGCGCTTTTAACGCGTCTTTGTTCAAAAACGCCACGCCATAGATGCGTTGTAATTGTTCGCGCGAACTGTCACCACGCCAATAGGCGCCCGCGACATGCATCAATTTGAACCCGTCTGCGGGCACTTGGCCGGTGTGTTGTAGATGCGGACCGCGGCACAAATCTTGCCATTCACCATGCCAATACATGCGAATAGGGTCGGACCCGGGGATGGCTTCGATCAATTCGACTTTGAATGGCTCGCCCGCGTCACGGTAATGTTGGATGGCACGATCACGGTCCCAAACTTCGGTTTTCACCGCATCCTGCGCGGCGATGATATCGCGCATTTTCTTTTCGATCTGACCAAGATCTTCGGGGGTAAAGGGATCTTTGCGGTCGAAATCGTAATACCAGCCGTTGTTGATGACCGGGCCGATGGTCACTTTGACGTCGGGCCAGATTTCTTGGACCGCGTGCGCCATGATATGGGCCAGATCGTGACGGACCAATTCCAAGGCCTGCGCTTCGTCTTTCATCGTGTTGATGGCGATATCGGCGTTTTCGGTTATGGGCCATTGCAGGTCGAAATGCGCGCCGTTCACGGTTGCGCTGATTGCTTTTTTGGCAAGCGATGTTGCGATGGATTCGGCCACCTGCGCCGGCGTCACGCCTGCGTCATAGTCACGTTTATTGCCATCGGGGAAAGTCAGAGTGATTTGGGACATCTTGGTCCTCCTCGTCTGTTTGGCGCCCACGGAACGCCCGGTTGCGGGTATTTGGTTCGGGGGACTTGTGACGGTTTGCGCGATATTCGTCAAGTCTGTTTTGGGTGTAAATTCGGATGCCTGAGGCGCGAGTATTTGGGCAAAGATGAAAGAGGGGTGTTGTGTTCAGGCACCCGTTTTGTAGAGTTGCATCAAAGACGGAGGATGCGATGACACAGCATTTCAAAAATTCACGTGGTCAAAACCTTGCTTATTCCTACGTTGACGGGCGCGGACCGACGGTGGTGTTTTTGGGTGGGTTCAAATCGGATATGGCGGGATCAAAGGCCACCCATTTCGAAGCATGGGCGCAGGCGCGGGGGCGGGCGTATTTGCGATTTGATTATTCGGGCCATGGTGTGTCCGCGGGCGTGTTTGAAGAGGGCAGCATCACGCAATGGGCGCAAGACGCACGTGAAATGATTGAGGCGATCACATCGGGGGGGCCCGTTGTTTTTGTTGGTTCGTCCATGGGGGGATGGATTTCGTTGATTTTGGCGCGGGAAATGGGCGCGCGGGTTGCGGGGTTCATCGGAATCGCGGCTGCGCCTGATTTCACCGAAGACAGCATGTGGGCGTCCTTTGATGACGCACAGCGCGCCGCGTTGGCGCGCGACGGTGTGGTGTATTTACCATCGGATTATGGGGATCCTTATCCGATCACACAGGTTTTGATCGAAGAAAGCCGCGCATCGTTGGTTTTGCGGGATCCGTTGGTTTTTGAGTTTCCGGTGCGTTTGTATCAAGGGACCGAGGACGCGTCCGTGACCCGTGACACGGCTTTGACGTTGTTTGATCACATCGATGCGGGTGATTTGCACATCCAATTTGTCAAAGGGGCAGATCATTCATTTTCGTCGCCCACCTGTTTGGATATTTTGACCAACTGTTTGGATGAATTGGTCGATCCAGCGATTTGAGACGAATCGCGCATTTCAAAAACGACCTGATCAACAAGGAACGTTGCGCAAATACAAAGTCCCCAGCGTGGTGATTTGCGGTGACAAAAATCCGATTACCCCAGTTAAGCGGCATGATTTTATGGCTGGTATGATCCCGCATGCGCGGTTAACAATATTGGAAAACACGGGGCATTTCCCAACGATTGAAGCGCCAGTCGAAACCAATGCCGCGCTGCGCGATTGGTTGGCTCAGCCCTATGTTATAAGGTGATGAAACACGCGGAGGACGGGCCATGGCGGGTGGATGGGCAAAAGATGGCGCTGTTGGTGAACAGATAGAGGCCAGCATCAATGACGAATTGGCCCGCTTGCGCGCACAACCCAAACCCCAAGGCGAAAGCCTGACCCATTGTGCCGATTGCGAAGAACCGATCCCAGAAAAGCGGCGTTTGGCCATTGTGGGGGTGAAGTTATGCATTGAGTGTCAAAGTGAACGCGACGGACGCGCGGTACAGCGCGGCGGGATCAATCGACGGGGTTCAAAAGACAGTCAATTGAAATAGCGTCTTATTTTGTGGTTTCGGATCGCTTGCGCGATCCGACCAACGCGGGCTGGCGCCCGCGTTTTTTGAGTATTTGGGCAAAGATGAAAGAGATTAATCTTCCATCGCTTCGAGTTCGTCGATCATATCCGAGATCATTGACAGGCCTTTATCCCAGAATTGGGGATCAGAGGCATCAAGCCCAAAGGGAGCCAAAAGATCTTTGTGGTGTTTTGATCCACCAGCTTTGAGCATGTCGAAGTATTTTTCTTGGAAGCCTTCTGGGTTTTCTTGGTAGACGGCGTAAAGCGCGTTTACGAGGCCATCCCCGAAGGCGTAGGCATAGACATAGAAGGGGGAATGGACGAAATGCGGAATATAGGCCCAGAAGGTTTCATAGCCTGGCATAAAGTCAAATGCTGGTCCTAGGGATTGGGCCTGAACGCTCATCCAGAGGGCGTTGATGTCGTCTGGGGTGAGTTCGCCTTCGCGACGCGCGGCATGCAGTTTGCATTCGAAATCGTAAAACGCGATTTGGCGCACGACGGTGTTGATCATATCTTCGACTTTGCCGGCCAACATGACTTTGCGCTCGGCTTGGTCTTTGGCGCCATCCAACATTTTGCGGAAGGTCAGCATTTCGCCAAACACCGACGCGGTTTCAGCCAGTGTAAGTGGGGTAGAGGACAACATTTCGCCTTGGCCTGCGGCGAGAACCTGATGGACGCCGTGGCCCAATTCATGCGCCAATGTCATCACGTCACGTGGTTTGCCAAGATAGTTCAGCATCACGTATGGATGCGCATCGACGACCGTTGGGTGGGCAAAGGCACCGGGTGCTTTTCCGGGTTTTACGGGGGCATCAATCCAGCCTTTT
This sequence comes from Paracoccaceae bacterium, assembly GCA_038134005.1. Lineage (GTDB taxonomy): Bacteria > Pseudomonadota > Alphaproteobacteria > Rhodobacterales > Rhodobacteraceae > CAJXSD01. The sequence continues at coordinate 9,460 of JAYPUL010000060.1, read as the reverse complement.
TCAAAGAAGGGCTGTGCCAGATCGGCCATGCGCGGATCAAATGCGCCATAAGCGGACATCACAATATTTTGCGCATCTTGCCACGGGACAATGCGGGTGCTTTCCATCGGAAGCGGCGCGTTGCGATCCCAAACTTGCATCCGATCAAGCCCAAGCCATTTACGTTTCAATTCGTAATAGCGGTGGCTAAGTTTAGGGTAGGCATTCACAACGGCGTTGCGCAGCGCGTCGACCACTTCGGGTTCGACGTGGTTTGACAGGTGGCGCCCCGTTTGTGCGGTCGGCATTTTGCGCCAGCGATCAATGATTTCTTTTTCCTTGGCTTGGGTGTTGTGCACACGTGCAAAGGTTTTGATATTTTCACCAAAGACGCGGGCCAATTCTTCGGCCGCCTCTTGGCGTTTTGACCGATCTTGTTCGGTCAGAAAATTCAATGTGCCTTCGATGTTGTGGACGTCACCATCAACAGTGAATTCCAAACCTGCAATGGTTTCATCGAATAACTTTTCCCACGCATCGCCCACCACGCCCAAATCGTGCAGGAATTTTTCCATCTCATCGGACAATTGATACGGTTTAAATGCGCGGATGCGATCGATAGCCGGTTTATAGCGCGCCAGATCCGTGTTTGCGGCGTAAAGACCCGTGAGGTGGTCATCTTCAATACGGTTCAATTCAAGGCTAAAGAACACCAAAGGTGTTGTGAAATTGGTGATGTTTTCTTGTGCGTCGGACAAGAATTTTGCGCGCGCCCCGTCGGTGGTAAATTGATAATACCGCAGACCCGCAAACGACATGATCCGACCCGCAATCGAGTTGATTTTTTCGTGTCGCAGGATACAGGTCAACAGGCCCGCTGCGTCAAGATTTCCCAGATTATTTTCATATTCGGTGGCAAATGCGGTGGCTTCGGTTTCTAACCAAGCCAGATCAGAGGCCAATTTTGGGTCATCTTCGCCCTTGTATAGATCGCTAAGATCCCATTCCGGAAGATCGCCAAGGTGTTCCGATCCTGAACTTGGGTTTGCATCAAATAGGCGGGCGGGGGAATATGTCATTTGAACCTCATATATTATCAAGGCAAACCTAGGTTTATGCGAAAACCGATGCAAGGGGTCGGCTGCAAATTGATCAAATAATCACATAAAATGGTGAAAATGGCCGCTTACACGGCCAATTCTAATTCGATCAGGTCAAGAAAACTGCTGGCTTCGTAAAACAGGCCTTCGACCAAGTCATCACGTTCCATTAAATTTTCATGACGCCCCCCAAACACGATTTCCAAATGCCCATTTGGCCACGATGCCATGCGGGTTTTGATTGCATTGGGGGACACGATTTCTTCGTTCGTGCCCAAGATGCAGTAACAGCGTAAATCAGGGCTGGGTAATTTGGCCAAATATGACATTTCGATACGTGCCTGGCGCAGCCAACGCCATGATGGCCCCCCAAGCGTCAAGTCGTTACAGGCTTGAACATGTTGGCGCAAAATATTCCATTCGAATTCGTCATTTGTTAGCTTATTATCGGCGAATGAGGTTTCCAAAACATATGCCTCAGGTCCTGTAGAGGGCGCATATTTTTCTGCCAATCCCAGTGCGTTGCCAACAAGTGTTAAACCGTCGACAATTGGTTCAAGCAATGGGTTGAAATGAATGCCCCACATCGGCGCAGAAAATACCACTCCGTTAAATTCGGATTTTTCGATCAGCCGGCGCAGCCCGATACAGCCGCCCATGGAATGCGCCAAAAGATAAAGCGGTTTGGACAGGCCGATTGCATCCATCCACGACATCACCGCGTCAATATCTTTTTGATAGTCAAAAAATTCACCAACATGGCCGACGGACGGATCGCGCAACAAACGTTCCGACAATCCTTGGCCGCGCCAATCAATGGTCACAACGTTAAAGCCAATCTTTTGCATGAGCGTGGCAAGCGTTGCATATTTTTCGATGTATTCCGTGCGCCCCGGAAAAATCACAAACGTCCCACGCGCTTTGTTTGCACGCAACAAAGCAACGCGCGCACGCACGTTATCTGACGTGGTTAACCAATATGCCTCTGATCCGTTGTCAGCCTTATTTAAGTGGCTCAGGTATGGGGCAGGTGCATAAGACATTACGACAATAGCGATCCCAAACGCATCGCTGTGCCCATGTCGCCATCCAATTTCAAACGTCCTGTCATAAAGGCAGTCGTTGGATTTACGTCGCCTTCTAGAATGCCTTGAAAGGTTTCGGCGCTTGCGCTTAGGGTTACATCGGTTTCTTCGTCGCTTTCGCGTACGCCCGAACCGTCAATAACAATTGAACCATGATCCGCGATTGAGAATTTTGCCGAACCCGAAAATCCGGACGCATCTATTTTTTCACTTAGTACTTTTACCGCGGCGGTTATGATATCGCTCATGTGTCCCTCGCTTATTTGAATTGGATTAGACTTCGCAAACTGTTAAGCCTTAACTATGAAACGGCTCGTTGACTTTTTCAAACACACTTTTGTGACAATATTTTTTGTCACCGTGTCAGGTATGGCCAACGCACAAAATATACACGGCGATTTGCCCGATTTATATCAAGAATTGCGACAATCTGACCTTGCCGTGGCGTCAAAGATCGAAGCAGAAATACGGTTTTTGTGGAAATCATCCGGGTCACAGACTGTTGATCTTTTGCTGGGGCGTGGTGTTGATGCGGCGGCGCGGGGGGATTTTGAAACAGCGACCCATCATTTGACAGCGGTTGTGGAATTTGCGCCGGATTTCGCGACGGGGTATTTGGAACGGGCGCGTGCCTATCTTGGGGCGGGGCTTTTGGGCCCTGCGGTGGATGATTTGCAAAAGGCGCTGCGTTTGGATCCCAACCAATTCGATGCAATTGCGATGTTGGGGCAGGTCTTTGAATCCTTGGGTGACGTTGACTTGGCGCGCCGGAGTTATGAACAGGCTCTTGCCATTCATCCACATTTCGCCCAAGTAAGGGACGCCTATAGCGCCTTGGATGGGGTGTCGGGCAATACGGCACTTTAACAGGAACGGATCATGGCATCGCAGATCGTGGCGGTTTTGGGGCCGACCAATACGGGGAAAACCCATTACGCTATCGAACGGATGTTGGCCTATCGCACGGGTATCATTGGTTTGCCGCTGCGCTTATTGGCGCGCGAAGTCTATGACAAGATTGTCGCCATTCGCGGCCCGTCTGTGGTGGCCTTGGTCACGGGCGAAGAACGCATCGTGCCGCCGCGTGCACAATATTGGGTGTGTACGGTCGAGGCGATGCCCGAAGGCATGGCGACCGATTGTTTGGTGGTTGATGAAATCCAACTTTGTGCGGATCCCGAACGGGGGCATGTGTTTACCGACCGTTTGTTGCGCGCGCGCGGGCATGTCGAAACGTTGTTTTTGGGGGCCGATACCATGCGCGGCCCCATCGCGCATTTGGTGCCCAAGGCGCAATTTGTGCGCCGCGAACGCATGAGCCAATTGGTCTATGCCGGATCCAAAAAACTAAGCCGGATGCCGCCCCGCAGCGCGATTGTGGGGTTTTCTGTTGATAACGTCTATGCCATTGCCGAATTGTTGCGCCGCCAAAAAGGTGGGGCGGCGGTGGTCATGGGCGCGCTAAGCCCCCGCACACGCAACGCGCAGGTTGAATTGTATCAAAACGGCGATGTTGATTATCTGGTGGCCACTGATGCGATTGGCATGGGGTTGAATTTAGACGTTAATCACGTCGCTTTTTCATCGCTGACCAAATTTGATGGCCGACGGATGCGGGATTTGGCCCCCAACGAATTGGCCCAGATCGCGGGTCGCGCGGGGCGTGGCATGAGCCATGGCAGCTTTGGTGTGACAGGCGAAGCATCCCCTTTGTCCGACGAAGTCGCCCAAGCGATCATGGATCACCGCTTTACCCCTTTGAAAAAGCTGATTTGGCGCAATTCCGCGATGAAATTTGCCACATTGGATGCGTTGATCCATTCGCTAGAAATATCGCCCAATGATGACACGCTGATCAAAGCCCGCGAAGCGGATGATTTGATTGCGTTAAAAGCCTTGTCGCAAATGGCCGAGGTGCGTGCACGCGCCAGCGATGTCGCATCGGTCAAATTGTTGTGGGACGTGTGCCGCATCCCCGATTTTCGGGGCATTTCGGCGGGGGAACACGCGGGTCTTCTTGAGGTGATTTTCAACTATCTTCACCAAGATGGGGTGATTCCCGAAGATTGGATGGCACGTCAGGTCAAACGCATCGATCGTACCGATGGAGATATCGATGCATTGTCCAAAAGGTTGGCATTTATACGGACGTGGACATATGTCGCGCAAAGAAATGGGTGGATGCGTGACGAAAATCATTGGCGAGACGCGACGCGCGTTGTAGAAGATCGCTTATCTGACGCTCTGCATGAGCGTTTAATGCAAAAATTTGTGGATCGGCGGACATCGGTTTTGTTGCGCCGGCTCAAACAAAAGGAGGCCCTATTGGCCGAAGTAAATGAAAATGGTGAGGTGAGCGTCGAAGGACAATTCGTCGGTCGCCTAGAAGGTTTCCGTTTCCGTCTGGATCAAGATGCAAGCGGTCAAGAAGCAAAGACAATCAATGCCGCCGCGGTCCAAGCTTTGGCTCCGCATTTCCATCTGCGTGCGGATCGGTTTTACAACGCACCCGATACGGAAATCGATTACACCGAACAAGGTGGCCTGATGTGGGGCGACCAAGCGGTGGGCAAATTGGTTGCAGGCGATGATCCGTTGCGTCCCCAAGTCAAAGCGTTTGTTGATGACGAAGCGGGCGCTGATGTTATGCAAAAGGTGACCCGCCGGTTGCAGCATTTTATTGACCGCAAGATCGCTGCTTTGTTTGAACCTTTGTTGAATGTGCAACGCGACGAAGCGCTCACAGGTATGGCGCGCGGTTTTGCGTTCCGTTTGATCGAAGCGCTGGGCGTGATCAATCGTGCGGATGTGGCTGAGGATGTCAAATCTTTGGATCAAGATGCGCGATCAGCTTTGCGCAAACACGGGATCCGTTTCGGCCAGTTCACCGTTTTCATGCCATTTCTTTTGAAACCCGCACCCACACGTTTGCGTTTGGTTTTGTGGGCTTTGCATGCAAAGATGGACGAATTTCCCGAAGCACCGCCACCCGGTTTGGTGACAATCCCAGCCGATAAAAATGCGCCCGACGGGTATGATCGCATGGCGGGGTATCGCAACGCGGGCGAACGTGCCATCCGGATCGACATGTTGGAACGTTTGGCCGATCTATTGCGGGTGGAAGACAGCCGCGGCGGGTTTGAAGCCAAGCCTGACATGTTGTCCATCACAGGGATGACATTGGAACAATTTGCCGACCTGATGCAAGGTTTGGGCTATGCCGCCGAAAAAGGCGAACGCGCAAAGCAACGCGTTGGTGTCGAACCTGCGGTCTCTGATGCGGCCGAGAACGCCGAGGCACAGCCCACAGCCGACACAGGTGAAGCCGCGGATACAGCCGCCGATGTCACCCTGGACGTACCTGCCCAAGATGCGGCGCCTGAAACCGAAGTGTTTTATACCTTCACATGGGGGCGCAAGCCAAAGCAACGCGATAACGCTCCGCGTCGTCGTGATGCAAAAGGCGATGGCCAAAAGCCACGTGGCAAAGGCAAACCAAAAGGTGGCAAACATGGCCGTCCCGATCAAAACAAAGCCAAGTCATTCCAAGCGCGCCCTGAAAAGAAAGAGCGTCCAATCGACCCTGACAACCCCTTCGCGGCGGCGCTTATGGGTTTGAAGGGCAAGGAATAATTCGGCGATGACATCAGGAAAACTGCGCGTGGACAAATGGTTGTGGCACGCGCGGTTTTTCAAAACCCGCACCTTGGCCGCCAAGATTGTGTCCGGCGGCCATGTGCGCGTAAATTCCGACAAAATTTCCAAACCCGCCCACGCTATTGCCGTTGGTGATGTGTTGACCTTCGCCCAAGGCAATCACATTCGCGTGATCCAAGTATTGGCGTTGGGCGAACGGCGGGGCCCTGCGCCCGAGGCGCAGACGCTTTATCTTGATAAATCCCCGATTCAGGAAAAAGATCCGTCCCAACCCAAGTCTGAGGGAAAAGGACGTCCGACAAAGAAGGATCGGCGCAACCTTGATCTTATCCGCGGACAAAGTCTTGAATGATGTCGCGCATTGCATTAGCAAGCGGATAACAAAACTAATTTGGACGTGACACATGACCTATATCGTCAATGACAATTGTATCGCCTGTAAATACACCGACTGCGTCGAAGTGTGCCCAGTGGATTGTTTTTACGAAGGTGAAAACATGTTGGTGATCCATCCTGATGAATGCATCGACTGCGGTGTGTGTGAACCAGAATGCCCCGCCGACGCCATTCGTCCAGACACAGAACCAAATACGGAAATCTGGGTTGATTTTAACCGCAAGTATGCCGAAATGTGGCCTGTGATCATCACGAAAAAAGACCCATTGCCCGACGCCGACGGACGTGACGGCGAAGAAGGCAAGTTAGAGAAATATTTTTCCGAAACACCGGGTGAGGGCGGTTAATCCGCGCCCATCTGATCGTTCCATCCATTGCGCATGACGCCATGGGGTTACAAAAAAATTACAAAATTATAAAAATTCGTCATGTTAGCACGTTATTTGCACGTATGAGGTTACTTTGCCCTCGCTGAGGCGGCAAAATCGGTTGGTGCGCGGTGCGTCCAAGAAACCTGATCTAGGAATCAGGTTAATTTTGTGCTAAGTTCAATTTTATGAATACGAAGAATGACCTAAGAACGGGGGCTTGGCGTCTTAGTTTTTCGATATGTTTTACGCGTTGACGACAACTTAAATGCTGTCGCCAGTGTTTTTTACGTCTTTTTAGACGTTGCCAGAGGACGAATGAATGACCAAATCAAAAAAATCTGATTTCCGACCGAATGACTATGTGGTTTACCCAGCGCATGGTGTCGGTCAGATCGTTTCCATCGAAGAACAAGAAGTTGCAGGCATTTCGCTAGAGCTTTTTGTGCTGTCGTTTGAAAAAGATAAAATGACGCTTCGCGTGCCAACCAACAAAGCAACCGAAATCGGAATGCGGTCGCTTAGTTCGCCAGACGTCGTTGATCAAGCCATGAAGACGCTAAAAGGCAAAGCCAAAGTGAAGCGCGCAATGTGGTCACGTCGTGCGCAAGAATATGAACAAAAGATCAATTCTGGTGACCTTATTGCGATCGCCGAAGTTGTTCGCGACTTGCACCGCAATGATGATCAGCGCGAACAAAGCTATTCTGAGCGTCAATTGTACGAAGCCGCGCTAGAACGTTTGACCCGCGAAGTTGCCGCTGTCGCAGATGGCGACGAAGCCGCCGCAGCAAAACGTGTGGGCGATGTATTGGTGTCCCGCGCGGCATAAATAGTCGATAAATTCATAAAAACCGCGCCGTTTGTGCGCGGTTTTTTTATGCGTGCTACGCTTGGTCCGCCTTGCGGGTTCCGTCCAGCGCCGCCAATAAGCTTGCTTCTAATTCTTGTTCCAATTCTTTGGCACGCGCGACATAGGCGGAATTTTCATGTGCGGGCACGTCCGCGCGCCAGACCTGAGCCAATTCTAACAAGGCGTGACGGTCATGTTGATAAAACGCATTTTCGGCAACGGACGCTTCATAATCTGTCAGCCCCAAATTTTCTAATGCGTACCGGCCGGCGCGCAGGCTGCTGTCGAATAATTCGCGCACAATGTCATTTGCCCCCGCTTTATAAAGCGCAAACACGTGGTTGCGATCGCGGGCACGTGCGATGATGTGTAATTTGGGGCGTTCGCGGCGCGCGTATTGCACCATCATGGTGGCTTTTTCTGGGTCGTCCAATGCAACCACCAAAACACGGGCTTGGGCCAGACCTGCGGCTTTTAAAATTTCGGGGCGACTTGGGTCGCCGAAAAACCCTTTGATCCCGAATTGGCGCATCAATTGAATGGTACGCATGTCGTTATCCAAGACTACCGTTTCAAAGCCAGTGTTGCGCACAAGGCGGTTCACAATTTGGCCAAACCTGCCGATGCCTGCGATGATCACGGGGCCCTGTGTATCGACCGTGTCAGGATCATGTTCGGTTTTTGTATCATGGTTCACACGTTGCAACATTTCGTACAAAATGAACAATAACGGTGTCACCAACATCGACAATGCGACCGCCATCAATAACCGATCGCCCAACCATTTTGGCAAAACATGCAGTTGGACCGAAAATGACAACAGCACAAAGCCAAATTCGCCCGCCTGAGCCAAAGACAAACTAAACAGCCAACGATTGCGTCCTCGGATTTTAAAGATCTCTGCAATTGCAAATAAGACCGCCGCCTTTATCGTGATGATGCCAAGCGTTAATCCCAAAAATATCAATGGATCTTTTAAAAAAGCTGAAACGTTGATGCCTGCGCCAACGGTGATAAAGAATAGCCCCAACAACAGCCCTTTGAACGGTTCGATGTCGCTTTCTAATTCATGTCGAAATTCCGAGTTGGCCAAAACCACACCCGCCAAAAATGTGCCAAGCGCGGGCGACAGGCCGACCAAGTTCATCAAATATCCAATTCCCGCCACGATCAAAAGCGCAAGCGCGGTGTACATTTCACGCAAATGGGCCGCGTGGATGTATCGAAACACCGGCCGCATCAGATAAATCCCCGCCAATGCAATCGCGGCAATGACCCCAAGCGTGGAAATTGTCACGGCCCACCCGGGCAGGCCGTCCAATAACGTTGATGTGCTGTGCCCGGTGGATGTGTCGATACCTGTGCGTTTGACCGATCCGTCCGGGTTCAACAGCGGCGCCGAAATGCTGAGCAAGGGCAGCAACGCCAACATGGGGATAACGGCGATATCTTGGGTCAACAAAACGGCAAAGCTGGATCGACCACCTGATGTTTGCATCAGGCCTTTTTCGGTCATGGTTTGCAATACGATCGCGGTTGATGACAACGACAAGATCATGCCAACCGCGATGGCCGATTGCCATGCCAATCCCAATGCATAGCCTGCCGCGCTTATCAATAAAATTGTGCCCGAAATTTGCATCCCGCCCAATCCAATAAGCCGGTGGCGCATGTCCCACAACGTGCGGGGCGTCAATTCCAAACCGATTACAAACAACATCATGACCACGCCAAATTCGGCAAAATGTTGAAGATCTTGGGTTTCGTTGCCCACAAACCCAAGCACAGGACCAATGACCAAACCCGCCAAAAGATATCCTAAAACCGATCCAAGCCCCATACGTGATGCAAGCGGTACTGCAATAACTGCGGCCACCAAATAGATCACTGCATGGGCAAGAAGTTCGGTCATTTTGCGCAACCTTTATCAAAATGGGACGGAGATTTTGTATCGACTATGCGACGCAAATCCCAAAAATAACAAGCGCTGAATTGGCCGAAAGTTTGGGTTTTAACCCTTTG
>JAYPUL010000059.1:0-12793 GCA_038134005.1 Paracoccaceae bacterium | reverse complement strand
CATAATCACGGCCGTCCAAGCGTTTGTCTAAAACGCCATACAACCGCTTGGCTTCTGCGGAATAACGGTTTTCCGCATAGTCCGACGCGCCTTTGTTATATTTAACAAAGTGATGCACTTGGCCCAACATCGGACCTAAACCACCCATTTGCCACATCAGCCATTCCAGCATCGGCCAATAATTGTCGCCCGTCCCCAAAAACCGCCCGTGCTTTTGCGCGAGATAAAGCAAGATGGCACCAGATTCCATCACGCTGACACCTGTGTCACGGTCAACGATCGCGGGGATTTTGTTGTTGGGGGAAATTGCCAAAAAATCGGGGGCGAATTGTTCGTCCTTGCCGATGTCGATCGCATGCGAAGTGTAATCGATGCCCAGTTCTTCCAACAAAATGGAAACCTTGCGGCCGTTCGGAGTGGTCCACGTGTATAGGTCGATCATGGCGTTTCCTTTCAATCAACGCTTAATCCGCTGGGAACGCGATTGGGACGGCCCAAGGGGCGGTTCGTTGCGTTATAGTCGGTCAATGTTCCAAGAAACGCAACCAAATCAGCCACGTCTTGGTCGGATAATGTCACGGGGGTAATATCGATCTTGGCCGCTTGCCGTGCCATTTCGCTGGCATCTGATTGGATTACGAAATCAATGTCTGACACCCATGGCACATCTGGCAGGTTCGCCATGTCGTGGGTCCATTGGGCACGCATACGTTTTGGATCCGCGTGGTGGCGAATGATACCGTCTAACGACGGATAGGCGCCGTTGTGGCCATAGGGCGCGGTTAGGGCCACGTTGCGTAACGATGGCGTGCGAAACCGATAGGCGTCGGCCACATCGTCGCTTTTGCCCATACGCCCCACATCGCGTGGGATGGGATCAAACCGCCGTGTCCGACCGGGCCCAAAGGCCGGCAATCCAAGGGCATGAAACCCTTGATCGGTAAACAACGGCCCAGAATGACACGACGCGCAATTTGCGCGACCGAAAAACAACCCGCGCCCACGTTCCGCCGCATCGGGAAGCGCGGAATTACCCGCCACGAAATCATCATAAGGCGTGTTATAACTTTGCCATTCAAGATTGATGAAATCCCCAAGTGCGATGGCAATTTCGACGATCGTGACCTGATCGGCGGTGTCGATCGTGTCAAAGGCATCCACAAACATTTGCCCATATTCGGGAATAACGCGCACGCGCTTGGCCAAAATGGGCCATGCCGCATCGATGCGATCGTGAATGGCGCCTGCGATTTCGTTTTCCTTGGGGTTCCCGGCCATTTCAAATTGCGCGACCATAGGGAAAATGGATTGGGCCGCGATGATGGTGTCCAAGCCTTTGGGCAGCCATTCCTCGGCGGGGGAATTGAACCCGTTTTGATAAAGGTCGCTGACCTCTAGCCTGCCATCGTGGAACAGGTTGCGAATGGATTTGTGACCGATGTTCCACAGCCCTGTCGCGTTGCGCGGAATGCGTTTTTTGATCCGATCCGTGCCGGTACCCGCGGTCCGCAATTTGCCCATGCCGGAACCGCCTTCGCCGATGCCAAGGCTTTGGCCATCCGCGCTGCCGAAATCGTGGTGATGGCATGTGCCACAGCTGATGTTTTGATTACCGGACAAGATTTTGTCGTAAAACAACAATTGACCGATTTTTGCCTTATTAGGGTCTGCATAATGAAAATCAGACGGTGACAAAGTGCTCTGATCTGCATAGGCTGGCGGCCAGCAGAGAGAGGACAAAATCAGGATCAGACAATGTTGAAAACCATATGCGCGACGGCCCTTTTGATGGCGTTTCCGATGATCGGGTCCGCCGATATCGAAGTGGCGCGCGATTTGATGGAAGAGGGCAAATTTGAACAAGCGCGTGATGCGCTGTGGCCTGCGGCGCGGTCTGGAAATGCGGACGCCGAGGAATTGATCGGTGTCATGTATGCGATGGGATTGGGTGTCGAACAGGATTACGAACGCGCGTTTGATTGGTATTTGCGTTCCGCGATGAAGGGGCATCCTGGCGCGCAATCCGGTGTCGGTTGGTATTACGAAGTCGGTCTGGGTATGCCTACGCCCGATTTGATGCGGGCCTATATGTGGTATGTTTTGTCCACGATCGGCGGCGACCCCGATGCGGCGATCAGTCAGGAAGAAGTGATTAAAAAGATGACGCCTGAGCAAATTGAAAAAGCGCATGTCCTGATTGATGATTATCGGGTTTGGATGTACCCGTTTCGGTAAAAATGGCGCCCCGATTGGGGCGCCATCGTTTGATTATTGAATGTCTTTTGCACGACCTGCGTTGATGTCACCTTCGGCGGCAACAACGGCATCTGTCAATGCGTTAAAGATTTTCTCACCACCGTCTACGTTGGCTTTGAACCAGTCATAAACAGGGGCAGCAGCGTTTTTGAACGCAGCTTTTTCTGAGGGGCTTGGAACGTATAGATCGCCACCACCTGCAACAAAATCTGCGTAGGCTTGGATCGATTTACGCTTTGGCGACGCAAATGTTGCTTGTTGCAATTCAGCAAAGCCATCAACAACAACGGTGCGTAGGTTTTCAGGCATCGCCATGAATTTGTCGTTCGACATCCACCACAATGCGCCCATGTACGCGTGGCCGTCCAATGTGACATATTGCAAACCCGCATCTGGGAATTTCATGCCCATGATGTCGGTGATACCGTTTTTCGATCCTTCAACAACGCCTGTTTGTAGCGATGTGAACAGTTCTGGCCATGGGATTGGCGTTGGCGACGCGCCCAGTGCTTTTACCAATTCTTGCGGAAGATCGGCCACAACGGTACGGATTTTCAGACCTGCTAGGTCTTCTGGTTTTTGAACACGGCGTTTTGTGTTCGCAAAGTTGCGCCAACCGCCGGTGTTACCGATTGTCATCAAACGGATTTTATCCGCTGAATCGGCCAATGCCATGTCGCGCATTGTCCGTGTGAAGTCGCCAGACAGAACATGTTCTGCAACGCGGTCATCGGCCATTAGGTATGGCAGGTCAAGAACCTGAACATATGGGAAGATGCCTGCGGCACCGCCAGATGTGGAAATATAGACGTCGATGGATCCATCGGCCACGCCTTGCAAACATTCTGCGCCGTTTGAACACAGCTGTGTGCCGATGAACAATTCCACCGCGATTGCGCCGTTTGATGCGCTTTCGACATAGTTTTTGAACACGACCAGACCGTCATAGTCTTCGTCATTTTCGTTCGAGTTTGCGGTAGCGCGGATTGTGAAATCGGCCGCGTTTGCCGCGATTGCACTGGTTGCCAGCAATGCTGCTGTTGCCAATGTCTTTAATGTACCCTTTAGCATTAAATACCTCCCTGGTGTTAGCAATGGGTTAATTTACAAACCCCGTCAGACGGGGAATGGTCATGGAAATGGCTGGGACAAAGGTGATTAGGAAAATCACCGCCACCTCAACCAAAAGAAATGGAACAATGGCGCGCGCGATGCGTTCAACGCGTTCGCCTGATACGGATGACGCCACAAACAACACCAATCCCATGGGCGGTGTCGCCAGACCAACGGTTAAGTTCACGCTCATGATGATCGCGAAATGAACGGGATGGATGCCCAGATTCACGAAGATTGGTGCAAGGATTGGACCCAAAATAATGATTGCTGGGCCGGCGTCCAAGAACATGCCAACCACGAACAAAAGCAAGTTGATCAGGAACAACAAAACCAGCGGGTTATCCGACAGGCTTAGGATCCAATGCGCCAAGGTTTCTGGTGCGTGGCTTAGGCTAACAACCGTTTTGAACGCCATTGCGGCGCCCACCAATAACAACACCACAGCGGATGTCATGGCTGCGCGTGCAAATACGTCCGACAGGTCGGACAATTTTAGCGTTTTCAGAACGAATAAACCGATGAACATGGCATATCCGACCGCGACGGCGGCCGCTTCGGTTGGGGTAAAGATACCCCCCAATATGCCGCCTAGAATGATGACAGGTGTTAAAAGGGGAAAGAACGCCTTTAGGCTGGCTTGGCCGCGTTCGCCCCATGTGTATTTGCGACTTGCGACAGGGAAATCGTATTTGTCGGCCATAACCTTGACCGCCAACATCAACCCGATGCCAACCAAAATACCCGGAACGATCCCTGCCAAAAACAGGGCTGCAACGCTTTCACCCATGACATAGGCATAGATAATCATGATCCCCGATGGTGGGATGATCGGGCCGATGACCGAACTGGCCGCGGTGATGGCGGCGGAAAAACGGCGGGTGTAGCCTTGTTTTTCCATAGCGGGGATCAACATGGATCCAAGTGCCGATGTATCGGCAACCGCCGATCCCGACAGGCCGGCGAACAACATGGACGACAGAACGTTCACATGTGCCAATCCACCACGCAGGTGGCCCATCATCGCTTGGGCGAATTCAACCAAACGTTCGGTAATGCCGCCGCGGTTCATCAATTCGCCCGCCAGCATGAAAAAAGGGATCGCCATCAATGGAAAGCTGTCCATCCCGTTATAGATGTTGCGGTACAACAATGCGATGTCGCGTTCTTGGCCATTGAGCCATAACAGCGCGCCCGGTGCGATCAGTAATGCAAAAAACACCGGCAAGCCGATCATCAAAAATACCAAAAAGACGGGCAAGAACCACACAAGCATTATTCAGCCCCCTTAACATCGGCCACGATCGGAATCGGGTGCAATTCGTTTTCACCGCCCAACAATCGGACGATTTGTCGAAGCAACAGTTCAACCGTCACCAGCGTCATCAAGACGACGCCGACGAATAGGGACATGTACATCCAGGCCAGCTTAACTTTTACGATTTTCATCCCGATCAGATCGAGAGGAATCCGTAAGGAGGAAGAAGCGAAAAGCCAGCCTGAATTCACATGTTTCCAGCCCAGCTTTATCGCGACGACCAGAACAATCAGCATCATGACCAATAGAACAATGGATAGAATTTTCAGAGCAGTGTTTGAAAAATATTGGTGGATTGTTTCAATCGCAACAAAGCCCCCTTGTCGCAATGCGACAGGTCCCATCAACCCCGTCAACCAAAGCATCAAAAACCGTGCGGCTTCGTCCGGCCATGGCAGGGCATTGTTCAACACATACCGACAGAATACCTGTAACAACGTCACCGCCACCATTAATGCGATCGCCACCACCGAAATACGTTTTCCGATGGTGCCCGCAAGGGTGTTTACAAAGGCAAGTGGGGATAAGATCCCCAATAATATTGACGTCAAACGCGTTTCCTCCCTATCGGTGCTTGATGCACTCTTTGCGTTGTGGCTGTTGGTATTAGGTCAGGAAATCCCCCTGAGCAAAGATCAAGGGTGTTCCATTGTTCGTTTCAAAATCTTCAACTTCGCCCACGATTATAGTGTGATCGCCGCCCTCATGGTGCGCCGATAATTTGCATTCAAAGCGCGCAAGGCATCCGTCCAATAACGGAACGCCCGTTTTGGAATAAGACCAACTTAGGCCGTCAAAATTATCTGCGGATTTTGCAAAACGTTTGCACATATCGATTTGATCGGCGCCCAATATATGGATTGCATAATGTTGGGCGTTTACAAAGGCGGGATAGCGTTTGGATGTTTTTGAGGATGACCACAACACCAACGCCGGATCCAGTGATACGGAATTAAAGCTGTTGGCGGTAATTGCCATGGGCCCATTGGGACCCTGACAGGTTACGATTGTGACGCCAGTCGCGAATTGACCCAACGCGTGTCGGAACAAAATTTTGCTATGAACCAAAGCGTCTTTCATCATCGGTTGTCCCATTAAGGTACCTCGTGGCCCAACGCGGCAGTGTACACTTGGTACCATTCTTGGCGCGTCATATGTACATCGCACGCCCGCGATAAGGTGCGGATGCGATCAATGTTGTTTGTGCCCATCACGGGCAAAATATTTGATGGATGTGCCAAGAGCCATGCGACCGCGGCCGCCGATAAATCAACACCACGATCGTTGGCGATTTCGGTCAACACCGATGTGACCGCATCGTTTTGACCGTTAAATAGGTTCCCCCCCGCAAGCGGTGACCACGCCATCATCGGCGTTGCGTTTTTCTGATGGAACGCGACATCGCCATTGGTAAAGCTTTGGTGCGCCAAAACGCTGAGTTCGATTTGGTTGGTGACCAATGTGTTTTTCATCGCCGATTGCAACAATTCCCAATCCCATGGACGGAAATTCGACACGCCGACGCTGCGCACTTTGCCAGATGCGATGACTTCGTCCAAGGCGGCACCGGTTTCATGATGGTCCATCATTGGGTCTGGGCGATGGATCAACAACAGATCGATGTGATCGATCCCCATGAGGCGCAATGAATGATCAACAGATGCCATGATATGGGCGCGGCCGGTGTCATAATATTTGACCTGCGCGTCGGCATAACGTCCAACGGGCGCAACGATATTGCATTTGGTCACGATTTCGATTTTATTGCGAAGGTCTGATCCGCGCAACGCATTGCCCAGAATTTCTTCGGCCATGTAACCGCCGTAAATATCGGCCTGATCCATGGTTGTGATGCCTTGATCCAAACAGGCGGCAATTTTGTTGCGCACATGATCGGGCGCTGTGTTTTCATCGTCGCCCAAGCGCCATAGCCCATAGACGATGCGCGAAAAGTCGAGGGATGAAGTGATTGATACGCGGTCCATTATCTACGCTCTCCTGCGCCTAAAGGGGTAGTGGGTGTTGTCGATGGCACACGGCCATATTCGTGTGGCAAAGAACAGGTTTTCAGATGTGGCAACACCTTGGACCCGAAATGTTTGCATTCTTCCATATGGGGATACCCGGATAGGATAAAAGCACGAATGCCCATTTTTTGATAGGCTTCTAATTCCGAAAGGATTTGATCGGTCGAACCAACCAGCGCGGCACCACAGCCCGAACGGGCACGGCCAACACCTGTCCAAAGATGCGGTTCAACATAGCCGTCCAAATCCGCCAATTCGCGGTTTTTCGCTTGGTGTGACACGCCCAAGGACGTGCTGTCCAAGGCGCGTTCGCGAATGGCTTGGCCGTATTCATCATTAAGCTTAGACGCGATGTAACGGGCGTATTCGCGGGCCTCTTGTTCGGTGTCGCGTACAATGACATGGACGCGCAAACCGTAGTCTAAGGTTCGATTATATCGTTCTGCGGCGGCATTTGCGGCCTTCATCCGTTCGGCGATTTGATCCTTGGGTTCTGGCCACATCAGATAGACATCGCAATGTTGGCCGCACAGGTCCAATGCGTCGGGGGAATAACCACCGAAATACAACAATGGTCCGCCCGTTTGATACGGCTTGGCCGGATCGGTTGTCAGGCCCGAGAAATTGTAAACCTGGCCTTGGTAATTGATTTCGTCTTGGGTCCAAGACTGTTTTAGAATTTCAACCACTTCGCGGCTGCGTTGGTATCGGAAACTGCTATCGGCTTTTTCGCCCGGAAAATCGCTGCTGATGATGTTGACGGTCAGGCGACCTTTCATCATGTGATCCAAGGTTGCGATGGTACGTGCCAACATGATCGGTTGCATTTCGCCACAGCGCACCGCCGCCAACATGTTGATTTTATCCGTAATTGGCGCACAGCCCGCAACAAAGCTAAGGGTATCTTGGCCCACCTGATAAGAAGACGGGCATAGGATATTGCGAAATCCTTGTGCCTCGGCTTCTTTTACAATCGCGCTGCAATGATCCCACGACGATCGCAAAGCGCCATCTGGGACGCCAAGAAATTGGTAATCGTCAGAACAAAGCGCAGAAAACCAAGACACCTCAGTTGCGTCTAGATGTTCGGATGTGACAGGCACGACAGTCATATAAGCGAAACCTTTTTGGTGCGACATTTTATACTTGCGTAGCATCCAATTTGATGTAAATCAATAGTGTATCAATTTTAGGGTTTGAAAGTATGTCCAGCGGATCAGCGTTGCCGAAATATATCCAGATTAGCGAAATGCTGATCCGCGATATTGCCGCTGGACGATTGGTCGATGGTGCACGTTTGGCACCAGAACGCGATATGGCGAAGGCGTTGGGAATTTCCGTTGGTACATTGCGAAAATCATTGGCGGACTTAGAACAAAAAGGCGCTCTGAAACGTGTTCAGGGATCAGGAAATTACATCCAAGCAAACACACAGGCGTCGTCGATTTATTCGTTTTTCCGCGTTGAATTGGTCGAAGGGGGTGGTTTGCCGACGGCGCATGTTGTGTCCTTGGACACCGCGCCCAAGCCAAGCGAATGGATCAATTCGACCGTTGCACCCGATGCGCACCGAATCAGACGGCTTAGATACTTAAATGGTGTTCCGGCCGTGTTGGAAGAAATCATGTTGGATAGGGGCGTTTGTCCCCAGCTGTCCACCGATGATTTGTCCGAGGCTTTATATGTAATGTATCGCCGCAAGTTAAATCTATGGATCACATCGGCCGAAGATCGTTTGACCCAGCGTCCTGTTCCCGACTGGGCGCCCGATGGGTTTGGGGTCGCGCGGGGCGACACCACGATTTGCGTGTTGCGGACAAGTTTGGATCAAACCAACCGCCCTGTGGAATTTTCATATAGTTGGATCAACACAAACGTCGCCCAGTATGTGGCGCGTATCAAATAGGAAAAATGATGACGAATATCGTGCGCTATGGAATGATCGGTTGCGGTATGATGGGGCAAGAGCATTTAAAGAATATCGCTCTTTTACCGGATACAGTGGTAAGTGCAATTTTTGAACCCGATCTCGGGATGCGCGAAATTGCCAAATCGCTTGCGCCACAGGCCACGTTTTGCGCATCTATCAATGACCTTTTGATGCGCGATGACGTCGATTGTTTGGTGATTGTATCGCCCAACCACATGCATTTGTCCCAGTTAGAAGACATAGCAAACACCAAGCATCGACCCATCTTGGTGGAAAAGCCATTGTTTACCAGCGTTGCCGATATCGACCGAATCGCACGGTTCAAGGAAAATTATCGCGCGCCCGTCTGGGTGGCGATGGAATATCGCTATATGCCACCGGTCCAAGCATTGCGTGATCAAATGGCCCAAGCGGTCGGCGATTTAAAGATGATTACAATTCGTGAACATCGTTTCCCGTTTTTAGAAAAAGTAGGGGATTGGAATCGCTTTAATGAAAACAGCGGCGGCACATTCGTCGAAAAATGTTGTCACTTTTTCGATTTGATGCGGTTGCTGTCAGGATCTGACCCAGTGCGCGTCATGGCGACGGGCGGACAAGGTGTGAACCATTTGGACGAAGTTTACGATGGCAAAACGTCCGACATCTGGGATCATGGCTATGTGATCGTTGATTTTGCAAACGGTGTGCGGGCCATGTTGGAATTATGTATGTTCGCCGAAGGTGCAACATATCAAGAAGAGATTTCGGCCGTCGGGTCACAGGGCAAGATCGAAGCATTGGTTCCCGGTCCAACCCGGTTTTGGCCAACCGAAACCCTGGGCACCCCTCCAACTCCAAAGATCGTTGTTAGCCCACGTGATACAAAAGGACCTGTGGAATGCGATATCCCCGTTGATCCCGCGCTTTTGGCGGCGGGCGATCATAATGGATCGACCTTTTATCAACATCAGAACTTTTTAGAGGTCGTGAAACATTGGCACGCCCCCGAAGTGGGTTTGATTGATGGTATATGGGCGGTTCGCATGGGGCAAGCGGCGCAAATTTCGGCACAGACAGGCCGCGCAATCACATTCGAAGATGGCTGGAAAAGCACATTTGAATGATTTTTGGGGCTATCCCTTTAATTAGCAAGAATTGCGAGAAAAATCTTGCTAGATTGTTACAATGATGCTTTGTTAGCGGTATCGTAGCGCCTAACTTGGCGATATTCGACACAAGACGGCACATATAAGTGACGCATTTATTTGCAATTTTGCGAACTAAAAGGGAGTTTATAATGAAAAAACTACTTCTTGCGACTGCGGCTGTGGCAATGATGGCTGGATCCGCATTTGCCGAACGTTATGTCATGATCACACACACACAAGGCACAGACCCGTTCTGGCCAGTTGTTGAAAAAGGTGGTCGCGATGCGGCGGCAGCGATTGGCGCAGATTTCGAATATAACTTTGACGCATCCGGCGACATGGCGGGCATGGCAAAGTTGATCGAAGCGGCAGCAGCGACACAGCCAGACGGCATCATCGTATCGTTGCCAGATGCTGACGCGCTGGGCGGTGCAATCCGTTCTGCGGTTGATGCGGGTATCCCCGTTGTGACCATGAACTCGGGTCTTGAAGCATCCGCGGCCGTGGGCGCATTGATGCACGTCGGTCAGCCAGAGCGTTTGGCAGGCGAAAAAGCCGGTGCACGCGCCAAATCTGAAGGCGTAACAAAAGGTCTGTGTTTGAACCAAGAAGCGTTCAACACCGCGCTTGTTGACCGTTGCGAAGGCTACTTCTCAGGTTTGGGTGGTGATTTGAACATGATCGACGTGTCAAACGACGTGACACAAATCGAAACACGTACAGCCGCAGCATTGCAAGCGGACCCATCCATCAACGGCGTTTTGGCAGTTGGCCCACATGTCTGTGAAGCGGCAAACAAAGCGATCAAAGAGGTTGGCGCAGACGTTCACCTTGCATGTTTTGACCTGTCACCAGGCGTTATGAACATGATCGAAGCGGGTGACGCGGCGTTCACAATCGACCAACAGCAACGTTTGCAAGGGTACATGCCTGTGATCGTTCTTCACCTATACAACACCAACGCAGGTATGTTGCCAGGTGCGAACATCCCATCAGGCCCAGGCTTTGTTGACAAATCCAATGCGGCCAGCGTTGCAAGCCAAGCAGGTGTAAACCGCTAATCAAACCCGTTTAGGGACTTTGTTACAGGCGGGGTCATGCCCCGCCTGTTTGTACATAAAGAAATGAGGGAATTATGACCGAGCGGAGCGAAGCAGACCGGCTGGTTCAGGAAACGTGGTTTAAACGCACAATTCGTCGCCCAGAAATTGGTGCCTTTGTCGTAATGGTGTTTATTATTGCGGCACTTGCGATGGCATCCGATGGCCGCGCGTTTAACGCGCTGGGCGTGAAAAACAACATCGCAATTATCGCGCAATTCGGCATCATCGCCACAGGGGCGGCAATGTTGATGATTGCAGGGGAATTCGACCTTTCCATCGGGTCTATGATCGGTTTTGCGGGCATGTCGATGGCAATGATGTTGAAATGGGGCCTGCCCTTTGGTTTGGGTGAAGCAACGCCATTTTCGGCATTTTTAATCACTTTGATGATGACCCTGTTTTTGGGATGGCTGATTGGAACGATTGTTGTGAAATCGGGTCTATCCAGCTTTATCGTGACACTTGGATTTTTGTTTTTCTTGCGCGGTACGACCGAAGTTTCGTTTCGCTTGATCAACAAATCTACCCAAATTTCGGGCCTGCCGGATTACAAAGAAAATAGCTGGTTCGCCGACCTGATGGGGGGCGAAGTGTTCGGTTGGTTTTACGATCTGTGGTTTATGCTGGGTGGCAACCTTAACCGCAAAGGCGAACAATGGGTGACTGGCTTTGACGCGCGTTTTCTGTGGTGGATCATCATCGCGGGCGCAGCCTTTTTTGTGTTAAGCCGTACACAATTGGGCAACTGGATTTATGCGACAGGCGATAACAAAGACAGTGCGCGCGCCAACGGGGTTCCGGTCAATCGCGTGAAAATTGGATTGTTCATGTTTACCGCCTTTTGTGCAACGATCTTTGCGGCGTGTCAGGTCTTTGATACCAACACATCTGACGCGGCCAAAGGTAACCTGAAAGAATTGGAAGCCATCGCAATCGCTGTTGTCGGTGGCACGCTCATGACGGGTGGTTTCGGGTCGATCATTGGCGTCGTGTTCGGCGCGGTGACCGTCGGATTGGTTGCGAACGCTGTGTTCTTTATCCCATGGATTGATGGATCATGGTTCCGCGTCTTTGTTGGTACCGTTCTTTTGGCAGCAGTGTTTGCAAACGAACGTATCCGTAAACGGATCACAGGGGGGATATGATCATGTCACAACCATATATGCGCGTTGAAAAATTGGTCAAAAAATTTGGCCCCTTTACCGCCCTGAATGGCGTCGACCTTGAAGTGTATCCAGGCGAAGTGCACGCCCTTTTGGGGGACAACGGCGCGGGGAAATCGACCTTGATCAAAATCTTGTCAGGTGTTCACGAACCCAACAGCGGATCAATCTATATCGAAGGCCAAGCCAAGAAATTCCGCAGCCCGCGGGATGCGACCGCCGCAGGTATTGGCACGGTTTATCAGGATCTTGCGATCAATCAGTTGATGAGCGTGACACGCAATTTCTTTATGGGGCGCGAATTGACGTCGACCTTCGGTAAATTGCGCATGGACGAAATGAACCAAATCGCCCATGATGAAATGCTTAAAATCGGGATTGATTTTTCCGATCCAACCCAAGCGGTCGGCACCATGTCGGGGGGGCAACGCCAAACCTTGGCCATCGCGCGTGCGATTTATTTCGGGGCTAAAGTGTTGATTTTGGACGAACCAACATCGGCCTTGGGACAAAAGCAACAGATGGAAGTTTTGAAAACCATCAAACGCGTGCGGGCGCGGGGTGATATTGCGATCATCTTTATCACGCACAATGAAATCCATTCCAAATTGGTCGCCGACCGATACACATTCTTGGCCTTGGGTCAGGTGATTGGGTCGGGTCCAAAGGTCGAAATCGAAGCGCAAGACATCCGTCGTCTGATGGCCGGCGGGGCCGAGATGAAAGATTTGGAACACGAGCTATCGCAAATCT
>JAYPUL010000058.1:0-13121 GCA_038134005.1 Paracoccaceae bacterium | reverse complement strand
CCGGCCTGTCACGCCGGGGGTCGCGGGTTCGAGCCCCGTCAACCGCGCCACTTTTCCCTTATTAATAGTGCGCCATCGCTATAATGATCCACGCAGCGCCAACCGCGATTGCGGTGATTGCGACCGCTGCGCTTGCTGCGTCTTTTGCGTGCTTTGCGGCGTCTCGAATTTCGGGGCTTATGTCGTCGACAACGCGTTCAACGGCGGTATTCATGCATTCGGCCGCCAATACCAAAATTCCACCCGCGACCAAAATAGACGTTTCCGCCGCGTTGAATGGCAACCATATGGCAAGAGGTGATGAAACACAGTTTGCAACAATCCATTGTCTTAGGCTTGGTTCTGTTTTCCAAACATGCGCCCAGCCTTGCCATGACCATATGCACCGATTTACAAAACGTTCATATTGCGTCATCAAGAATTTCATACATATTATCCTTATTGAATATGTTTGTGCTGCGGTTTATGTAAAACCAACCGTTATGCCAAGATTACAAGATTGGAACACCAATGAAAGAGCTGATTTTATCGCTGCCGACGTCTCTGTTGATATTGGCGTCACTCACACTTGGACTGGCGCCATTTTTTCCAGAACCCCATATTTGGGAAAAGCTTAAGATGTTATTTTCTGGGACTTTAACGCGCCCGATTGATGTTTTCGATCTGGTGCTTCATGGCGCCCCCTGGGTGATGTTGATTGCGAAAATAACACTTTTGCAATTACGCAAATAAGCGGCCGTGATCCCATGCTGCAAAAGGCGAACGATATTCTTAGGTTGGCGTATTTTGTATTTCCTGGGCGCGTTTTTCAACCAGTTCAACGATGTGGTCTACCATCTTATCATTATCAATACGATGATCTTGTTTACCCGCCCAATAGACCATGCCGTGTCCCGCGCCGCCGCCAGTGAAACCAACGTCTGTCATTAAGGCTTCACCGGGTCCGTTGACAACGCAACCAATGATCGACAGGCTTAAGGGCGTCTTGATATGTTCCAAACGTTTTTCCAATGTTTCCACGGTTTTGATAACATCAAACCCCTGACGTGCGCAGGATGGACAGGAAATAATATTGACGCCGCGATGACGCAGACCAAGTGATTTTAGGATTTCATAACCAACTTTGACCTCTTGGACAGGGTCAGCCGATAAAGAAACGCGGATGGTGTCGCCAATCCCCATCCATAACAAATTTCCCAATCCAATCGCAGATTTGATTGTTCCGCTGGTCAGACCGCCGGCTTCTGTTATGCCTAAATGAATGGGGGCGTCAGTGACATCGGCCAACGCCTGATAGGCCGCGGCGGCCATAAACACATCGGATGCTTTGACGCTTATTTTGAATTCGTGAAAATCATTGTCTTGCAGAATTTTGATATGATCCAAACCACTTTCGACCATGGCGTCGGGGCAGGGTTCACCATATTTTTCTAAAAGATGCTTTTCCAAAGATCCCGCGTTTACACCGATACGGATGGAACAATTATGATCACGCGCAGCTTTTATCACTTCGCGAACGCGTTCGGGGGATCCGATATTGCCTGGGTTGATCCGCAAACATGCAGCGCCTGCTTCTGCGGCTTCTATCCCACGTTTGTAATGGAAATGGATGTCTGCGACGATTGGCACCGGGCTTTCTTTGACGATATCTTTCAAAGCGCGGCTGCTGTCTTGGTCGGGGACGGAAATGCGCACGATATCTGCGCCGGCCTCTGCGGCAGCTTGGACTTGGGCGATAGTGCCCTTTATGTCGGTTGTCACCGTGTTTGTCATGGTTTGTACGCTAATCGGCGCGTCCCCCCCAACGGGGACCGATCCAACCATGATTTTACGAGATTTACGGCGATAAATGTTACGCCAAGGACGGACATGGTTAATCGACATCTGAGACCTCATCACGGAAAAGACTTGTCTATGACATATGCGCTTGACCCACGAGAGGCAACGCTTTGATGTGATTATTCGGTGCCTAATTTCGGCGAAAACGTCGAAAATTGCAGCTCGGCCACCATACGCGCCAATTCAGTGTCCGCGCCAAAATCGGCAGGTGCGTAATCGCTGGTTAGGTTCGCGACAGACAATTCAATGTTTTTTGCAACGGTCGCGCCTTTTCCGGCAGGGCCGAAAAGATCACCATTTACTGCAAAATAAACCGATCCCGACATACCCGCACGCAACATTGGAGCCACCTCAGTTTGAGGCAAAACATATTCATCGCCCGGGCGCATTGTTGTTTCGAAAATCACCGTGCCTGACGCAGATTTAACTTGCACCCATGCCTCACGCGTTGCGACCAACGCAACTGCGGGCGGGGCATCGGCGACAACCTTTGGTGTTGTCGTGCCAACATCGGCCACCAAAATATCAGATAAGATCTTATCAATATCTGATGGGTTGGCCGAAGACGTCATGGTTTCTGGCGTCGATTGTGTAAAGCTGCCAAAGCGATTTGGATCAAGCGTCGAAATCGGTGCATCTCGCGCGATCAAAATAGGCACGTCCAAAGCAGGTGGGCGATACATACGATCTAATTTATCCAAACGTTGGTTTTGATCTATGCCCGTGACTTCAATGCCGCCTTCAAGATTTTGAACCGTTGAAACGGGATCAAGTTCAGATAAAACAACCGGTGTCGCGTCAACTGGGGTGACAGACACCTTTTGGATTTCTTGCAACAATGACCACGCACCATATCCCAAGCCGCCAATCAATGCGATCATGACGGCCATCGAACCAATTGCGCCCGCGTCCAAATTGTCGAAAAGACCGGACGATGGCGAAACGATTGCCGATGGTGATTTCGCGAAAAGGGCGTCATCTTGGGATGACTTGGCCGATTTTATCGTCGCGCCATATTTTTTTGTGCGTCGCGCTGAGGCCGCCTCTGACATGCCATGGGCCGTTGCAAATCCGCTTTCTGCGCAAAATTGTTCAAAAACCGCATCCGGATCAAGCTTTAAATAACGTGCGTAGGATCGCACATATCCGGCGATGAACCCCGGGGTGTCAAAAGCGCTGGGATCACAGTCTTCGATTGCCGCGATATAATTGGCAGAGATACGCAGTTCACGCTGAACCTCAAGCAAAGACTTACCGATCGTCGCGCGTTCACCGCGCAGCATGTCGCCAAGTTTAAGCTCGTAATCATCGAACCCTAAGGGTTTAATTGTGTCCCCCTGACCAGTTTCGGTCAGTCTCTTTCTTGCCATGTGCAACGCGTCCCCAGTTTGCATCACATAGGGATATAGAACGCGAATCGTCTATTCTGCCCTGAAGGTCATGTTAACATAAGACTAAAGATGATGCACTGGCCGTTTGACTTACGCGCTTAGCTCGGCGCGATTTAGCGCACAATGCGCCCAAAGTTCGTCCATGCCTTTGATAAGATTATCAATTTCTTTTGCGCCATGCACTGGTGACGGCGTGAAACGAAGCCGTTCTGTGCCCCGTGGAACCGTTGGGAAATTGATTGGCTGCACATAGATGCCGAATTTGGATAACAGCATATCCGACAGCTTTTTGGTATGAACTGGATCTCCAACGATCACAGGCACAATGTGGGATCCATGATCGATGATAGGCAATCCTAGCCCTTTTAATCGCATCTTTAATATTTTTGCTTGAAGTTGATGACGATCGCGCAATGTTTGATCTTTTTTCAAATGCGCGACTGACGCCGCAGCACCGGCCGCAATTGCGGGGGGCAGGGACGTGGTAAAGATAAAACCTGGCGCATATGATCGCACTGCGTCGCACATTTTGGCACTGGCCGCTATATATCCGCCCATCACGCCGTACGCTTTTGCCAAAGTGCCGTTAATAATATCAATGCGGTGCATTAATCCATCACGTTCCGCGACACCTGCGCCACGCGGGCCATACATACCAACAGCATGCACTTCGTCGATATACGTGAGGGCGTTGAATTCATCCGCCAAATCACAAATTTCTTTGATTGGACCAAAATCACCGTCCATTGAATAAACGGATTCAAATGCGATCAATTTCGGCGCCGAAGGATCATCCGCCATCATTAACGCACGCAGATGTTCAACATTGTTGTGTTTGAAAATACGCTTGGCACCGCCATTGCGACGCACACCTTCGATCATTGACGCGTGATTCAATTCGTCTGAATAGATGATCAAGCCTGGAAATAATTTGGGCAAAGTCGACAAGGTCGCATCGTTCGCGATATAGGCCGATGTAAACAAAAGCGCCGCTTCTTTTTGATGCAGGTCTGCCAATTCGGCTTCTAGCCGTTTGTGATACACGGTGGTGCCCGAAATATTGCGTGTTCCACCAGATCCCGCACCGGTTGCGTCAATCGCTTCGTGCATGGCCGCTAAAACTACGGGATGTTGCCCCATTCCAAGATAATCATTCCCACACCAAACGGTTATGTCATCCTTTGATCCATCTGGTCGAGTCCAAACCGCATGGGGGAATTTGCCATTTTCACGCTCAATATCAATAAATGTGCGATACCGACCTTCGGCATGAAGGCGATCGATTGCTTGATTCAGGTGAGCGATATAATCCATCGGTTATCCCTTTGTCTTTTTCTTTTAACGGTGCACAGGTGCGCGCCTTAAGTCGATGTCTAACATATTCAATTTTCGCAATAGGTCAAACTTTTCTTTTTGACGGCGACAATTGACCGCAAGGCAAGGTTGGAAGACACCCGGCGCGGTGCTAGTTTACTCGGGAAACATATATAAGGAGAATCGGATGTCTCTAACCCCAGTTTTAACGCAGATTGACGCAGATTTATTAAATTCTACTTCACGTTTGCTTGATTTGTTGCGTATACGCTCCATTTCAACGGATCCTGCGTACAACGACGACTGTGTCGCGGCGGCTGATTGGTTGGTCAAAGATCTAAAATCGATTGGTGCGCAAGCCCGGAAATGCCCAACGCCCGGTCATCCGATGGTTATGGGGCATATCGACGGGGCGGGGCCACATGTTTTGTTTTACGGTCACTATGATGTCCAGCCGGTTGATCCCATTGATTTATGGGACCGCGATCCCTTTGATCCAGCGATTGAACAAACAGCCAAAGGAAAGGTCATTCGCGGGCGTGGTTCATCTGACGACAAAGGGCAATTGATGACATTCGTTGAAGCCTGTCGTGCATGGAAAACAGTGCATGGGGAATTACCGTGTAAGATCACGTTTTTCTTCGAAGGAGAAGAAGAAAGCGGATCACCAAGCTTGGTGCCATTTATGCAAGAAAACCGCGCTGAATTAACATCAGATGTGGTTTTGATTTGTGACACAGGGCTGTTTCAATCAAAAACCCCTGCGATTGTGACACAACTGCGCGGTTTGCTAGGCGAAGAAATAACGGTGACCGGACCCGATAAAGATTTGCATTCGGGGATGTACGGCGGACCATCGATCAATCCCATCCGTGTTTTGACCCGCATTTTAGCTGGGCTTCATGATGATCAAGGTCGTGTAACAGTACCCGGTTTCTATGATGGCGTTCCTGAACTTTCGCCCGAATTGGCCCAACAATGGCGCGATTTAAATTTCGATCACGCCGCGTTTTTGGGGGACGTGGATCTGACGACGCCGGCGGGTGAAGTTGGGCGTACACCTTTAGAGATGATTTGGTCGCGCCCAACCTCTGAAATAAACGGCATCATTGGTGGCTATACAGGCGAAGGGTTTAAAACCGTTTTGCCATCCAAAGCCTCCGCAAAGGTCAGTTTCCGGTTGGTCGGCGATCAAGATCCCTTGGAAATCCGCAAGAATTTTCGCGCCTACGTTAAATCGATGTTGCCCCCTGATGTGACCGTAACATTTAAAGAACATGGCGCAGGAAAGGCATCGCAAATGTCAACCGATGCACCTGAATTCAACGCCGCGCGTCATGCGTTGTCCGAAGAATGGCCAGAAGCTGCCGCATTTGTCGGATGTGGCGGTTCCATCCCGATTGCCGGTCATTTTCAACGCATCACTGGTGTGAGCCCTATGTTAATTGGGTTTGCAAAAGATGACGATGCGATCCACAGCCCGAATGAAAAATATGACCTGGATAGTTTTCATAAAGGTATCCGAAGCTGGGCGCGGATTTTGGATGCGGTATCTAAACAATGATTGCGCGCGTTCAAAATATTGCGGATCCGCTTGGCGAACCCATCATTGATGCCCCCCTTGCCGACCGGCTTATTGCGGGGACGCCCAAATTTAAAACGTGGGAAGCTGAGGCTCAGGACGGAACCTATGCCGGGATCTGGCAATCGAGCGCTGGAACATGGCGCGTCGAATATGCCGAATGGGAATATTTCAACATTTTGTCGGGTTACTCGATCTTAACGCCTGACGGTGCTGACCCTATCCATTTGCGTGCCGGAGATAGGTATATTCTACGTCCAGGGTTAAAAGGCACTTGGCAAGTCGTGGAAGAAACAACCAAAGATTACGTCATAATTGTTAAGGAATAGCCTATGTTCGAAGGTTTTGATCGCGGATGTTTCGACCACAATGGTGTCAATATCACGTATGTCGAAAAGGGGCGCGGAGATCCGGTTTTATTGCTTCATGGATTTCCGCAAACCAACGCGATGTGGGCGCGAATTGCGCCCAGCTTGGCCGAACATTATCACGTAATTTGCCCTGATCTTCGCGGCTATGGTGCGTCGGGAAAACCGAAAAATGTTAGCGATTATTCGTTTCGCGCAATGGGGTCTGATCAATTGGCATTGATGTCCCATTTGGGTCATGATCGGTTTCATTTGGTTGGCCACGACCGCGGCGCACGCACGGCCCACCGGATGGCGTTAGACGCACCAGATCTTATCATGAGCCTGTCGCTGCTGGATATTATCCCAACGCATCTCTTGCTCAATGACCTCACACAACAGGTGGCGAAAGCATATTATCATTGGTTCTTTATGGCACAGCCGGAACCAATGCCTGAAACGTTAATTGGTGCCGATCCCGTAACTTTTTACGAAAGCTGCCTGTTTGGCTGGGGGGCAACGGGCGCGAACGGGTTTGATCCTGAACAAATGGACGCCTATCGTGCTGCATGGCGTGATCGTGATGTGATCCGCGGGATGTGTAATGATTATCGTGCGGCACTTGAGGTTGATTTTCACTTGGATGCGGCTGACTTGGGGCGGCGGCTTGCAATGCCATCCTGCGTGATGTGGGGAAAAGATGGTATCATGGGGCAATGTTATGACGTTGCTGAAACATGGGCAGATCGGCTTGAAAACATTACTCCATGTCCTATGCCAGGTGGACATTTTTTTCCGGATCAATTTCCAAACGAAACGACACAATCGATACGAACTTTTCTAAAGTCAGTCTTTTAACCTTTTGTCCTTTCAGCGTGGTTTAATTTTTCATCTTTGACAAAATACTCACACTCAACGCGGGCGACAGCCCGCGTTGGGCGGATCGCATCAGCGATCCGCAAATCTTAAGTTTTTATTTAGCTGTCTGATTGCCTTGGTGCTAAGACCGTCATTGATACGACAGTTAACAGAATACGTACGAGATGGTGCAAACTTACCAATGCTGGATTGGCTGCGAGGCTTAGCGCAATCAACGACATTTCTGAAACACCCCCCGGTGCAAATGAAATGAATAAAACCAATGCAGACATGTCGGTAACTTGCATCAAAATAAACGTGATAATTGCGGCCAACGTGAGCATGTAAATCACTGAAACCAAACTCAATACGATCGCTTTTGTTATGGCGGCTTTTGCCATCCCCTTGAACCGGCTTCCCAAACTTGCGCCGATTACAACCTGGGCAAAATTGATTACCCAAGGCGGTAAATCAATTGTTGCGACGCCCGCTACGGTCAAGATAGCAGCAACCGCCATAGGGCCCATCAATTGGCCTGCCGGAATCTTAAGTCGCAGACCTAAAAATAATCCTAAAGCGCCAACCGCAAAGGCAATCGCAAAGTCATTGAAATCGGGGACATGGGCGGCAAGTGATAATGAAACACCTGATGCTGATCCGACAGGGGCGCCCAACCAAATCGAAATCCCAATAGGAACCAATGTAATCGTTAAAATGATACGCAAGAATTGTTGCAACATCAAAAGCTGAATGTTGCATCCCGACGCCTCGCCCATGGCAATGGCTTCCATCAAGCCACCTGGCGCAGCCGCAAAAAAGGCGGTCTTGTCATCATACCCGCCCAAACGTTGAAAAACAGCTTTATTACCATAAAGAGACAGCATCACGAAAAGGATAATTGCCACAACACTTGGCGTGTAATGGGGCAGGGACCAAACCAAATCGGGGGTCACCCGCGCACCGATCATCAATCCGATAATTGCGATAAAGATCAACCGAAATCGCATCGGAAATTTATAGCCAACGGGAAATACCTGCGGAACTTTGATGGACATAAAAGCGACCGATATCAACGGTGCTAACATATATGGCAAGGGCATGAATGTATAATGTGCCGCCAAATATCCAATAACAGTGCCAAATAGAATTAGCAGCCCAGTATACATTTTTTCGCTTTCGTTCCGCTGTCGACACGACGCGTCAAAGACTGAATTAGGGATGAACGTATTTGATGCGCAAGCCAAATCGTATTGAAAGAACGTGCGTAATTCAACCTAGTCGCACGCTAAATGTTATTCCTCGCGCCCGTGTTTGACCAAAAATGCATGAAGCGCGTGGCGCAGTGGATGATTACAATCCAACGCAAAGATATAGGCCTGTGTCGTTAAAAAACATGCGTGGTCAATATCGTCCGTATCGCGCGCAGCTTTGTCATATAATTCGACTAGGGCGCGTTTGTCGCCGTGATCATGCGCGGCGATCAATGTGCTGTTTAGGTCCATTATTCCGCTGCTTGCGCCGCTGAACGATATGTTTGTACGCGACCGGCGACCCAATCATGAAAACAATGTGTCGGGCC
Source organism: Paracoccaceae bacterium (assembly GCA_038134005.1). Lineage (GTDB taxonomy): Bacteria > Pseudomonadota > Alphaproteobacteria > Rhodobacterales > Rhodobacteraceae > CAJXSD01. The sequence goes on along the minus strand of JAYPUL010000058.1, from coordinate 4,211 downwards.
ATCCATCGCGGGTGAAAACCGCCCGCCGTCAAAATTTACACCATGGCGCCCACGCTGCATGCCTTCGACAACGAAAATATCTTCTTCAAAAACCACCTTCCAGAGCTCGGCATTTTTTGCGCGCAATTCGGCGTCTGTGTCCGCGACAGGATAATATAGGTGAATGTGTTCTGAGGTCGCTTCTGGTCCTTCAGGTTTTAATATGATCGCAAAGCCATGATCGCGGTGAACGCCCAACAAGACGTTAGGATACACCGCAAGGTATTCTGCGGCGGTATCCCATTTCTCACTCAGGCCTTCAAAATCAGGGAACATTGCGCCTTTGTCAGATTTCAACTGACGATATACCAATGTGCCTTGGCCGGAATAATGGCCGTATTCTTCGATATTATAGTGATCTTCTAGGCGGGAATAGCTATTTAATCCGGGGTGGACCCACGGCAAATGATAGCTTTCACAATAATTTTCGACCGCCAATTTCCAGTTGGATTTTACGGAGAGGGTAAATTTGCTATCGTCCCCGCCATGGTATAGCGGTTTGTCAAATTCGGCCCACCGCGCAATTGGTCCTGACATTGCATCAACAAATTCAGGGGCTTTCCCGTCGACGTTAATCCATACGACATCGCGCCAGACGTGGCTTTTAATTTCTATTAAACCCAAATCTGCGCGCTTGACATCGGGATGTGTGTTTTGGCCCGGGCCGCCGACATGAGGGGTCGAAACCAAATCGCCTTTCGTTGAATAACACCAACTGTGATATGGGCATCGTATCGCACCTTCGATCTTGCGTGGTTCTTCGACCAAAATCATACCACGATGACGGCAAGTGTTTTGGAAAACGCGCACATCGCCATCGCGATCGCGAATTAACAACAACGGCATGCCCGCAAAATCAATCGGCACCGCATCGCCTTTTTCGGGAACATCAGCCGCGACCGCCAAACCTGCCCAAGACGCGAACAAAACGGCTTGACGTTCTTCTTCGTAAGTTTTGGGGTCAATGTAATGTGCGTTGGGCAACCCATTGGCGGTCGTCACGGGTTGACGAACGGATGATAACAAATCAGACATTTTGCGCCCCTTTTTTACAAACTTGCGGTCAGGGTGATCAATTCCATATGACATCGCGCGTCATTTTGCGACCTTGGATGTCGTAGGTGATTTATCGTTATTGAAACGGTGTTTCAACTTGTAGCAAAGTTTGGTGATATGGGCGTAGCTTTGAGGCATTGCAAAACCCCGATATCCGGGCCGCATCCAAAACGTCTTTTCCAAAGGGGCCGATGTATTCATAAACCATACGCGCCGCACGGGTCGCGTTTATGGCTTCTGGCACAGTGCGCCTTGGATATCCCACCCAGTTATTATTTTCGAAAGACGGCACTTTCGATAAATAATTGAACGAAACCGTTAATGACCCACGACGTGACATAAGCGCAGTGATGCCACCTTCTTGTTGGACAAAAAGCCCTTTAAATTCGCGTGCGTGCCGATCAACAGGTAAACCTTGTTGGCGCATAGCTTCTTTTGCTTCCATCCCGCGACCAAAGGTCAAAAAGCCTTTGCGATAGATTAAAATCAGTCCCTGCACATAGCGATCGCTTTCCATAAAGCTTTTGCGTGAGAATCTGTAAAATCCCGATGGAAGTGTTTTTGGTGCAACGCGAGCTGATTTTAAATCCAAGAACGACCCAAGTTCAGCCGAGAGCAAATCAGACATTTCGTGGGATTCAAGGGATTCAACAGGTTGTAGCAAAATGCGTGCATCAATTTTAAAATGCATGCAAATCTTTGCCAAAACGTCGGGTCGCGGAAAGCTTTCACCTGAAAGATACCGGTTAAATTGTGTCCGGTTTATTTTCAAATCACGACACAACGCGGCGATTGATCCCGATTTGATGCAGAGTTTTTTGAGGTTTTCACCAAATATTGCTCGTATTTCCGCTGGGCTAGCGGATCCCAAAGAATCGTTCATCTGTTCGATTCCAAGTTGCGCCGTGTGTTTGTTGCAATTTATACGCACCATTGGTAAGAACTGTTCGCGTTATACGATAAAAGTGACGCGCTTTTGTTTCACCCTGACTCAATACTGTGTATAACTTGATCAGGTTCGTCACAAAAAGCAATACCAAGTTCCTGTAAACTTTGTGTCAGATCGTTAAGGATTAGGCCAAGATAAGGTTATGTTTAATATGTGGGGACATGGGGCAATGCAAGGCGTAATACTGTGGTGTGATCCAGACAAAGGAAAAGCAGTGATCTGGTGCGAGGATCATGGGCAATTGGCCTATTACAATGATCACGGTCAAAGCATGATTCCTTTTGCGTTCGATGTCGGTGACCTGGTGATTTTCGAACAAGAACAAAGGGATGGATTGCGCTATGCCCACGATATGCGTTTGGTTGCCAGTCAAGAATATTCCGCATTAGCCGATCAATTGGGGCGTACGAACAAAGTCGGACAACGCGTGGTTGCAAAAAAAACCCGCCCTAAAAGATTCGGGACGGGTTATCGTTTTTCGCCGTAAAGAAGAACGCCAATCGTTGGCCTTGGCCTAATTCTTTATTATCAAATTGGTTATAATTTGATCAGCCACGCGCCAAAGCAGCAACGCCTGTGCGCGCAATCTCAGTCAACCCGAGGGGACGCATTAGGTCCGCGAAAGCGTCCACTTTGTCCGACGTTCCGGTGATCTGAAATACAAAACTATCCAACGTACTATCAACGACATGCGCGCGGAAAATATCCGCCAAACGCAAGGCCTCGACGCGTTTGTCGCCTGATCCGTTAACTTTTATCAACGCCAATTCACGTTCAACAACCGCACCTTCGACAGTTAGGTCATGCACGTCATGAACCGGAACAATCCGCCCTAATTGCGCTTTGATTTGTTCGATAACTTGGGGGGTGCCACGGGTTACAATGGTGATCCGTGAAAGATGTCCTTGATGATCAACTTCGGCCACGGTGAGGCTTTCGATGTTATAACCGCGACCTGAAAACAAACCGATCACGCGTGCCAAGACACCCGCTTCGTTATCGACCAAAACGGCCAGCGTATGTGTTTCAACTTCGTCGCCATAGCTGGCGCGCAAATTGTACGCGGAATGAGCGGTCGACCCTTTTTTGATTTTTAATGACATCGTTTTTCCCCTTACACCAAAACCGCGCCTGATGCGCCAATCGCCCCTTCGGTCGATGCATCGCCCAAAAGCATTTCGTTATGTGCTTTGCCTGATGGGATCATCGGGAAACAGTTTTCGTGCTTTTCGACCAAACAATCAAAGATAACAGGGCCGTCATAATTTAACATTTCCATGATCGCGTCATCTAAATCAGCTGGATCTTTGCACAAGATTCCTTTTGCGCCAAACGCTTCAGCCAGTTTAACGAAATCGGGCAGGGCCTCTGACCAGCTTTGTGAATACCGTTCACCGTGCAATAATTGTTGCCATTGGCGTACCATGCCCAAACGTTCGTTATTTAGGATGAATTGTTTAACGGGCAAACGATATTGAACAGCTGTGCCCATTTCTTGCATATTCATCAACCAAGACGCTTCGCCCGCTACGTTGATGACCAAAGCATCGGGGTGCGCAATTTGAACACCGACGGATGCGGGCATGCCATATCCCATCGTGCCCAAGCCACCGGATGTCATCCAATGGTTCGGATCCTCAAATCCCAAATATTGCGCCGCCCACATTTGGTGTTGTCCTACCTCGGTGCAAATAAAGCGATCCTTGCGGTGCTTTGTCAGTGCTTCAAGGCGTTCCAAAGCGTATTGTGGTTTGATGGTGTTGCCTTCCTGGGTAAAGGCCAAACAATTAACCTTTTTCCAGTCTTCGATCTTGGCCCACCATTTTGCCAAACCTTCCGAATTGGTTTTGCGACCACGGGCTTTCCATACTTTTAGAATGTCTTCCAAGACATGACCGACGTCACCGATAATTGGAATGTCGACGTGGATCACCTTGTTGATTGAAGATGGATCAATGTCGACGTGCGCCTTTTTCGATTTGGGGCTGAATGCGTCCAGACGGCCTGTGATGCGGTCGTCAAAGCGCGCGCCAATATTGATCATCAAATCACAATCGTGCATCGCCCAGTTTGCTTCGTATAGACCATGCATACCCAACATGCCCAACCAGGCCTTGCCAGAGGCAGGGTATGATCCAAGACCCATCAATGTGGATGTAATCGGGAA
>JAYPUL010000057.1:0-13485 GCA_038134005.1 Paracoccaceae bacterium | reverse complement strand
AATGATGGACTTTCTCGCGGATATGGGCGGGTGCGCGATTGGTGTTGCGGTTGGTGTTGCGGTTGGTATTTTGGTTGCTGTTATCGTAAAAAAATGCTGATATGGGGCAACAGACGATTATAGGGGCAACAGATGATTGACAACAAATTGCATTCCATCTGGAACAGCGGTCAATCGGTTCTGCATGGGTGGCTTTCCATTGGAAACCCCTTTGTTGCCGAAATTATGGCTGAACAAGGTTTCGATGCGATCAGCATTGATATGCAACACGGCGCCTTGGATTATTCCGATCTACTGCCAATGTTTCAAGCCATGCGGGCCAGCGGTGTTGTGATTGGGGCGCGTGTCCCGTGGTTGGACCCCGCGATGATCATGAAGGCAATCGATGCCGGTGCGCTTCAAGTGATTTGCCCAATGATCAACACACCGGAACAAGCCGCCGAATTCATAAGTTACCTCCGGTATCCGCCGTTGGGCCAACGCAGTTTTGGACCAACACGCGCACAATTCGCCCAAGGCCCTAATATTTCGGCCGAAGCGAACGCCAAGGTTTTGGGGTGGGCCATGGTCGAAACACAAGAAGCCTTTGACAACCTTGAAGCCATCGCAAATACCCCCGGTTTGGATGGTATTTATGTGGGGCCCGCAGATTTGACGTTTTCCTTGATGAACGGAACCGTAACACCCACCTTGGACCCAAGCCACCCAACCGTGATTGACGCGTTGAAACGCATTGTGTCGGTTTGCAAATCCGCCGGCATCAAATCTGCGCTGCATTGCGGTGCGCCCGAATATGCCGCGCAAGCGGTTGGATGGGGCTTTGATATGACGACGGTTGGCGGGGATGTTCGGTTTTTATCACTGGGTGCGGCAAGCGCGATCAAAACCTATCGCGATCTTGTTGGCCAAGGTGCAAACATAAAAAACCAACGCGGTTCAGGATATTAACCTATTCAATCCCATCAGACGGCGTAGTCCTGTTTTTCTTGATTTCGCCGCGGTGTTTTTTGGCTGCGACACGTCGCGCCTGTGATGCTTTGGTCGGCTTTGTCGCGATGCGACGTTTTGGGCGTACCGATGCTTTTTGGATTATTTCGGCCAGACGATTGCGGGCAATTTCGCGATTACGCACCTGATGTCGCGTTTCGTCACAGAAAATCACAATCGCGCCGTCCTTGGTCCATTTTTGCCCCGCAATTTTTTGCAATCTCGCTTTGATATAAGGCGTCAAAGATGGCGAACGCGCCGCTTCGAACCGCAATTCAACGGCGCTACTGACTTTGTTGACGTTCTGCCCACCCGGTCCGGATGAACGAACAAATTGTTCGCTCATTTCCCAATCTTGAATGGCAATTTCGTCCGTAATGCGCAACATGTGGTTAACTTATCGGTCAATGAGTTTAACGAAAAGGGCCGTCCATTGCGGACGACCCTCGAGAATTTCGGAGGTGGGCGGGTTAGGCGCACCAATTTGTTGAAAAAGTCATCTAAGGACTGCCTTAGTTAACATTCCTCCAAACTGTTCCGACCCCTCTCTCCAATACCTCTCTAGACACTGGACCACCTCCTTTCAGTATGTTTCGATACTAGGTATGGTGGCACAGTTTCCAGAAATGTCAAAATGTTTTATGAAACATCTGTGTGAAATTTTGCTGACAAGACACGAAACGGGATCAAAGCGATTAGCGCGATGGCCATTTTAACCATCCAATCGGCGATCGCCAATGATACCCATAGGGGTGCATCCGACCCAATTGTTAGCAATGGCATAGTGTCCCACGCCCATGAAATTTCCATGTTCGCATTTTCCGAAAAGAACGGAACGCTTTGCGCAAACGCAATCGTGAAAAACAAGGTTGTGTCCAACGCTGATCCGATCACAGTCGAAGTCAATGGCGCACGCCACCATGCGCCGGACCGCATACGATCGAAAATCGCAACGTCGACCAATTGCGCAATCAAAAACGCAACGCCCGACCCGACCGCAATACGAAGCGCAACAGCTGCATATTCATAACCGTCGCCTTGCAACATGATTTGGCTGCCGATCAAGGAACAGATCACGCCTACGATAAATCCAACAAACACAACTTTGCGTGCGGCAGACGCGCCATACACACGGTTCATCAGATCGGTAACCAAAAACGCGAAAGGATAGGTAAAGGCACCCCATGTCAACAATCCATCAAGGATCAAATATTGCACGAGGATATTTGAGGCCACGACAATCGCGGCCATGGCGATAACGCCAGGTAGAAGTCTTTGCATAATGTTCATCCGTTTTCTCAAGGTGCTCGGAGACTTGGCCCCCGACCATCGAGGACTGGGGGGCTTTAGGCGAAATAATCCGTATTAGCAAGAAAAATAAACTCCCCGATACGGGGCGCTATTTATTTTGATTGTAACACAGCGGCACATTGATTGGGCAAACGTGCCAACGTTAACGGCGGCTTTGGTTTCGGCTTTGGTGCATTTGGATCCGGCTTTGGCGGGTTCAGAATATTTTTGACCCAAACCTTTGCGTCGTCGCATCCATCACCTGGCGGGGGCGGTGCTTGGTTGACGCAGCCCGGCGCGCCGTCTGGACAACTTAGGCGAACATGGAAATGATAATGATGCCCATACCACGGACGGATTTTGCGCAACCACGCCCGATCCCCTTTTTCATCCTTACACATTTGCACCTTGGCACCCGCAAAAACAAAGATACGCGCCACACGGGGGTCTTGGGCGGCGGCCTTTAAAATTTCGCGATGCTGACGGGTCCATTTGTCATTTGTATAGGCCCCGTTTGCCCGCTGCATCGAAATCGAAGAAATGTTTTCACGTTCTTTCTTACTTAACGCCAAACTTTGTGGGGGCAACATCCAAATATCGGCATCCAAACCCATCTGATGACTGGCGTGCCCGCTGGTCATTGGGCCACCACGGGGTTGCGAAATATCGCCAATATACAAACCATCCCACCCCGATTGCTGTGCCGCTTTTGACGACAGGGCTTTCAGGAAATCGATCATTTCAGGGTGGCCCCAATTTCGATTTCGCGACAATCGCATAGCTTGCCATGTGGGGCCCGTTTCGGGCAACTGAACAGCACCGGCAACACAGCCCAGCGCATAGCTTCCAAACGGTTCGGGGCGCTGTTGGCTGGCCTCTTTGACGGCACCAAAAAGATGTTTTGCTTCTTTGGTGCTAAGCCGAGGTGCCGCATTTCCCGATGGCGACATTGGCGAACACGCCGCCAATCCGCATAGCGTTAGAATGAAAACTAGGTATCTGACCATTCGCCTGCGTCTCCTTTTGGATGTACAAGCGATAGCAGGATCAAACCGATGATGAAAAGCACAATCAGCGGAGAAACGCCCAAACGCGCGCTGCCCGTGACGGTTGTCGCGATTGAAATAAGCAATGGCGCCAAAAACGCAGTCGCGCGTCCAGACAATCCGTAAAGCCCAAATTCCATCGTCTCGCGTCCTTTGCGGGTGTGACGCACCATGAAGGTGCGGCTAGATGATTGTAACACGCCACCCAATCCACCGATCAAGGAACCACAGATGTAGAAGATGGTATCTGGCAAGGATGATCCATCCGCCAAAACAACGCCGAACAATGTCTTGGGCGTTAGGTTTACGATGATCACACACACCACGATCAAAATCGCGATTGCCCCTGCGACGACAGGTTTGGGCCCAATGCGTCGGTCAAGCTTGCCACCTAACCAGCTGAATAAGGCGGCAGAGATGGCAGCAATGATGCCAAATGTTCCAATCTTGACCACTGTCCAATTCAACACAAGCGTCGCATAAATGCCGCCGAATGTATAAAGGCCGTTCAACGCATCCCGATAAAACATAGACGCGATCAAAAAATTCGCCTGTGATTTGCGATGCCTTAGATCAGCAATCGATGATTTCAAACGTGACATTGCAACTGAAAAGCTTGCCCTTGTTCGTTCTATCCCGCGTTCATTCATCCAAAGAAAATATGGGATTGCGAACACAACGGCCCATAGGGCGACGAACGGGCCCACGAAGCGTGTGCCTTCCTTCAGTGTCGGATCAAAACCAAACAATGGGTCCAAACCAATCAAGGTTTTTCCATTTCCTTGTGCAACGAACAACGTCAAAACAATAACCAAGGAAATCACGCCACCAACATACCCCGTTGCAAAGCCTGATCCGGACAATTCGCCAATTTCATCGCCTTGGCCCAATTCGGGTAACTGGGCATTCGCGAAAATATATGCCAATTCTGCGCCGACAAATCCGATACAGAACGCAACAAGCATAAATATCAAATTGCTTCCGTTGGGATCGGAGTACCACGTCAAAGCACCCCCACCGATTAACAGAAGGGTGAAAAACCCAATCCACGGCATCCTGCGCCCTGCGGAATCGGCGATGGCCCCCAAAACAGGTGCCGCAATCCCGATTAAAAGACCCACCAACGTTAATGCATTGGACCAAAGCGTCTGCGCTTTTGCGTCTGCCGCATCTTCACCAAGACCCAGTGCCAGAAAATGTTGAACCGCAACGGTGGCGAAAAACGGTCCAAAAATAAATGTTAGCATCAAGGTGTTATAAGGTTGGCATGCCCAATCGAACAAATACCATCCCCAAATACGTTTTTTATTCTGCATGCATCATCCCCGGCATTTTGTTTGATTAAGCCGTGATTTGGTATGCTTGGCAAGTTAATCTTGCATAGGTGGCCATGGTCGTTGCGATTCAGCGATCGACCACGATTGGATCCATTCAGGGATCTGTGGCGCAGGGCCATCAAATCCCAATGCTGTTGCAACTTTGGCAGGATCAACAATTCCATTTTGATCGACGATTGCGGCGCGATACACAATGTGATTTGCACATTCGCCATTTCGTTTCCACATGGATTGTTCAACGTAAATAAATTTATTGTCCCAACACAATGCGCGGCTATGCATTTCAACTGGTTCAAACGCGCGAATGCGCCGGCGATACCGAACACAAGCACCGGCCATCGTCATACCCCAACGTTGATCGCGCATCGCCACGTCCAATCCACTGCGCCGGATTAAAGGGATGCGACCCAAATCATAAAGGGTCAATGTACGCCCATTGTTTAATTCCATCCATGGGTCCAAATCCCATGGCCAACACAGGTGGTGTGACACATGTTTTTCCCCAAACGGCACTGGTGCAGCGCGACGAAATTTGATCACCTCTTTGATCAGGCGGACATAGGGGTACATTCTGTTTCCTTTGAATTTTTGCTTAGACGTAAACTTTTAACGCTTGTTGCTGACCAACATTAAAGACGCGTCTATAACGTTCTATTTCGTCCTCTGGGCCCATCGCTTTGTTTGGATTATCTGACAATTTGACGGTCGGGCGGCCATTGGCCGACACAGCCTTACATACAAGTGAAAACGCATCCAATCCGGCATCGGGAACCAAACCACGGAAATCATTTGTTAAATTTGTGCCCCATCCAAATGAAACTTTCACACGTCCTGAAAACTTTTGGTAAAGCTCATGAATTTCGGCACTGTCCAATCCATCGGAAAAAATCACCAACTTTTGCGTCGGATCTTCGCCGCGGGACTTCCACCAATCGATTGCAATTTCGGCACCAGCGGCGGGATCACCGCTATCGATACGGATGCCCGTCCATCCCGCCAACCAATCCGGGGCGTTTTCCAAAAATCCTTTGGTGCCATAGGTATCAGGCAAGATAATCCGAAGGTTGCCATCATGCTCTTCGTGCCAATCCGCCAAAACTTGGTATGGGGCTTTCGCGAGATCATCGTCGGTTTCGGCCAAAGCGGAATACACCATCGGCAATTCGTGGGCGTTGGTGCCGATCGCTTCGATATCGCGTTTCATTGCGATTAGGCAATTCGAGGTACCGATAAATTTATTCCCCAACCCTTCAACCATCGCTTGAACGCACCAATCTTGCCAAAGATACGAATGCCGGCGACGCGTGCCAAAATCCGCAATTCTAAGCCCGTCAATCTGGCGCAAGCTTTCGATTTTTTCCCAAAGCTTGGTCATCGCGCGGGCGTATAAAACCTGAAGTTCAAATTTGCCCATATGCTTCAAAACAGCACGGCCGCGCAATTCCATCAGAACAGCCAAAGCAGGAATTTCCCACATCATCACCTCTGGCCATGATCCTTCGAACGTCAGTTCGTATTGGCCATCCCGTTTTTCAAGGTGATAGTCAGGCAAACGCAGGGTTTCAAACCATTCCATAAAATCGGATCGGAACATTTGGCGTTTTCCGTAAAACGTGTTCCCGCGCAACCATGTGCTTTCGCCACGGGTCAACGACAGACTGCGAATGTGATCCAGTTGTTCGCGCAATTCACCTTCGTCTATCAAATCAGCAAGCCGAACAGCATCGGTTCGATTTATCAAGCTAAATGTAACATTCGTGTTCGGTTTGTTCCGAAACACAGATTGGCACATCAAAAGCTTATAAAAATCGGTATCAATCAATGACCGGACAACCGGATCGATTTTCCATTTGTGGTTCCACACGCGGGTTGCGATATCAACCATTACACTATGTCCACCCCTGCCAATTTCATTCCATCTAACGCGCTTTTGAGCAAACCGTTTAAATCAATCGCACGGCAGGCATGGGTCAGAACGCGTGCACGAAAACCTAAACCTGCGGCATCCACCGCAGAATAGTTCACACAATAATCCGTCGCCAAACCAACAAAGGTCACATCACGCACACCGCGGGTTTTCAAATACCCATCCAAACCAGTTGGCGTTTTGCGATCATTTTCAAAAAACGCCGAATAGCTATCGACCGACGCGTTCATGCCCTTGCGAATAATGATATCGGCGCGATCAACCGCTAAATCACGATGAAATGCGGCACCATGTGTGCCTTGAACGCAATGATCTGGCCATAAAACCTGGGGACCATAGGGCATTTCCACGACGTCAAATATCGACCGTTCCAAATGCGAGGACGCAAATGACGAATGCCCCAACGGGTGCCAATCTTGGGTCAAAACTACCACGTCATAATCGGACATCATTGCATTCACATCCGCAATGATTTCATCACCACCTGCAACCGCCAAGTTTCCACCCGGGCAAAAATCGTTTTGAATGTCGATTGCGATTAAGGCACGCATTTCAAACTCCTATTGCCCACTGTCAACGCGCGGAAAATGTGACGTTTTTGCCGCCCAAGCGCAAGCGAAAAGCGTCGTAAATCGTTCATCAATATTGGATAATTTATTAATGCTATGCCACAATAGCCACGGACGTTAGGGCGATGGACACAAAAAGGCACTTCTTCCTTTAGCTTATTGATTGGGATTGGAAACAATTTATACATGTATGTAAGCGAAATTGTGGTTCAGGACAAATTAAACCGCACCCCGATCATTACGATTACGGCAAACGCATTTAAGGGCGATGCAGATAAATGTTTTGCCTCGGGCATGGATGACTATATCGCAAAACCGCTCGAAATTCAGACGCTAGATACAAAAATCACAAGATTTTAGGCACTACTTTGCACCGCCGCGCGTAAGAACGCTGATCCGCGGCATGGTGCCGGTATCTGCGCGGCTGCGATTTCGTAAAACGGGTGTGGTTTTAGAGACTTGTTTACGGCTTTCACGGAACACGACATAAATGCCGCTTGCGATGATGATCAAACTGCCAATGACGGTGATGCGATCTGGCAATTCGTCAAAAAAGAAAAACCCGTAAACGATCGCCCAAATCATTTGTGAATAATGCATTGGCGCAACCACCGCCGCCTCGCCCGTTTTGTAGGCCAAAATAATACACAACGACGCGATTGAAGCCATCAATGCCATCAATGCCAACGCGCCCAAATCAAACAATTCCAGAGGAACGTAATTTCCAGGCATTAATGCGGCCATGACAATTAGGTTTGCGAACATGGGGTAAATTAACAAAACGATATTGCGTTCTTCGCTGCCGATCTTGCGCACAATCAAGGATCCAACCGCGCCAAAGACCGCCGCCATTAACGCGGCGACATGACCCAATGAAAGATCGCTTGCCCCAGGGCGTAAAACAACCATAACCCCAATCAATCCGACAATGACCGCACCACCTCGGTGCACACCAACCTTTTCGCCCAACATCGGGATCGATAATATTGTGATCACCAACGGCATCCCAAACAAAAACGCATAGGTTTGGGCCAATGGCAAAACCGAAAATGCATAAAACGCCGACATCCCCGTGATCACGGTGGTAATGACGCGCAATGCCGACCACCACGGATGTTTTGGCAACAAATTGTCATCGCTGCGTTCACGCAGATGCATGGTGAAAATCATCGGAAAACTAAACAGAACCGAAAAAAAGATGACTTGAAAGGTCGAATAATGTGCGCCCAAGTATTTCACGATCACATCGTGCGCAGAAAAAATTGCAAATCCAATGAGCGCAAAGAGTGCGCCTTTTGCGTTCGGTGACATGGGAACATTACCAATCTATGTTTTCGCTAACACGTAAGCAAAACCACATTTTGGGGAAAGTTGGCAAGGGGATTTCCCCTTGCCAGGAATGTTTTATAGGCTTGCGTCCAATGCGCCCACAATCGCGTCACCCATTTCAGAGGTCGACAAAGGTGTCACACCTTCTTCGCCCAAAAGGTCCGCTGTGCGCGCGCCGTCTGCCAATACTTTTTCAACCGCTTTTTCCAAACGATCCGCTTCGGCACCTTGATCAAAGGAATACCGAAGCGCCATTGCGAATGACAAAATACACGCAATCGGGTTCGCTTTGCCTTGACCCGCGATATCAGGCGCAGAGCCGTGAACGGGTTCGTATAGCGCTTTAGGACGACCGTTTGCCATGGGAGCACCCAAAGATGCAGATGGCAACATGCCCAAAGACCCCGTCAACATCGCGGCCGCATCAGACAGCAAATCGCCAAATAGGTTATCTGTGACAATGACATCAAATTGCTTAGGCCAGCGGCACAATTGCATCGCACCTGCGTCGGCGTACATGTGGGACAGCTCGACGTCTGGATATTCTTCGTCATGGACCTTTTGTACAACTTCACGCCATAGAATACCTGATTCCATAACGTTTGCTTTTTCCATCGAACAAACTTTGTTGTTGCGACGACGAGCCAATTCAAATGCAGAACGTGCAACGCGTTCGATTTCAGATTCAGTGTAACGTTGTGTGTTGATACCAACACGTTCGTTACCTTCTTCAAAAATACCGCGGGGTTCACCGAAATAAATACCCGATGTCAATTCGCGCACGATCATGATGTCCAGACCCGCGACAACGTCACGTTTCAACGATGAAAAATCGGCCAACGCATCAAAACACTGCGCAGGGCGCAAGTTTGAAAATAGATCCATTTCTTTGCGCAAACGTAAAAGACCGCGTTCTGGTTTAACAGAAAAATCCAGATTGTCGTATTTCGGACCACCTACAGCACCCAACAAAACGGCGTCTACCTCTTGTGCTTTTGCCATTGTATCATCGTGCAATGGTGTGCCGTGTGCGTCATACGCGCAACCGCCCACCAAATCTTCGGAGACGTCAAAAACCAGATCACGTTTTGCGCCAAACCAATCAATGATTTTGCGTACTTCAGCCATGACTTCGGGGCCGATGCCGTCACCTGGTAGGATTAATAAAGAAGGGTTGCTCATATGCTCACGTCCTTGGGTTTCAAAACTTTGACAACGGCCTAACGATTTCGGCACGAATGGTCAAGAAAGCAAGGGGACAATTGCCCGAGTTAGATGGTCCCACATCACTTTTACCGTGGCTATTTTGTAAATTGATTCATGCGCTGCGATCCATATCTCAATCGGTGGGATCGGTAACCCCTCAAATACATCAATTAGGTTAGTATCGGTCGCAAGGATCATTTTAGGGCAAAAGCCAATGCCGTCTTCAGGCCATAGAAGACATCGTTTTTTCGCATAAGCATAAAAAACATAGCCATACATCGAATGGAACCCGCCTGATCCATCCATGAAACGGCCACAAAACGTGGGATTTTTACCCAATCGCTGTTTCGACAGATGACACCAAAATTCACCTATGCTATCCCTATTTGAAAGCCAGAGCAGCAATTACAGGAAACCCATGTCTAACGTGTCCGATCTTTTGCGGGATATTTTTGGATTCGATGGCTTTCGCCCTGGACAACAAGAAATTGTTGAAACTGTCATTCGTGGACAAAACACACTTGCGATTATGCCCACCGGTGGCGGCAAATCCTTGTGTTATCAATTGCCTGCCTTGATGCGAAACGGCGTCGTTTTGGTGATTTCCCCATTGATTGCGTTGATGCGCGATCAAGTGCGCGCCCTGCAATCCGTGGGCGTTGTTGCGGGCGCGTTAACGTCCGCCAATTCAGATGACGAAACCAAATATGTCTATGACGGTCTGGAAAACGGAACGCTTAAGCTTTTGTATCTTGCGCCTGAACGGTTGGGAACGTCGGCAACATTTGCATTATTACGACGCTATAACATTTCGATGATTGCCGTTGACGAAGCCCACTGCGTTAGCCAATGGGGCCATGACTTCAGGCCCGACTACCTCAAGATCGGCGAATTGCGACGCACGCTTGATGTGCCTTTGTCGGCCTTTACCGCCACGGCCGACGCTGAAACGCGCCAAGAAATCGTGGAACGCTTGTTTGATGGGCAAAACCCTGTCACATTTTTGCGCGGGTTCGATCGGCCCAACATCCATCTGGCATTTGAAATAAAAAATAATCCCCGTAAACAAATCCTTGAATTTAGTGCAGAGCGAAAAGGCCAATCAGGCATCGTCTATTGTGCGACCCGTGCCAAAACCGAAAGCTTAGCAAAGGCGTTGGGTGACGCGGGTCACGCCGCGGTATTCTATCATGGTGGCATGGACCCAGACGCCCGGCGCGTTGTCGAAACCCGTTTTTCGAAAGAAGACGGTTTAATCGTGGTCGCAACCGTGGCCTTTGGGATGGGGGTCGACAAACCCGATATCCGTTGGGTGGCACATGCCGATTTACCCAAATCGATCGAAGCCTATTACCAAGAAATCGGCCGCGCGGGGCGCGATGGTGCACCCGCCGAAACGTTTACACTTTATGGTGCCGAAGATATTCGATTGCGGCGTACACAAATCGACGAAGGCTTGGCGCCAGCGGATCGACGCATGGCGGATCACGGTCGTCTAAACGCATTGCTTGGTCTTGCCGAAGCATTGGAATGTCGGCGTGTCAATCTTTTAGCGTATTTTGGGGAAACCGCACAGGCCTGTGGCAAATGTGATTTGTGTGATGCGCCTGTCGAAACCTTTGACGGAACACAAAACGTCCGGATGGCGTTATCTGCGATTTTGCGTACCGATGAATCCTTTGGCGCAGGCCATTTAATTGACATCCTAATTGGCAAAAGCACCGACAAAGTGCGCGCGCGTGGGCATGAAACTTTGCCAACCTTTGGGGTGGGTCGTGATCTTAGCATCCATCAATGGAACGCGATTTTTCGGCAAATGATGGGGCATGATTTAATTCGTCCCGACCGTGAACGCCATGGCGCACTTCGCATGACGGATACAGCATTGCCCATTTTGCGCGATGAACAGAAAATCCAACTGCGGATGGACACGATTAAATCGGCGCGCGAAACGCCAAAAGTCAAAACTTTGGTATCCGACGAAGACGCGCCATTGCTATCAGCGTTGAAAGCAAAACGTCGCGCTTTGGCCGAGGCCGCCGACGTTCCCGCCTATATCGTTTTCAACGACAAGACATTGATCGAAATGGCGGAAAAACGTCCACAGACCTTGGATGAAATGGCCCATATCAGTGGCGTTGGCGCCAAAAAGCTTGACACCTATGGGTCAGAATTTTTGTCCGTCATCACAGGGTCGATCGCACAATTGCACCCCACGCGTCGCAAAATGGCCGGCAGCGGTCAGGCAACTCTTTACGATCAATTACTTGAAGCGCAGGCCGACCTTGCGCGTGGCGCAGACGGGACCGAAAAACCGCTAAGTTGTTCTGCATCATTATTGGCAAAGGTTGCCCAATTGCGCCCCCGTGATCACAGCACATTGGTACGCATCTTGGGCGAACGGCGCGCCGAACGTTTTGGTCAAGCATTCTTGGACGCCGTCGCGCAGGCCAGTTAGGATTTGCGCGGTTGATAGGCAGCGACGACCAAACTGTAAAAACCTGCCAGAGCCAAAAAACCCAAATTCGCAAGATGCCAAAGTGATGCGCCCCCCAAAAAGCAAGTGGACACATCAGATACCCCACAGAGATCCAAAAAATGTACGAACAGGGTCGGATCGATCAATGATTGCGCCAGATATGGGACTTGCCAAGGCAAGCGGCAACAACATTAAGGTCGTGACGAGACCTGCAAAACTTGTGCTGTGGGTCAAATCCCACGCGGTCCATGTCAAAAGCCCGCGAAAAATCCACGTCGCGTTTGTTGCACAGACAGCCCCCGCGAAATATTTGCGGAAATCAGGCTGTAAAAGGGTAGAAAACCCTTTGTTTTGTTTGGTCATTTCGAACCGTTTTCCCTTAACCTAAACGTATCCAAGCAAACCAGAATACAGTGGCAAACAAACATCTCACAGCTATAGATATGGCATTGATGACCATTCTGATGACGTTAGTCAATCACAACGTGTTGGTGCCGATAGGCCAGGCAAACCCGTGTTGGAACAGAGCGCTATGGGATTTGACGATGGGCCAATGCAGCCAATTCTTGATCCAACATATCTTGGGTCCAATCTTCGGCCAATGCACGACGCACAATGTCTGCCTGACTTTTGGGGGCATTGCCGCCGATTGGAGGATCGGTGTCAAGGTTGGTTGGGAACGGATAACCTTCGGCGCAAGATGCAATCGCATTGTGTGCTTGCGCTTTGGTCAACGCGTTCTGCCCCATCAAAGATTTTAATGCGGGAAACAAAACCCGCGACATCCCCGCACGGTCGATCGTCTCCATCGCGCGACCAAACGCGGTTGAGACCTGTAAAAGGTTGACCATGCGATCAATATCGGCGCTTTTGTTTTCGCCCGCCGCATGGAACAGTGCGGGATTGAAAAACACAGCATCCCCTTTTTCCAAGGGCATCTGGATATAGCTTTCTTCGAAATATGCCCGATGATCCGCAAGGTGAAATCCGATATACCCGGGCCCATAAAGTTGCGAAAACGGTAAAAGCTTGGTCGGGCCGCTTTCGATCGGCATATCGCAATGCGCAATCGCCCCTTGAAGCGTTAAGGTCGCGGTCACGTTGTGCGTATGTTGGGGATAAAGTCCCGCGGTTGTTATGTTTTGAAAGCCTAGATGATAATCACGATGCGCCTGTTGTGCTTTGCCACCAGGTCTAACTTGGTTAACCTGTGCCGTCATTTGATAGTTAGGGCCTAACCATGCCTCGGATGCTGCGGCAATTGACGCATTTCCAAAGTAAAGAGCAAAGTTTTCAGGATCCATAAAACATTGTT
>JAYPUL010000056.1:0-13557 GCA_038134005.1 Paracoccaceae bacterium | reverse complement strand
CCTTGCCAGAGGCAGGGTATGATCCAAGACCCATCAATGTGGATGTAATCGGGAACCCCGTTGCATCAACCAATTCACGCAGCAATTGGCTGGCCGCAGGGCCAGAGTTGACAACGCCGCCGCCTGTATAGAATACAGGGCGTTCTGCCTTTTCCATCGCTTCGACCAACTTTGTGATTTGATCCATTTCGCCTTTGACGCGCGGCTGGTAATGGCCTGTATCCACCTGTTTTTTCTCGGTATACTTGGCAGAGGCAAATTGAACATCTTTAGGGATGTCGATCAAAACAGGACCAGGGCGGCCAGAGGTTGCAACATGGAACGCCTCATGGATCGTGGCCGCCAAATCGGCGGTATCTTTGACCAACCAGTTATGTTTTGTACAAGGGCGCGTGATGCCAACGGTGTCGGCCTCTTGGAATGCATCGGATCCTATCATGAAAGTCGGAACCTGACCTGTCAAAACAACCAACGGAATGCTATCCAATAAAGCATCGGTCAACCCTGTAACAGCGTTCGTTGCACCTGGACCCGAGGTCACCAATACAACGCCAGGCTTGCCCGTAGAACGCGCATATCCTTCCGCAGCATGAACCGCACCTTGTTCGTGACGAACCAAAATGTGGTGAATATCGTTTTGTTGGAAAATTTCATCATAAATCGGGAGGACCGCGCCACCCGGATACCCAAAGACAGTATCCACACCTTGATCTTTCAAGGCTTGGACAATCATTTTAGCTCCGATCATTTGACGTGTCATTTGTTCAACTCCGTTATACGTCCAACTTCATTTGCATATAAAAAAGCCCCCTAGTTTTGGGGGCGCATGGGGTTCAGATATGGTGACGCTTATCGACCCATGCGCTTGAAACCTACCACGACGACGAGGGTATACATGACCCTTACTCCTTTAAATGCGAGGCCGACTTTATGGGCGGGGTGTACGAAGGTCAACCGTCAAAATGCAGGTTTTTGCATTTTTTCTGCAATTGCGAAACGGTTTATTGCGCATCTTGGGTGTAAAATTGAAATTAATGAAAAGATTTCGGTGTATAAAAGAATTTTTATTGATTGTTTCGGCGGAACCATGGCTACAGGCTGAGCGCATCGTTGGGAGGGGCGCGTGCATGTCTTGGCCTTAGAAAAGCGCTGAAAGAAACGGCTCCCGAAGGAGCCGTTTCTTTTTATTCATTCCACGCTTTGTCGATGTCGCCAATTTTGACCCGCGTTGGCAATCCTATAGTGTCCAGAATTTCCAAGAACGGCTTTGGATCCAATTCTTCGACGTTGACCATGGTGCCTGTGTCCCACGTGCCATTCGCGATCAACATCGAAGCAGCAACAGGTGGGACGCCGGCGGTATAAGAAATGCCTTGGCTGCCCACTTCGTTAAATGCTTCTTTGTGATCGGCGACGTTATAGACGAACACTTCGACCTCTTTGCCGTCTTTTGTGCCCTTGACCAAATCCCCGATACAGGTTTTGCCTGTATAATTTGGCGCAAGGCTGGCTGGGTCAGGCAGAACGGCCTTGACCACTTTCAATGGCACGACCTCTTGGCCTTCGGCAGTTAGAACGGGTTGTTCTGACAACAGACCAAGGTTTTTCAAGACCGTGAAGACGTTGATATAATGATCGCCAAAGCCCATCCAGAACCGAACATCGGCTTGCGGGTAATTCGCCGACAGCGAATGCACTTCGTCGTGGCCTGTCATATACGCCTTTTGTTCGCCGACGACGGGCAGGTCCCAAACCTTGCCCACTTCGAACATTGTGTTCGACTGCCAACCGCCATTTTGCCATGAATAAACGGTACCGGTGAATTCGCGGAAATTGATTTCAGGATCAAAGTTGGTTGCAAACCATTTGCCGTGGCTGCCCGCGTTGATGTCAACGATGTCGATCGATGTCACTTCGTCCATGTACCCATCAACGGCCCAACGGGCATAGGCATTGACCACACCTGGATCAAAGCCGATGCCCAAAATCGCGGTCACACCTGCGGCCGCACAACGATCACGGCGTTTCCATTCGTAATTGCCATACCATGGTGGCGTTTCACAGATTTTGGACGGGTCTTCGTGGATTGCAGTGTCCATATAGGCGACGCCCGTTTCGATGCACGCCTCTAGTACGGACATGTTCAAAAACGCGGATCCCACGTTAATAACAATTTGCACACCTGTTTCGCGGATCAATGCGGCCACAGCGGCCGTGTCCATACCATCAACGGCATGTGCCTTTAAAACGCCCTCGGTTTTAAGGGACTTTTTCTCGTGTATACTCTGGATAATCGCTTCGCATTTCGAAGCTGTCCGACTTGCGATATGAATATCGCCAAGCACGTCATTATTTTGCGCACATTTATGTGCCGTGACCTGAGCAACGCCGCCAGCGCCGATGATAAGAACATTACGTTTCATTAAACCACGAAACCCCCTTTGGTTATAGTTTTGGTGGATTTAGGACAAAGCTGATGCGAAATCGTCATAGGAAAATGACCGCACCAACCGCTCGGTGCCATCCAATTCGCGGATGGCGATTGACGGCATTTGCACGCCGTTAAACCAATTTTTCTTGACCATAGTATAGCCGGCCGCATCCTGAATGGAAATGCGTTGCCCCACTTCGATCGGTTCAGCGAAATTGAATTCACCGAAAATATCGCCCGCCAGACAGGATTTGCCGCAGATCATCCATGGGTGATCGCCCGTCACCGTCATCCGTGCAGGTTCGCGGTAAATGAGCAGGTCCAACATATGCGCCTCGATCGAACTGTCGACAATGGCCAAATCTTTGCCATTGTTCATCGTGTCCAAAACAGTCAATTCAAGTGTGGTTGACTTGGTGATCGCTGCTTCGCCGGGTTCTAAATAGACTTGCACGCCATATCTGTCAGAGAAGCGCTTCAAACGATCGGCCAATTTGTCCAACGGATAATCGTCGCCGGTGAAATGGATGCCGCCTCCCAAGCTTATCCAATCCATGCGGTCGATCAAATGGCCGAACCGTTGTTCGATCAAATCTAACATCGCCGAAAACCGATCAAAGTCGCCGTTTTCGCAGTTGTTATGAAACATAAACCCGCTGATCATGTCGGCAAATGGTTCAATCGCCGCCGCATCATGTTCGCCCAAACGCGAGAAAGGGCGGGCAGGGTCGGCAAGATCAAAGCTGGATGTTGATACGCCCGGGTTTACCCGCAAACCACGCACGTGGTTTTTTGATTGTTCGTCAAAACGTTGCAGTTGACCGATGGTGTTAAAAATCACCTTGTCAGAATTGGCCAGAACTTCGTCCATCTCTTTCGGATCCCACGCCACAGAATAGGCATGCGTTTCGCCGGGGAATTTTTCGCGGCCCAGCTTGACCTCAAACAGGGACGACGACGTTGTGCCGTCCATATAGTCCGACATCATGTCAAAGACCGACCAAGTGGCGAAACATTTCAACGCCAACAATGCCTTGGCCCCCGAATGTTCGCGCAGCCACGCGATTTTTTCCATGTTGCGTAGCAACAAGGATTTATCGATCAAGTAATAGGGAGTTTCAATCATGGTCAGTATCCCCAATGCGAAAAAGGACCCAACAACGTTGGTCAGTTATGAACAGAGCCGCTGAGTAACCTAGATGAAAAAGTAACGCAATGTATTTTTATTATGATTATAAATGGCCACGGTCATTCAAACCGCGATTAGCAAGATTAACGCCCGTCATTTCCAAATGTCGGGCGTTTTTTCGAATATCGTAATCAATCGGTTGCTGATCTACGTGCGATCAGACCTTCATACGTTGTGTAAATACAAATCGAAATCGATTTCCGAAATCGTGGATTGCACACGGAAATATTCAGCTTCTTTCACAGACACGAAAGTATTGTGTAGATGTTCCCCCAGTGCTTTTTTTAAGAATTCGGAATTACGCGCCATTTCGATCGCGTGGTGCCAATCAACAGGCATACGGGGATCAGGTTCAAGGTCGTAACCGTTTCCTTTCACTTCGGCGCTTGGCATGTCTTTGGATTTCAGCCCATGCACCATGCCCGACAAAATACTTGTCGCCACCAAATAGGGGTTTGCATCAACGCCAGAGAGGCGATGTTCAATGCGTCGGGCTTTTAATTCGCCTGCGGGCACGCGTAAGGCAACAGAACGGTTATTAACGCCCCAAGTTGTCGAAATCGGCGCATAACTTTTTTGTGCAAAGCGGCGCCACGAATTCAAATGCGGCGCAAAGGTCAGCATGGTTTCGGGCATGACTTTTTGAAGGCCCGCCAAAGCATGCAGCAATTCGGGTTTCCATTCACCTTCTACCTGTTCGGCAAAGATATTTTTGCCGTCATCATCCAGCATCGAACAATGGAAATGCATGCCCGATCCGGCGTAATTTGCAAACGGCTTCGCCATGAAACAGGCCGTGACGCCATGGGCGCGGGCTTGGGCGCGTACGATCCGCTTCATGCGGATTAAATCGTCGGCTGCCTGCATAACATCTTTGCGATAATTCAGCGTCAATTCGTATTGGCCCGGTGCATATTCGGAAATGACCGTTTCCGCTTCAATTTGTGCCAGTTCAGCCGCCTTATAAATATCACTAAAGAGCGGCATCATCCCGTGTAGGTGGTCGACCGAATACACTTCGGTTCGGCGCGAACGGCGTCCATCCAAGACCGCCGCCGCGGGGCGAAAATTACCTGCGTCATCGCGCGTATTATCCAGCAGAAAGAATTCCAATTCAAACGCCCCCGCAGGGTGCAAACCCATACCGGCGAGCTTGTCAATCTGACGTTGCAATGCGTGACGCGGGTCGGACCCCATCGGGTTGCCATCCAAATCATACATCGCCATCAAGATTTCGCCACGTGGCGGTGTGGTATTGTGCAAGGGAATGATCGATCCTGGAATAGGCCATGCTTTTAGGTCATTGTCGCCCTGATCCCAAACCAACCCAGTTTCGTCTACGTCCTCACCGCAAATGTCCAAACCCATGATGGATACAGGAATATGACGCCCCGAAGTATAAAAAGGGATCAATTCATTGCGGCGGATAATCTTGCCGCGCCCGACACCATTGGAATCGTGCAAGACGATATCAAACGCTTCGATTTCTGGGTGTTTTTGCAAAAACGCCTCTGCTTCGGCCACGGTTGCGCCCGTTGGGCTTTGGTTTTGGTTCTGTGTCATTTTGCAAAAAGCTCCGCAGTTATTGCATCGAAAGCCGATGTAAGGGCCCCGATTTGTTCGTCTGTTGTCGCTGGGCTGACCAGCATCATATTGTGAAACGGTGCAATCAAGCAACCTCGGTTCACAAGGGCAAGGTGAATTGTTTTTTCCAACTCTGGCGCATGGGCCGCCGCGGCTTCGGTGCCATTGATCAGAGCATTCGGAGCGCAAATAAATTCAACCCGCGCACCAACCCTGACAACATGCCAAGGCGCGCCGTGTTTATCAATTATTTCCGATATGCTTTGCGCCAAAATACGTGCACCGCGTTCCATATGGTCGTACGCGCGTTGCGTCATGACATGGTCTAACGTTGCTTTTAGACACGCAAATTGCATTGGGTTTGCTGAAAGGGTTGTTCCCATTCCCGAATGCCCCGCCGGTCGCACCGCATCGTAGGCCATAAATCGGTCGGCGATCATATCGCGCATTCCCCAGACGGCCGTTGGCATTCCCCCAGCAATGGCTTTACCCACGACAAAAATGTCGGGGTCAAGCCCGTGTATTCGCGTGTATCCACCATATCCGCTACTAATTGTGTGAGTTTCGTCAATAATCAAAAGCGCACCGTAGCGTGTTGCAAGCTCGCGAAGTCCGGTATGAAACCCATCAAGGGGCAAAACCATACAGCTGTTGGTCATCACGGGTTCCGTCATAATTGCGGCGATATCGCCACTCTTCAACGCGTCTTCAACCGCAACAAGGTCGTTGAATTCAACCGCGACAGCAGATTTCGTCAGATCATGTAATTGACCAACCAACCCCTGACGCGCACGGGTTGTCCCGTCGATTTGTTCGACCATGACATCTTCGACTGTGCCGTGGTAACACCCATTAAACACCAGGATTTTTGAACGCCCCGTGATTGCGCGCGCGACACGAATTGCGTTTCGATTGGCGTCTGTTGCCGTCGTACAAATTTGCCACTTATACGTGCCGAAGATTGAACTAAGCTTGGTTGCGGCGTCTAATGCGTCTTCGGTGGGCAACATATAGGTCAGTCCTCGCGCAGATTGCCGCGAAATTGCGCAGGCGACAGGGGCGGGGGAATGTCCAAAGAAAGACCCTGTATCACCCAAGCAAAAATCTTGCAGGATATGCCCGTCAATATCTTGGATAATCGACCCTTGGGCTTGGTCTATTAATAAAGGAAAGGGCATTGACCAATCCTTCATCCAATGAAACGGCACGCCGTCAAAAAAATGATGGTCGTCGGTTTTCAACCTTGTCGCAGTTTTGGGATGCCGTTTGGTATAAAGTGCAGCTTCTTTCGTAAAAAGCATATCGCACATTTGTGGCGACACGCCGCCATAATTTGCCGATCGTTCCAAGATTGATCACTGTCCCTGTTGTTTATTTGATCAAATATATCACATATTGAATTCTGTCCACATAAATAAATTGCAAAATGTTAAAATTTACAGTTTCAATATTTGATCAAAAAATATTTTGTGGACGTTTTCGATAAATTTGTTTGGTGCCAGATCGCAAAGTTTTCTCGAATTTCGTGGGGTGGATCAAAGAAATTGCATTATTTCACGTGATCGGCACCAGATTAAGGGTTGATCCCGTCAAATGTCCCCATTACACAGGCGCAAACCTGTGTAGGCTGCGGTTTCGTGGCCTTTCTGTCTTTAAGAGGAAGTCAATGCAAGTAACCCAAACCCTGAACGAAGGCCTAAAACGCGGCTACGCGATGGTCATCACCGCGGACGAATTGAACACCAAGGTCGACGAAAAACTGAAAGAAGCGCAGCCAGAGATCTCTCTAAAGGGTTTCCGCAAGGGCAAAGTGCCTATGGCGATGCTGAAAAAGCAATTCGGCAAAAACCTGATGGGCGAAGTCATGCAGGAAACGATTGATGGTGCAATCAACGGTCATTTCACAGAAACAGGCGCGCGCCCAGCGATGCAGCCAAATGTTCAAATGACCAACCAAGATTGGAAAGAAGGCGACGACGTACACATTGAATTTTCGTACGAAGCGCTGCCTGAAATTCCAGAGGTTGATCTTTCAAAAGTTAAATTGAACAAAATGGTCGTCAAAGCTGACGACGTAGCGGTTCAAGAAGCGTTGGAAAACTTGGCGTCAACCGCGGAAAGCTTTAAATCGCGCCGCAAAGGTTCAAAAGCACGCGATGGCGAACAAGTTGTTATGGACTTTGTTGGCAAAGTTGACGGCGAAGCATTCGAAGGTGGTTCAGCGGAAGATTACCCATTGGTTTTGGGCTCAAACAGCTTTATCCCAGGGTTCGAAGACCAACTGGTTGGTGTGAAAGTCGACGACGTTAAAGAAGTCAATGTCACGTTCCCTGCGGAATACGGTGCGGCGAACTTGGCGGGCAAAGATGCTGTCTTTACCTGCACAATCAAAGACGTCAAAGAGCCCGTCGCGGCCGAGATCGACGATAAATTGGCAACACGTTTTGGCGCGGAAAACCTAGATGGTTTGAAAGCACAAATCGCAGAACGTCTAGAAGGGGAATATGCGGGTGCAGCACGTGCGGTTATGAAGCGCGCGTTGTTGGACGAATTGGACAAACTGGTTAGCTTTGAATTGCCACCATCTTTGGTCAGCGCAGAAGCAAATCAAATTGCCCACCAACTTTGGCACGAAGAAAACCCTGATCACCACGGCCACGACCACGGTGAAATCGCGCCAACAGACGAGCACAACAAATTGGCAGAACGTCGCGTGCGTTTGGGCCTCTTGTTGGCAGAACTTGGTCAAAAAGCAGAAGTTGAAATCACGGATGCTGAAATGACCCAAGCGATTTTGCAACAAGCGCGTCAATACCCAGGTCAAGAACGTCAATTCTTTGAATTCGTTCAGCAAAACCAACAGATGCAGCAACAACTTCGTGCACCTTTGTTCGAAGACAAAGTTGTTGATCACATCTTTGGTCAAGCGAAAGTAACCGACAAAGACGTATCCAAAGATGATCTGCAAAAAGCAATCGACGCAATGGACGACGAATAAGATCAACGAGATCTGATGTTTTAAACCGCTGCCCTAGGGCGGCGGTTTTTTTTGTGTCAAGCTGTACGCATATTTTGGTTTTGGTTATGGGAATGTCTTAATCCAAAACTGCGGATGCCCCATATTATCGATGCCTTTCTAAGTCTGTTACAAACGAACCACTGTACACCGTAGATGTTTGACGGGTGCAGTGGCACATGTTTTTGGTCTGTGTGTTTGTAAAGCCTAGCGGCCCTTACCGCGTTTTCGCATTGGGGCAGGGCGCAAATGGGATTCGATGTGATCGAACAACGTCGCAACGATGTTCTTATGGGTGGCCGTTTCGATGCCCTCGAAACCTGGGGACGAGTTGACCTCTAACACCTTTGGTCCATCTTTTGACCTTAGCAAATCCACCCCTGCCAATTTCAAACCAAACGCTTTGGCAGCACGGATTGCGGTTTCACGTTCCGCTTTGGTAATCCGAACGGATTTCGCGGTGCCGCCTTGGTTCAGGTTTGATCGGAAATCACCCGCTGCGGCTGTGCGTTTTATGGATGCAACGACTTTGTTATCGATTACCAAACACCTGATGTCTTCACCATTGGCCTCTTTGACAAAATCTTGCACCAAGAAATTGGCTTTAAGGCCCCGAAACGCCGAAATCACCGATTGTGCGGCTTTCTTTGTTTCTGCCAAAACCACACCTTTGCCTTGGGTGCTTTCCATCAGCTTAATGATAATTGGGGCCGTCCCAACAAGGCTAATCAAACTGTCCGTGTCCTTGGGCGATGCTGCAAATGCCGTATGGGGCATGCCAATCTTGTGCAGTGCCATCAATTGGTGCGCTTGTAATTTGTCACGGCTGGCCGCGATCCCGTTGGAACCATCCACGCAATAGGTGCCGATTGTTTCAAATTGGCGGATTACCGCGGTGCCGTATTGGGTAACAGATGTGCCAATTCTGGGGATGATCGCATCATAGCGTGGCAATCGTTTTCCGTCGTAATAAACTTCGGGTGCCATGGCGTTTATTTCCATATAACAACGGGTTGTGTCGATTATTTCAACAGCATGGCCGCGTTTTGTTCCCTCATCTACAAGACGGCGGGTGGAATAGTTATCTTCGCGACTTAGAACCGCTATGGGCAATGCACGCGGGGCGGCAATTTTGCGCATGACTTCGCCAGAATGATACGCGTCATAACTCAGCTCGGGTTGGCAAAACCGATCGGTCGCAGAAACGGTGATTCCATCCAACAAAGCCTGACGTCCCACCAACATATGTGATTGCATACCGGCACGATTGGTCAACGTAATTTCAATGGGCCAATGTTCACCGCCCACTTGGAATTCGGTTTCAATAACATAGCGCATTTCGCTTTCACCGTTCGACGATGTGACTTCGCGTCGATCGATGACAGGGGCAGAACACGCTATTACCAAATCAGGGCGGCCTGGAACGGGGTGCACCAAAAACCGGCCATGTGGGTTTTCCGCAGACCCAAAGGGTTCGATATCAAACGCATGAAGTGCCAAGGTCCGCGCTCTTGTGTCAATCTTTGCTTTGATTGCCGGCAGGCCAAGCATGGGAAGGCTAATCCATTCTTCCCAACCAAAGGTCATTTTATGCTGCATGAGTGGTTCCGAATTTTCAAAAAAACAGAAGCCCCCGCTATAGGCGAATTAGTACCGCGGCAAGAATGGAAATTTCCCCTTGGCTTTTTGACAAACTTGTTCCACATGGGGGCTATGACACAGCGTATTTCTTTTTCCCTAAACGCCACGGATGGCAAGGCACGCACCGGCGTGATTTCCACGCCGCGCGGTGATATCCGCACGCCAGCTTTCATGCCTGTTGGCACCGCCGCCACGGTCAAGGCGATGATGCCAGACAGCGTTCGTTCCACGGGCGCGGATATTTTGTTGGGCAACACCTATCATTTGATGTTGCGGCCAACGGCGGAACGTATTGATGCGCTGGGGGGATTGCATAAATTCATGAACTGGGATCGACCTATCCTAACCGATAGCGGTGGGTTTCAGGTTATGTCACTGTCTGGCTTGCGCAAACTGACCGAAGAGGGCGTGACGTTCAAATCCCATGTTGATGGGTCAAAACATAACCTGACGCCCGAACGGTCGATGGAAATTCAACGTCTGCTTGGCAGTGACATTGTGATGTGTTTTGATGAATGTCCTGCGCTGCCCGCAGAACGGGATCGTATTGCAGACAGCATGCGGATGTCGATGCGATGGGCCGCGCGGTCGCGTGATGCGTTCGGGGATCGTCCCGGGCATGCGTTGTTCGGTATCCAACAAGGTGGTTTGGAACAAGATTTCCGTGAAGAAAGCGCCAAGGCGTTAATTGACATCGGCTTTGACGGTTATGCCATTGGCGGTTTGGCCGTTGGTGAAGGACAAGAGGCAATGTTTGGTTGTCTTGATTTTGCCCCCGACATGTTGCCCGTTGATAAACCGCGTTATTTGATGGGGGTTGGCAAACCTGATGATATCGTTGGTGCGGTAAAACGCGGTGTGGATATGATGGATTGTGTTCTTCCGTCACGGTCTGGACGCACAGGACAAATCTTTACCCGCCGCGGCGTGTTGAATATCAAAAACGCCCGCCATCAAGATGATCCGCGTCCCTTGGACGAAGCCTGCGGGTGTCCCGCGTGCCAAAACTACAGCCGTGCCTATTTGCATCACGTGTTCAAAAGCCAAGAGATCATCAGTTCAATGTTACTGACATGGCACAATCTGCGCTACTATCAGGATTTGATGCAGGATATGCGCGACGCGATTGCCGCGGGAACGTTTGACGCGTTTGAAAAACAATTCCACGAAAATCGCGCCTTGGGCGATATTGAACCGCTTTAATTCAAGGAACTTTGCCCGCTTGCATGATGACGGGCCATCATATTTCGCGCGCGTTTTCCTTTGACAAAGGGGGCGCGCCGGTGTGTGGCACAGCCCCGTCATGGTGATGAGTTCAGGGAAGATTGCGTACAATTCTTGGCGTGTGGCGTTTGACTGGGCGCGCAGTACTTCGGGACCAGTGTAAAAGCTTTCGCTTAGGCAACCATTGGCCATGATTATTTGGTGATCATCAAACATGATATGGAAATAAGTTACAGGTGTTGTGTCATCGATACGGTGAATATCATTAGTTCCAACCAAATCTTTTGCAGGGATCAAAATTTCGGCTGACGACCACATTTTCTCTGCGATGTTCGATCGGATGTACATGCGGTGTTGGGGGGACACAATTAGGTCAGTTTCGGGGGTGTAAGGACCCATTGATCCCGCTGGGATGCGAACAGGCCGTAATGTTTCGCGCGCCTGCAAATCACGCGGTAACAGGGTCGATTCACCGATCCAGCGAATGGGTTGATAGCCTTGGTCGGCGGTCCAAACCAAATCACCGACGGCGAGGGTTTCGATGGGGCGTTGCCCGTCAACCGTATGGATTAAGCTGCCTTTTGCAAAACATACCGCGGCCGCGAATTTTGATGGCAGGCCGCTATAAATATCGCCATAGGCCAAATAGGTGCCATAGCTGTCACTGTCTTGGTCTGGTAAATATTCGGCGTGGGTGATGTCAGAGACTGTATATGCACCGGGCGGGGTCATGCCTGCGGGATAGGGCATGTTAAACGTGCTTAGGTCTTGATCAGCGGTTGGAAGGAAAAACCACGTTGCTCCAGTCGAATTTACCAAAGGGACAACGTAGCCAACGATAGGCGATCCTTCTTGAACGCCATCAATGCCGTCGCACTGCACCCGCTTGATCCCAAACGGTGCCTGTGTCTGTTGTCGAGGTGAAATCACCAATCCCCCATAAGGCGCCGGTCGTCGATTCAAGATGGGCAGAGCTTAGGTCATCCGCGCTTAGACCATCCATATTCGCGTTGTTTTCAACACTTCCGTTATCGGTGATGTTTAGCGTCCCGATGCTTAGCATGGTTGTTGGGCTATTGGTCGGATCGTCAGACAACTCTATAAAAAACCGATCAACTTTGTACGAAGCAATAGTTGCGGCGTCGAAACCAGTTTGTTCCGTGTGGTGATAATCCGTGTAATAGCCTGTCGTAAAACCTGCTGTTGAAACGTTTACCATTGCCATCGCTAATGCGCCTCATGACCTGTTTTTATCTTACGCCCCGACGGCATATTGATTAAAACGTCAAGAATGCAGACAGATTTAACAATCTGTCGGGCGCATTAGGATAGGCGCTCGCTAGGCGCGCAGCCACGAATAAAGATTGAAAAGACCAAACAGAACTGGTTGGTGGGCTAAATAAATCCACAAACTATTTTGTCCCAAAAAGGATAAAGCTTTAATTGGTTCGTTCAGTGCCGGCGATTTGGAAATAAATCGGAATGTTACCATACCCAACAAGAATGGCGCAGACCACGGAACCAGTGGCCGATAATCGACCGAAAATTCGGTTTTGGTTGTGACGATCATCCATTGCAACCAACCGGGCGCCGCGATTGGCAGATCAGTGATAAAATAAATTGTAAGAATTCCAATAGATAAAAGCGCCAATATCACCCAATGGAGTTGACGGAAACCGATTGCCAAAACCGACATTAACAAGATCGTGTGTAATATGCCCATTCGGATCATATATGGGCCAAAGATAAAATATGTGACAATAGAAATGCCACCCGCGGCCAATGCCAAAAGCCCTATTTTCCGCTTCAATGCGTGAAACCGCAACTCAATGCCATGTGCCAACGTGAATGATAGGCCGGCAATAAACAAAAAAGACCCAGCGATTGCGGATTCAAACAACCTCCATTCCAAACGATATACCGTCCCTTGTGGAATATATCCAAAATACATCAAATCAAAAGTGATGTGGAAAATGACCATTGCGATAACTGCTATGCCGCGCGCATAGTCCAGCCAGTATAAGCGATTGGTCGACGGATGAGACGAAGTTGATGTCATATGATCAACCTTAGGAAAAAACAGAACACTGTCCAGTGCTTGTGTGACAGATTGTTTTAAAGAATTCACACTTATTTCATTAACAAGGGAGAGAGACATGACACTTAATCGACGTTCAATGATGACTTTGGCGGCTGCATTTTTTGCGGTGGGTGGTGGACATACCGCATTCGCTGAGGGGGACGACATTAAAAAATTGGCGGTTCAAATCAGTGATAACGAAAATGGAACTTTTCAAAAAGCGCTAAACGTAGCCGCGAATGTTGCCCGTGCGATGAGCGAGGCAGGCGAAATGTATGAAATTGAAATCGTGGCCTTTAATGCCGGTTTGCATATTTTGAGCGAAGATACATCGCCCGTGATGGAGCGGATAAATAGTTTTTCCCAAAGCATGCCCGAAGTGACCTTTAGTG
>JAYPUL010000055.1:0-13571 GCA_038134005.1 Paracoccaceae bacterium | reverse complement strand
CAAACAGCAAAAGACAACTGTTCTTGAAGCGCCGCTTGCGCGTTCGGAACAAACTTCGTTCGGTGAACGCAGGCCGCGTACGTCTGTCGGTACACCGCAGCAACAAAAACATCAGCTGCCAGCTGATCGACGACGTAAACGGTGTGACATTGGCGGCAGCGTCGTCATTGGAAAAAGCACTTGGCGTTGTTGGCAAAAACAACATCGAAGCATCATCTAAGGTTGGTGCAGCTCTTGCAGAACGTGCAAAAGCTGCTGGTGTTGAAGAATGCTACTTTGATCGTGGCGGTTTCCTCTTTCACGGTGGTGTCAAGGCTTTGGCCGACGCTGCGCGTGAAGGTGGACTGAAGTTCTAAGGAGACGATAGTTATGGCAAAAGAACCCAAACAACGTCGCGAAGAAGCGGCACCCGAGTTCGCCGATCGTCTTGTTGCGATCAACCGCGTGTCGAAAACCGTTAAAGGTGGTAAGCGTTTTGGCTTTGCTGCTTTGGTGGTTGTCGGCGATCAAAAAGGCCGCGTAGGTTTCGGTAAAGGTAAAGCGAAAGAAGTACCTGAAGCGATCCGTAAAGCGACTGAGCAAGCAAAACGCAACATGATCCGCGTTCCATTGCGTGAAGGTCGTACGTTGCATCACGATATCGAAGGTCGTCACGGCGCCGGTAAAGTGGTCATGCGTACAGCGCCAACAGGTACTGGTATCATCGCAGGTGGTCCAATGCGTGCGGTTTTCGAAATGCTTGGTATCCAAGACGTCGTTGCAAAATCAATTGGTTCTCAAAACCCTTACAACATGATCCGTGCCACATTGGACGGTCTGAAACAGGAAATGAGCCCACGTATGGTTGCGCAGCGTCGCGGTAAGAAAGTTGCTGACATTCTTCGTAGCAAAGACGAAGCGCCAGCAGCAGAAGCAGCAGAAGCGTAAGGAAACGGACAAATGGCAAAAACCATCGTTGTAAAACAAATCGGTTCACCAATCCGTCGTCCCGACGTTCAGCGTCGTACACTGATTGGCTTGGGCTTGAACAAGATGCACAAGACGCGCGAATTGGAAGATACACCTTCTATCCGCGGTATGGTTGCGAAAATTCCGCACCTGGTCGAAATCATCGAAGAGCGCGACTAAGCGATAGAATTATAAAAGCCCCGCAGTTTGCGGGGCTTTTTGCATTTATGATGTCAGATTATTAAAATTGCATTTTGATGCTGTTGCACAAAAACATAGCTAACCTCTTAAATCAGCCATAAACTGTGAAGAAATTCTTCATAATTAGAGCGAAATTATTTAAATGGCTCTGGGGTTTATCGAAAAAATATGCAAATTTTGGTGCATAATATCAAAAATATACTTTTGAGCGCCGGGTATGGTTAACCTTAGTTTGCACCATATGGGCGAAGGTTGGGTTTGCAACACACGCCCTATGATTTTTAGTCTCAAAGAAAAACTTATTGATTCCTTATACACGAGTGACTGAAATGTTTAATGTTTTCTTATATTCATTTCTGACTGCGGTATTAGTAGCGTCAGTCATTTTATTCACGAAACCTCTTCATATTCAACAGACTGCAAAGGGCCACGCAGCGGGCGCACCACAGGGATCCCATTCGTTGCCAACACCACGGATTGGCGGGCTGAGCCTTGTTTTTGGATATTTCGTTGGAATGTCTTTTTTGTCATCCGACGCCTTCAATGTTGCATTTTTGTTGGGCGTTTCCACGATCCCTGTATTTATAGGGGGTTTAGGTGAAGATACCGGATTTGAAGTAAGCCCACTTCGCCGCCTTTTATTGGCGTTTATATCTGCTGCACTGGCTATAATGATGTTCGGCGCATGGATTGATGACACTGGTATCAATGCATTGGGATTTTTGACCTATGGCCCGGTTATTTCGATCATTTTCACAATCATCCTATCGGGCGGAATATCGCACGCTGTTAATTTAATTGATGGTCTCAATGGCCTTGCTATGGGCGTTACAATGCTCATTACGGCAGGCTTGGGCGGCTTAGCCTTTGCCGTCGGAGATCATACCATCCTAAGCGTTTGTGGTGTTGTTTTGGCCAGTGTTGCGGGCTTATTTGTCTTTAACTTTCCATTCGGAAAGATATTTTTAGGGGATGCAGGCGCTTATTCAATGGGGCACCTTTTGACATGGATCGGTGTCCTGTTAATTACCCGTAATCCTGGCATTGCGCCATTTGCTGTGATGCTGTTGTTTTTCTGGCCTGTGATGGACATGTTGTTCGCAATTGTGCGTCGTGTGGTTACTGGCCGGCGCGTCGATCAACCGGATTGTTTGCATTTTCATCAATTGGTGATGCGCGCCATTGAATTGGTTGTGTTGGGTCGTAAAAACAAAAAGATTGCTAATCCTTTGGCAACGTTGATCGTTTTACCGATGGCGTCGGTTCCGATTATCACGGCACAGTTTGTATACGCTAGCGATCGAATGTCGGTCGTTTCATTTTTGGTATTTATGGCGTTGTTTGTCTTGACCTATCTTGCAGGCATGTCGTTGGCACTTCGATTTGCAAAGATCGGACAACGTCGTAACGCGTAAGATGCGCGTTCCACATTTGTCATAAATCGGTAAATTGGCTTAGACGCAATCTGGCTGGATTTCGCGGCCTCATTAAGAAATATCTATCGCGTATTGCATTGCGCTTTATCTGTGGATATACGGCGCAGGTGGCAAAAGTCATAAGAATCGAAACATTGCCGTGTTTGCCCCTTTCGTCGCACATCGGGGGGTAGTTCCGGCCAAAGGAGAAGCGACATGAAATTACATGAATTGCGTGATAACGAAGGCGCCGTACGTAAAAAGAAACGCGTAGCGCGTGGTCCAGGTTCCGGCAAAGGTAAAACTGCCGGCCGTGGTATCAAAGGTCAAAAATCACGTTCAGGCGTTGCAATTAACGGATACGAAGGCGGTCAAATGCCATTGTACCAACGTTTGCCAAAACGCGGTTTCAACAAACCAAACCAAAAGAAATTCGCTGTTGTGAACCTTGGTCTAATCGAAAAGTTCATCGAAGCAGGCAAATTGGACGCGAAAGCAGAAATCAACGAAGACGCATTGGTTGCATCTGGCTTGGTTCGTCGCAGATTGGATGGTATCCGCGTTCTTGCAAAAGGCGATATCAAATCCAAAGTTACTTTGAACGTTACTGGCGCATCTAAGACTGCTGTTGAAGCGGTCGAAAAGGCGGGTGGTACATTGACAACTTTGGCGGCCGCAGCCGAATAAGGCCTTGTGTGCGGCAGTATGCCCGCTTACATAGTTCTTAGTTTTCCTAAATAACGCCGCCAGAGCTTGGGAAAAGCTCTTGGCGGCGTTTTAATTAAGAGAGATCCATATGGTATCCGCAGTAGAACAAATGGCCGCAAACACCAGCTGGGCGGCACTAGGCAAAGCGACCGAGCTTCGCAACCGTATTCTGTTTACACTTGGTTTGTTAATTGTTTACCGATTGGGCACATATATCCCTGTGCCTGGCATCGATGGCGCGGCTTTGCGTGAATTCATGGCCCAAGCGCAAACTGGTATCGGCGGTATGTTGACGATGTTTACGGGTGGCGCATTAAGCCGCATGGGCATCTTTGCGTTAGGTATTATGCCATACATCACTGCGTCGATTATTATTCAGCTTGCTGCAGCATCAGTTCCGTCGCTAGAGCAATTGAAAAAAGAAGGCGAGCAGGGCCGTAAAAAGATAAATCAATATACACGTTATGGCACCGTATTATTGGCAACGTTTCAAGCATACGGTTTATCGGCCGGCCTAGAAGCGGGTGACATGGTTACCGATCCAGGTGTGTTTTTCCGCGCGTCCTGTGTGATCACTTTGGTTGGTGGTACGATGTTCTTGATGTGGTTGGGTGAACAAATCACGTCACGCGGTATCGGTAATGGTATTTCGTTGATCATCTTTATTGGTATTGTTGCGGAATTACCTGCGGCACTTGCGCAATTCTTCGCCTCTG
This sequence comes from Paracoccaceae bacterium, assembly GCA_038134005.1. Lineage (GTDB taxonomy): Bacteria > Pseudomonadota > Alphaproteobacteria > Rhodobacterales > Rhodobacteraceae > CAJXSD01. The sequence goes on along the minus strand of JAYPUL010000055.1, from coordinate 9,583 downwards.
GTCGTTCCGGTGCATTAAGTCCTGCGGTCATTATTGGCGTTATCGCGATGGTAATTGCGACAATTGCATTCGTCGTTTTCATGGAGCGCGCGCTGCGCAAGATCTTGATTCAATACCCCCGCCGTCAGGTGGGCATGAAGATCATGGAAGGTCAAAATTCACATCTTCCAATCAAAGTGAACCCCGCCGGCGTTATCCCAGCAATTTTCGCGTCATCACTTTTGATGTTGCCAACCACGATCAGCACATTTTCGGGCACAACAACCAATCCTGTTATGTCGGTCATCATGGCGTATTTTGGGCCAGGACAACCTTTATATTTGGCGTTCTTCACTGCAATGATTGTGTTCTTTGCATATTTTTATACTCACAACGTTTCCTTCAAAACGGATGACGTGTCTGAAAATTTGAAAAATCAAAACGGCTTTGTTCCGGGGATCCGGCCCGGCAAAAAAACCGCCGAGCATTTAGAATATGTTGTAAATCGCATTCTTGTTTTAGGCTCTGCATATTTAGCCGCAGTGTGTTTGTTGCCAGAAGTGCTAAGAGGACAGCTAGGAATTCCGTTCTATTTCGGAGGGACATCGGTTTTGATCGTTGTCTCGGTGACTATGGACACCATTCAACAGTTGCAGTCGCATCTTTTGGCGCATCAGTACGAAAGCCTGATCCAAAAATCGCAACTGCGTGGTAAAGGCAAAACACGTAAAAAGAGAGGACCAGCGCGTCGATGAATATTATTATCCTAGGACCGCCCGGTGCAGGCAAGGGAACCCAAGCCCAGCACCTAGTAGAAACTCGTAACATGGTTCAATTGTCGACGGGCGATATGCTGCGTGCGGCTCGGACATCTGGCACAGAAATGGGCAAGATCGTCGCCGACGTCATGGACCGAGGTCAGCTGGTTACCGATGACATCGTTATCGGTCTAATTCGCGAAAAACTCGAAGAAGGATCCGAGGGTGGATTTATCTTTGATGGCTTTCCACGGACTTTGGCGCAAGCGGATGCATTGGACGCTTTGTTGAAAGAAAGCGGCAATTCTCTGGATCGCGTTGTGTCGTTGGACGTTGACGACGAAGTGCTGGTCGAACGTGTTGTGAACCGCGCGAAAGAAGCGGTTGCAGCAGGTAAAGAAGCGCGTGCAGACGACAACGCCGAAAGCATGCGTACCCGTTTGGCAGAATATTATAAAAAGACTTCACCTTTGCTGGGCTATTACTATGCAAAAGGAAAACTTAAGTCGATTGACGGTTTGGCACCTATCGATGTCGTCCAAGCCAGCCTTGCAGCGGCATTGGATAATTAAGTCTCAAATAAATGACAGGGCATGAAATTAGTGCCCTGTCGTTCATTGTTAACACTTGGGGGTTGACGGTGGACGACATTCTGAATAACTACCCCAATCTCATATGAGAATCGACTGAAGGGGGATTCCCTCTTTGACCACCTGATCAGCTTGGGCCCCAAGTTTCACCACTCGGGGCTTTATGTTGTGAAAAAAGGTTCCGGAGTTACGGAACCGCAACGAAAAGGAACAGACACGTGGCACGTATCGCCGGCGTAAACATCCCAACCGCAAAACGCGTTCCAATCGCGTTGACATACATCACGGGCATTGGCCCTGCATCCGCGAAACAAATCTGCGAAGCAACGAACATCGACGAAACACGTCGCGTGAACGAATTGTCAGACGCAGAAGTGTTGGCAATCCGCGAATATATCGATGCAAACCTTACCGTAGAAGGTGATTTGCGCCGTGAAGTTCAAATGAACATCAAGCGCTTGATGGACCTAGGCTGCTATCGCGGTCTGCGTCACCGTCGTAGCCTTCCAGTTCGTGGTCAGCGTACGCACACAAACGCGCGTACACGCAAAGGCCCAGCGAAACCAATCGCTGGCAAAAAGAAATAAGGAGACGCTCCAATGGCAAAAGATACACGTCGTGGCGGCAAGAAAAAGGTCTCCAAGAATATCGCAGCTGGTGTTGCACACGTTAACTCGTCGTTCAACAACACAAAAATCCTTATCTCTGACGTTCAAGGGAATGCTATCTCTTGGTCATCAGCAGGTACAATGGGTTTCAAAGGCTCTCGTAAGTCTACTCCATACGCTGCACAAATGGCCGCAGAAGATGCAGGCCGTAAAGCGCAAGAGCATGGCGTAAAAACTTTGGAAGTCGAAGTTCAAGGCCCAGGTTCTGGCCGTGAAAGCGCATTGCGCGCGTTGGCTGCAATTGGTTTCAATATCACATCTATCCGTGATGTTACGCCAATCGCGCACAACGGCTGTCGCCCACCAAAGCGTCGTCGCGTATAATTAAACTGTTTATGGGGTCTCGCATCATGTGCGCGGCCCCATTCCGTCATTTTTAAACCTCGGGCGCGTTTGCCTTACGGACATGGGGCAAATGCAAGAATGGAGGGACGCATGATCCAAAAAAATTGGGGCGAATTGATTAAGCCAGCCCAGCTAGAAGTGAAACCAGGTAACGACCCTATGCGTCAAGCAACGGTTGTTGCAGAACCACTTGAGCGTGGTTTTGGTCTAACATTGGGTAACGCGCTGCGTCGCGTTTTGATGAGCAGCCTTCAAGGTGCCGCCATTACATCCGTTCAAATCGACAACGTTTTACATGAATTTTCGTCAGTTGCTGGCGTTCGTGAAGACGTAACAGATATCGTTTTGAACCTAAAAGGTGTCGCGCTACGCATGGAAGTCGAAGGACCAAAACGTCTTTCGATCAATGCGAAAGGCCCATCTGTTGTAACAGCTGGTGACATCTCTGATAGCGCAGGCATCGAGATCCTAAACAAAGATCACGTTATCTGTCACTTGGATGATGGCGCGGATCTTTACATGGAACTGACCGTCAACACTGGCAAGGGTTACGTTCCTGCGGACAAAAACAAACCAGAGGACGCACCAATCGGTTTGATCCCGATCGATGCGATTTATTCACCAGTCAAAAAAGTATCCTATGACGTTCAGCCTACACGTGAAGGTCAAGTTTTGGATTACGACAAACTGAATATGAAAGTCGATACAGACGGTTCGATTTCGCCTGACGATGCAATCGCATTCGCGGCGCGTATTCTACAAGACCAACTGTCCATCTTCGTCAATTTCGAAGAACCCGAATCCGCCGGTCGCCAAGACGACGACGACGGTTTGGACTTCAACCCATTGATGTTGAAAAAAGTAGACGAATTGGAATTGTCTGTCCGTTCGGCAAACTGCCTAAAGAACGACAATATCGTTTACATCGGCGATCTGATCCAAAAGACAGAAGCCGAAATGTTGCGCACACCAAACTTTGGCCGCAAATCTTTGAACGAGATCAAAGAAGTGTTGTCGGGTATGGGCTTGCACCTGGGAATGGACGTCGAAGATTGGCCACCAGATAACATCGAAGATTTGGCGAAAAAGTTCGAAGACAACTTTTGATCCAATGGGGCGGGGACAACCCGCCCTTAAAATGCCCAGAAGACTGGGGAAAACACGGGCTCACGCCCCAAGGTGAACGGTTGACACGCATCGGCCGTCTGACAAAGCAAACGCAAATAGGAGAAATACAATGCGTCACGCACGTGGTTATCGCCGCCTAAACCGTACCCATGAACACCGCAAAGCGTTGTGGGCAAACATGGCGGGTTCGTTGATCGAACACGAACAAATCAAAACAACTTTGCCAAAAGCAAAAGAACTGCGCCCGATCGTTGAAAAACTGATCACTCTGGGCAAACGCGGTGACTTGCACGCCCGTCGTCAAGCAGCGGCACAGTTGAAAGAAGATCAATACGTTGCAAAACTATTCGATATCCTTGGCCCACGCTATAAAGAGCGTCAAGGCGGTTACGTTCGCATCATGAAAGCGGGTTTCCGTTATGGCGACATGGCACCAATGGCGATCATCGAATTCGTTGACCGTGATCCTGCCGCAAAAGGCGCCGCTGATAAAGCACGCGTTGCAGCAGAAGAAGCAGCAGCAGACGAGTAAGATTTAAACTAGAAATGGTTTTTGAAACCCCTGCCATAGGCGGGGGTTTTGTCTTTTGGACATTTTATCATTCATTCGCGAAAAATGGCTTATGTGATATTGGTCCGAATTGAATTTTCAAATTCAGTCAATACATGTCATGCTACAAAAATCCTTTGAATTGAAACTGTGCTGTTAATGAGGTCTCTTATGGGAATGCGTTTGTTGTTAAGCGTTCTGATGTCTGTGACAATGCTTGGATTGCCCGCATGGGCCAACGATCGTGTTCCAACGTCCCAAATTGAAATCAACTTAACCTTTGCGCCGTTGGTAAAACAAGCCGCCCCTGCGGTTGTTAATATCTACGCCAAGCGGATCGTTCAGGAAAACGTTAGCCCGTTTCAAAACGACCCATTCTTTAGTGAATTCTTTCGTAGTTACGGTACGACACGGCCCAGGGTTCAAAATTCATTGGGCTCGGGGGTGATTTTGTCCGCTGATGGAATTGTCGTTTCGAATTATCATGTTGTGGGCCAAGCACAGGAAATTCGCGTCGTTTTGAACGATAAACGCGAATTTTCAGCTAAGGTTTTATTGGCGGACCAAAGTTCGGATTTGGCCGTTTTAAAATTGGACAATGCAGTTAATATGCCGTTTCTAACGTTCAGGGACAGTGATACGGTCGAAGTGGGCGAATTGGTCTTGGCGATCGGAAACCCATTTGGCGTTGGACAGACCGTTACCAGTGGTATCGTGTCCGGTCTTGCGCGGTCGGGTGGGGGTGCTGGCGACGGACGCGGATATTTCATTCAAACGGATGCGCCTATCAACCCTGGAAATTCTGGTGGTGCTTTGATCGATGTAAATGGAGAATTGATCGGCGTTAATACATCGATTTTGTCCAAATCTGGGGGATCGAACGGGATTGGATTTGCGATCCCAGCATCGCTTGTCCATCAATTTGTTGATCAAGCGTCGATTGGAAATACCACCTTTAAGCGTCCATGGGCGGGCCTTTATGGCCAAGAATTAACCGCAGAGCTGGCGCAAAGTTTGGGGATGGAATTTGCCACCGGCCTGATTATTCTTGATTTGAATGATCAAAGTTCCTTTGCGCACGCTGGGTTTCGCGTGGGCGATGTTATTGTTGCCGTCGACGGTCAGGCGGTCAACGGACCTGCTGAAATGTATTATCGCATATCGGTAAAAGGGATTGGCGAGACGATCTTAGTGGATCGACTGCGCGACGGTAAGATTGACTCAGTTAACGTGTCTTTGATCTCTGCGCCTGACGTGCCTAAATCAGAGATCGTTAAATCAAATGATCGTGGAATTTTACCCGGTGTTACATTGCGCTTGATTAACCCGATGGTTCAACAAGACATGGGCTTGTCAAATAACGTTGCTGGGATCATTGTCGTTGATGCGGGCAAAGTTGCCCCGCGTATTGGGTTGAAATCGGGGGACGTCATCGTGTCAATAAATGGTGAAAAATTGGAAAATGCCAGAGATTTTGACACATTTCTTGCCCTTAAAACTCGACCAGGCGAAATTATTGTAAACCGTGACGGCGCTGCGGTATCGTTAAGGTTCCGTCTATGACCGACCTGTTTGGAACTTCGCCGGCGACGCCCAAACCTGGGCCGCGCCCTTTGGCGGAACGCTTGCGGCCCAAAACGATCGATGAGGTCATTGGTCAACGCCAGATTTTGGATGACGACGCACCTTTGGGGGCGATGCTGACGGCGGGAAACCTTTCGTCATTGGTTTTCTGGGGCCCACCGGGTGTCGGTAAGACCACTTTGGCACGTTTGCTGGCCGATCATACGGATTTACATTTTGAACAAATAAGCGCGATTTTTTCTGGCGTTGCCGATTTGAAAAAGGTTTTTGACGCCGCAAAAATGCGCCATCAAAATGGGCGTGGAACATTGTTGTTCGTCGATGAAATCCATAGGTTCAACAAGGCCCAACAAGACAGCTTTTTGCCCCATATGGAAGATGGCACCATTTTGTTGGTCGGGGCTACCACTGAAAATCCGTCGTTTGAATTGAACGCGGCGCTTTTGTCGCGCGCCCAAGTGTTGGTATTGGAGCGCCTTGAAGCGCATGAATTGGATGCACTTTTGTCGCGCGCTGAAACCGAATTGGGAAAAGCTCTTCCATTGGATGACGACGCACGCGTCACGCTGGTTGCGATGGCTGATGGTGACGGACGTGCGTTGATCAATTTGGTGGAACAGGTTTCAGGTTGGCCGGTGTCCGCGCCTTTGACGCCTGATGGATTGCGCAAACGTGTCACGCGGCGTGCGGCAAAATATGACAAATCTGGTGACGAACACTATAACCTGATTTCCGCACTGCATAAATCTGTCCGTGGATCTGATCCAGACGCCGCAATTTATTGGTTTGCGCGAATGCTCGAAGGCGGGGAAGACCCCAGATATTTGGCCCGTCGACTATTGCGAATGGCTGTCGAAGATATTGCCTTGGCTGATCCACAAGCCCAAAGTGTTTGCCTTCATGCATGGGAAACGTACGAACGGCTTGGCAGCCCCGAAGGCGAATTAGCCTTGGCGCAGGCGGTCATCTATTTGGCGTTGGCGCCTAAATCAAATGCTGGGTACATGGCATATAAGACCGCGCGCGCATTGGCGCGGGCGACCGGGTCACAACCCCCACCAAAACATATCTTGAATGCTCCCACGAAATTGATGTCAGAACAAGGATATGGATCTGGATACGCCTATGACCATGATGCAGAAGATGGCTTTTCTGGTCAGAACTATTTTCCGGATGGCATCGCGCGGCCAAACCTCTATGACCCAGTAGAGCGTGGTTTTGAACGCGACTTGCAAAAGCGGGTGCAATATTTCAATAACCTGCGCGTCAAACGCCAAAGGCTTGACAATTCATAGCGAAGCCGCGATGCACGGGCCCATGATATATCTTTGGATTGCATTTGGGGGCGCATTGGGCGCAATGGCACGATTTGGCGTTGGTCAATTCGTTGTGTTTCCCTTTGGAACCTTGATCGTTAACGTTGTCGGATCTTTTGTAATTGGGGTGGCTTATGTTTATTTCACCGTGCGTTTGGGTGATCGGGTGCCCTTAATGGTGATGGGCGGATTTTTGGGTGCGTTTACGACCTTCTCTGCCTTTTCCTTGGATGTTTTGAAATTGGTTGACGCAGAAAGGCTTGCATTTGCGTTGGGCTATATTTTCATAAGCGTCGGCTTATCAATATTGGCTGTTTTTGCAGGCGTCGCCTTGGCAAAAGGAGCCTGGTCATGAGCAGCGTACAACGCATTACAATTACACCGGATGATGCAGATCAACGATTGGATCGGTGGCTAAAACGCATATTCCCGCAGCTGACCCAAATTCGCATCGAAAAAATGTGTCGCAAAGGGGAAATACGTGTGGACGGCGCACGATGCAAAGCGTCAACACGTTTGGAAACAGGTCAAGAGGTTCGCATTCCCCCGATCGCTTATGAAGATCGGCCAGAATTGCCAAAGACGCCGCCCAAAGTATCCGCACAAGATACCAAGATGATCCAAGATGCAGTCATTTACATGGATGATCATCTTATTGTTTTGAACAAACCTGCTGGTTTGCCAACGCAAGGCGGGAGCAAACAAACCAAACACGTCGATGGTTTGGCCGAAGTGTTGAAGTTTGGCTATGATGAAAAACCACGTCTTGTCCATCGCTTGGACAAAGATACATCAGGCGTCTTGTTATTGGCACGCACACGTTCCGCTGCCGCAGCGCTAAGCGATACACTTAGACATCGTGAAACGCGCAAGGTTTATTGGGCCGCTGTTGCCGGGGTACCAATGCCACAGGCTGGGACGATAAAATTTGGCTTGGTCAAAGCGCCGGGGCACGGACATCGGGGCGAAGGCGAAAAAATGATCTGTGTCCATCCTCGAGATGTTGCGACAACCGAAGGGGCAAAGCGTGCAACATCGGATTATATGGTGCTGTCGCGTTTGGCCAGCCGCGGCGCATGGGTCGCATTAGTGCCCATTACGGGCCGCACGCACCAGCTGCGCGCGCACATGGCCGAAATAGGCCACCCGATTGTCGGGGACGGTAAATACGGTGGGTCAGGGCAAGAAAACCTTGGTGATGGCTGGGGCGCACAGTTGGGCGGAGACATCAGTCGCAAGTTACATCTTCACGCCCGTTTTTTACGCTTTGAACATCCGGTCACACGTAAGATTTTTGAAATTTCGGCTGACTTGCCCGAACATATGAAGCGCACGTGGGACACATTTCAATGGGATACATCAGAGGTGCCCAATGACCCGTTTGAAGATTTGATGTGATGTCATCGCTAAAATTGGTTATTTTCGACGTCGATGGCACATTGGTCGACAGCCAATCGGAAATAATCGCGTCCATGCACATTGCATTTGACGCTGTGGGATTGGCGCATCCAACGCGTGATCAAATCTTAAATGTGGTTGGGCTTAGCTTGCCTGCGACTTTCGAATGTTTGATGCCCCTTGCAAGCCAAGATATCCGTGATCGCGCGCTTGCGGCCTATAAGCAGGCGTTCCACGACAATCGTATCAAAGGGGCGCGGCCAATTTTATACGATGGTATGGCCACTTTGTTGGATCGTTTGGAACAAGATCAAAATATGCTTTTGGCAATCGCTACCGGCAAGTCGCGGCGCGGCCTGGTTGCATTGCTAGAAATGTACGGATGGCAAAAAAGGTTTATTTCAACCCAAGTCTCAGATGATCACCCGTCCAAGCCTCATCCTTCAATGATTCAATCTGCTTTATCTGAGACCGGTGTTGATGCGTCGTCGGCTGTTATGGTCGGAGATACCACATACGATATGAATATGGCGCGCGTAGCAGGTGTTGCGGGCATTGGTGTTTCATGGGGCTATCATCCGGTTTCGGCCTTAGTTGGGGCGCAAGCGGTTGTATCGGATGCGCAAGAGTTATATTCAGCGATCAAACGACAATTGGGGTGACCTATGGCTGAATGGAAAATGAAGCGTTTTTGGCAAAATGCGACCGCTGAACAGGTGGATGCGGGCTTTGCTATCCATTTGGATGGACGATCAGTTAAAACCCCCGCCAAGGCGATGTTAATCGTTCCCAATAAGGCGATGGCAGATGCTATTGCAGTCGAGTGGGCAGAGCAGGTTGAAGAAGTAAACCCAGAGGTGATGCCATTTACCCGCTCAGCCAACGCCGCGATTGATAAGGTGACGCACCAATTTGACGAAGTTGCTGCGTCGATTGCTGCGTACGGCGAATCAGATTTGCTCTGTTATCGTGCCAATGGACCACAGGAGTTGGTTGATCGACAATCCCAAGCTTGGGATCCAATCTTGGACTGGGCCAAAGACACCATGAACGTCGAATTGGCGATAGGTCAAGGTGTGATGCATGTCGCCCAATCCAATGAGGCGATTTCGAAACTAAGCGCGCGTGTTAATAAATTAACGCCTTTTCAGTTAACGGCATTCCATGATTTGGTAAGTTTGACTGGGTCTTTGGTGTTAGGGCTCGCGATTACAGACGAACGAATTAACGCACAAACTGCGTGGGATTTGTCGCGAATAGATGAGAC
>JAYPUL010000054.1:3992-14113 GCA_038134005.1 Paracoccaceae bacterium | reverse complement strand
GTATCATCTTCGACCCAGACCAGATCGGTCACTTTGTTCTTGCGTGCGGCGCGACGCAGCGCCCAATCTTGGGCAACGCGCCCGTGGCGAGATGCACCCAAGCGCACCAGTACGCGGCCAATAAAGCTTACATACGTGGTCAACCAAATCCGTGCTGCCAAAAGAGCAGGGGTAAAGATTAGTGTCAAAACCGTGGCAATGCCCAGGCCAAAGACCACCGCTGTCGCAAGCTGTTTCCACCACAATGATGTTGGGCTATCGATGGAATAACCGCCGTTGATAAAATCAAGGCTCAAGCCAAACATCATCGGCGCCAAACCGGCCATCGTGGTAATCGTAGTCAACAATACCGGACGAATCCGTTGTTCAGCGGTGCGCACAATGGCTTCTATCTTGGGCATTGTTTGCGAAAACTCTTGATAGGTATCAATCAAAACGATGTTGTTGTTAACGACAATACCCGCCAATGCGACGATCCCTGTTCCCGTCATAATGACAGAGAAGGCTTGGCCCATGATCAGCATGCCAATCAAAACGCCAACGGTGGACAATACCACCGCCAACAACACAACGACCGAGTTGTAAAAGCTATTGAATTGGGCAAGCAAGATGATGAACATCAACGCAAGTGCAGCGGAAAAGGCGCTGGACAAGAACACTTGGCTTTCTTTTTGATCTTCTTGATCGCCGGTCCATTCCCATGTCATTCCTGCGGGCAACGTAGTATTTTCCAAAACGGTCGTCAAATACGCAATCCGTTCGTTATCATTGATCGGGATTTCAACCGCGTTGCCGTTTTTATCGGTGTCTTGACGTGTCAGCCCCTTTTCAACAGCAGCTTTGATATCGATATAGCGTTTTTGCCCAACGCGTTTGATTTCGGCAAGTTTTGCAACAGGTTCGCGCGTGATAAAGTTTGACAATGGCACAAGACCATCGCGTGTGCGTACTTTCAACGTGTCAAGCGTGCTAAGAACTCGGTATTCCTTTGGCAAACGAACGCGAATTTCGACTTCTTCATCGGAACTATCAACACGCATTGTGTCCAACAAAATTCCACGGGTGACAAGTTGAACCATCGCGCCAACGGTCGCAACGTCCGCACCATAGCGGCCAGCTTTTTCAACGTCGACATTGATTTGCCAATCGATACCAGGCAAGGGGCGGCTATCTTCGATTTGGATCAAGCCTTGTGTTTTGTGAAACAGATCGGACATTTGTCCCGCTGTGGCAATAAGATCATCCAAACTGTCGCTGGTTAAACGCAGATGCACGGGCTTTGCGGATGCGGGCCCACGTGAAAGGTTTAAGACTTCGGTTTGAATGCCGGGGATCTCGGCAAGTTTTGCCTTAATCTCGTCCAATACGACGTTGCCGTCCAAATCGGGATTGTCACGACGGTCTTCCCACGGAATTGTTTCCAACTGGATTTGGCCGATCGTGTCTGCGGGCGCTTGGCCACCGCCGGTGTTTTGGTTCAAACCACCTTTTCCCGAAAAGGCAAAGGCCGTTTGGATGCCCGGGTGGGATAAAACGGCCACTTCGGCTTGTTTCACCAAAGCGTCCTTTTCATCAAGTGAAAGGTTGCCGCGGGCACGGACGTAAACGATGGCTTGTTCGGGTTCGGATTCAACAAAGAAATCGACCCCCAGATTGTTTTCGCCATAGTATTTGAAGACGCTCATCGAAAAGACGATCACCGCCAATATTGTCACAACAGGCATGATCGGATTAGCGGTAAGGAATTTTATGAAATACCCAAATAACGTGCGGCGGTATCCGTATTCAACCCGATTGCGTTGACGTTCGATTTTGGCTGCGGTCAATGTGACCGATGCAAAGAAAGATGCCGCCAAAAACATGACCAATCCTGGCACATGCGCCATTCGGCCCATCTCGGTACGATCCAAGCCCAAAAGATACGCGGGATTTAGGAATTGCATCGCCGATACGAACAAGAAGGCCATCGCAATCGCAACCAAAAACGCGCGCACACCCCATGGGAAATTAACGCGCAATACCGCTGCTGTGCGATCCAAAACGCGGCTGATACGGCCGGATACACCGCCCATGATTGGCAGGTAAACCAATGCAACGATCAACGATGCCGAAAGAACAAAAATCAATGTGACGGGCAACATGCCCATAAATTGACCCGGAACGCCGGGCCAAAAGAGCATGGGCAAAAAGGCACAAAGCGTCGTTGCGGTCGAACTTACGACTGGCCAAAACATGCGCTTTGCCGCTTCGACATAGGCGGACATGGGGCCGATACCTTCACCGATGCGTTTGTCGGCATATTCGACAACGACGATGGCCCCATCAACCAACATGCCCACCGCCAGAATTAGGCCGAACATGACAATATTGGAAATGGTGATGTCCATCACGCCCAACAAAACAAAGCATAACAAAAATGACGTCGGGATAGAAAAGCCAACCAATAGTGCCGCGCGCGTGCCCAAGGATGCCAAAACGACGATCATCACCAAAGCGATTGCGGTTAAAACCGAACCTTCCAATTGGCCGACCATCGATCCAACAACACGCGATTGGTCATTGGATGTGCCCACCTTGATTGCCGCTTTCATATCGTCGGGCCACGAAGCCGCTTCGGCTTCTACCATGGTGCGTACGGTGTTTGCCGTATCGATCAAGTTATAACCTTTGCGTTTGACAACCTGAAGCGCAACAGTCGGCTCACCGTTAAATCGTGCGATGCCTTGGCGATCTTCGAACGCCAATTTGATTTGTGCCAAATCGCCAAGCGTTACAACGCGATCACCGTTCGTTTTTACCGGCAATCCATAAATATCGGCGATGTCATCAAAGCTAGATGGGATTTTGACGGCAAACGTACCTTGTTCGGTATCGACTTCGCCTGCGGCAATCAATTGGTTGTTGTTGCGCACCACGCTGATCAATTCGCCGGCCGTGACGTTATAGGATTCCAATCGCAAAGGATCGATAGTCACTTCGACCATTTCATCGCGATTACCGGTGATTGACGCCTCTAATACGGCGTCCATTGTTTCGATCTTTTCTTGTAGATCTTTTGCAATACGCGTCATCGTGCGTTCTGGCACGCGGCCCGTTAAGTTCACGATAATGATAGGAAATTCTGAAAAGTTGATTTCGTTGATCGAATATTTTTCGGCACCTGATGGAAACTTGGCTTCGGCGGCGTTCATTGCGTCGCGTACGTCGGCCATGATTTTGGTTTTGTCCCAACCGAATTCGAATTGCAACGCAATACCAGCGTAATTTTCGGATGCCGTCGCAGACATTATATCTAGACCGTCCAAATCGGCCAATTCGGTTTCCATCGGTTTGACCAATAGCGTTTCACTATCGGCTGCGGAAATTCCGGGGAAGGGTACCGAAATAAACAATGCAGGAATTTCGATGTCTGGTTCGCCTTCTTTTGGCAAGCCCGTGTAACTATAAATACCGGCGGCAAGCGACAGCATGATCATCGCGATGATCATGCGTGCGCGTTGTGATGCCCAATCAACGATGCCGATCATTTGGATGTCTCCTGAAAGAAGGGTTCGGCCAAAACGCCTGAGCGGACAAATTCTTGGCCGACGACGATCACGTTTACCGTTTGCGGCAAATCTGCGACCCAAACGCCGTCAACCGTGTCGCGGATCAAGGTTACTGGATGGAATTCCACGATGTTGTTGGCATTTACGGAACGAATGCCTAACGCGCCGTCATCATTTAGTGTTAAGGACGATTGCGGCAACAGATGTGCCAAATTACCGTCAGCCCCGATAACGATTTCAGCAGTTTGACCATCAGCGATTGCCAAATCGGCATTTGCAACTTCGATTTCAACACGGAATGTTCGGGTTAGTTGGTCGGCCGAGCGAGACAGGAAGGACACCAAACCGGTAACTTCGCGCCCGGAAATCAACTTTGCCATCGCGGGTGCGCCCAAATGAACCCGCGCCCATTCGGTTTCTGGGACAAAGGCGACCACTTTAATCGGATCAAGTTGGATGATGGTCGCACAGGCGGCACCAGGTTGCAAAAGCGTTCCCAATTCTGCCGTGTCGGTTTCCAACAATCCTGAAAATGGTGCTGTGATCGTGAGGCGGTCAATTTCTTTTTGCGCTGATGCGACGGCTGCTTCTGCGGATTGGATGCCCGAACGGGTTGCGTCAAAGCCCGCTTTGGCCGATGCAACGGCGGCTTCGGCCGATCTGACGACGGCTTGGGCGTTTGCGACGCGCGTTTCGGTGGCAAACCCACCTTCGGAAAGCTTGTTGGCCGCGTTGAAGTTGATTTTGGCTTCGTCCAAACGTGCTTCGGCTTCTTCTAAGCGGGCTTGGGTTTCGGGAACGCGGGCACGCGCCAATTCCAGACGCGCTTTTGCATCCGCAAGGTTTGCCGCCCGTGTTCCTGGTTCCAATTCACACAAAACATCCCCCTGGTCGACAAACGCGCCTTTGCGTAAAGGCGTGTTTGTAATCAAACCGGTTGTTTCGGCGCGCGCGGTCACGCTGCGTGCCGCTTCGGTTTCGCCGCGCAATACAACGGCGCTGTCGATCGTTTGCGCATTTGATGTTTGGACCACAACCTTGAAAGCCGGTTCTTTGGATGCGCCTTGGGATTGTTGGGTATCAGATTGTTCCGAGACTTGCGTTGCTTGTGCATCGGGGGCGGGGGCTTCGGCGGCATTGGCGGCTGGCCCTGATGACGTGAATTCGGCCAAACGATCACGTTCAAAAACGATGACATACAAAAATCCGGTGACCAAGATAGCAGTCAGGATAGATACAATACGCATTATAGTCCTCATAGAAACATGCGCGCGTCAGGCATGACCACGCTTTTTGCGTGCCAATACCACTTTCGTGATGACTTTACCACACGCTTTCTAAACCGGACAGTTTAGAAAGTATGTGGTCGAATTATGATGCGCGCCGTTAATTATAACGGTTTGGCCTTGGCCTTTTTGAGATTTGGGATTAAACACAACACAATTCAAGATGTGGGGTAGGCCGTGAGCGATACAGACAGCTTTATTCAGGAAGTAACCGAAGAGGTCCGCCGCGACCGTTTGTTTAAGTTGATTCGCAAATATGGTTGGATCGCAATCGTTGTGGTTATCGCAATTGTTGCCGGTGCGGCGTACCGCGAATATTCCCGTGCCCAAGAACGGGCGGTGGCCCAAACCTTTGGGACACAGATTTTGGCGGCACTTGATGAAAGCGAACACCAAGCGCGCGCTGATGCGTTATCGGCGATTACGGCACCAGATGCGGAAGGTCAGGCATTATTGGCAATGTTGAAATCATCCGAATTGGCAGCAGATGGCAAAGCGGATCAGGCGGTTGCCGCATTGGATGCGGTCGCCAACGATATGACCATTGCCGCACGTTATCGCGATATAGCACTGTTCAAACGCTTGATCCGCGACGACGCAGGCCTATCTGACCAAGATCGCCGTGACGGGTTGCAATATCTTGCGACGGCGGGCAATCCCTTGCGGTTATTGGCGACGGAACAATTGGCGTTGTTGGATTTGGCCGCCGGTGATAACGAGGCGGCGATAAATCGCCTGTCGGATATCTTACAAGATGCTGAGCTTACTCAGGGCTTGCGCCAGCGCGCGTCGCAGTTGATGATTGCCCTAGGTCGTGACCCATCAAACGTGGGTAAACAAAACTAATTAAGAGGGTTGTGCAGGAATGACGCTGCGATTGATAACTGCACTTATGACGGGCACGATGCTTTTGACGGCCTGTGCAGAACCCGAAGTCATATTGCCGGGCAAACGCGATAGCATTAATTCCGTACTTGATCCCGAATCCGCCGCGGTTGACGAACGCATCGTAAATACAACGCGGCCGTTTTCGGCACCAAAGCCCGTGCTAAACGCCAATTGGTCTCAGGCTGCCGGGACACCTGCAACACGCACCAGCCATCCCGCGTTATCCAAACAACCGCAACCCATTTGGAATGTTTCCATTGGTGAAGGCGATGGCAAACGTCAACGCATTTCAACCGACCCAATTGTGGTTGATGGTGTGATTTACACGATGGATGCCTTGGCCACGGTTACCGCGGTTTCAACAAGCGGTGCACAACTGTGGCAAATAAATTTGACGCCACAATCAGAAAACCGTGGTGACGCGTTTGGGGGCGGCTTTGCGTTTGGTGACGGTCGTCTTTATGTCACGACGGGTTATGGCACGGCCTATGCTATTCAACCGAAAACCGGCGAAATTCTATGGTCGCAATCGGTGTTAGGTGCGGGCGTGTCGCGTCCGACCTATTACGATGGATTGGTGTATCTTGTCGCGTCAGATGCGTCGAGCTGGGCGATCGAGGCAAACAATGGCCGTGTGCGGTGGCGCATCGATAGCGTGTCTGATGTAAATAACCTCACCGGATCGATTGGCCCGTCGGTCAGCGATCAATTTGTAATTTTCGGCTATGGTTCAGGCGAAATTCAGGCCGCATTCCGCAAGGGCGGTTTGATTTATTGGAATTCCAGCTTAACAGGTGGGCGTAAAGGACGCGCAATCGGCACCGTCGAAGATATCGCCACATCCCCCATGATTGTCGGCAACCGCGTTTATGCAGCAAATGGATCTGGGCGGTTTGTCGCGATGAAGCTTGGTGATGGTGAACGGATTTGGACATCCGGCCAAGGCGTTCGCGGCGATGTTTGGGTTGCAGGCGGATCGGTGTTTTTCATCAATGACCTTGGTCAATTGGTGCGTGCAAATGCGGACACGGGCGACGCAATCTGGGCCGTGCCGTTGCCGGGTTTTGTAAAACAAGGACCTAAAAAATCTAAAGAGGTCTATGCCCACCATGGTCCTGTTTTGGCGGGTGGCCAAATCGTCGTTGCATCCAACGACGGCTTAATCCGTTTGTTTGATCCTGTTTCGGGTGCATTGGTATCGACCGTCGCGATCCCATCAGGGGCGACAACCAGCCCCGTTGTTGCAGGGGGCGTTTTGTATCTTGTATCCTCAAAGGGCGAATTGCACGCTTTTCGTTGACGAAAAACTGGTGTATGACGCGCGCTTAAACCGCTTCGGAGCGTATCATGAGCTTTACCTTGGCCATTGTTGGCCGTCCCAATGTGGGAAAATCCACCCTGTTTAACCGACTTGTCGGCAAACGTTTGGCGTTGGTCGACGATCAACCGGGCGTGACGCGCGATCTGCGTGAAGGGGATGCGCGTCTTGGGCATTTGAAATTCACCGTGATTGATACCGCGGGATTGGAAGACGCAACAGATGATAGCTTGCAAGGTCGCATGCGTCGATTGACCGAACGCGCCGTTGACATGGCGGACGTGTGTTTGTTCATGATTGACGCTCGTGTCGGTGTCACGCCTGTTGATGAAATCTTCGCCGAAATTTTGCGCAAACGCGGCAATATCGTTTTGCTGGCCGCCAACAAAGGCGAAGGCGCCGCAGCAGACGCAGGTGTTTTAGAGGCCTGGAATTTGGGCTTGGGTGAACCTTTGCGGTTGTCCGCGGAACACGGCGAAGGCATGGGCGATTTGTTGCATGTGTTGGATCCTATTGCCAAAGATTTCGAAGAAAAAGCCGCCGCAGAAGCCGAATATAATGCGCAATTTGATGTGGAAATCGACGACGAAATCGACGAAGAAGAGGGCTATACATATGCAATGCCCACCGATCAAAAACCATTGCAGGTTGCCGTTGTTGGGCGCCCGAACGCGGGTAAATCCACGCTTATCAACCAAATCTTGGGCGAAGATCGTTTGTTAACGGGGCCCGAGGCGGGGATTACCCGCGACGCGATTTCATTACGCATAAATTGGGACAACGTCCCCATGCGGATCTTTGATACCGCTGGTATGCGTAAAAAAGCGAAAGTCCAGGATAAGGTAGAAAAACTATCGGTGTCTGATGGTCTGCGTGCGGTCAAATTCGCCGAAGTAGTGGTTGTTCTTTTGGATGCTGCGATCCCGTTTGAAACCCAAGATCTTCGCATCGCTGATCTTGCCGAACGCGAAGGTCGCGCGGTTGTGGTTGCGGTAAACAAATGGGATATCGAAGCCGAGAAAAATAATAAGATCAAAGAATTACGCGAAGCTTTTGAACGTTTGCTTCCGCAATTACGCGGCGCGCCATTGGTAACTGTATCGGCCAAAACGGGCAAGGGATTGGATAAGTTGCACGATGCAATTTTGAAGGCCCACCGCATTTGGAACCGTCGCGTGCCCACGGCGCAATTGAACCGATGGTTGGCGGGAATGATCGAAATGCATCCGCCCCCCGCGCCAAATGGACGCCGGATCAAGCTACGCTATATGACCCAAGCAAAATCACGCCCACCTGGATTTGTCGTTATGTGTTCGCAGCCCGATAAAATCCCGGCAAGTTATTCGCGGTATTTGGTAAATGGGTTGCGGTCAGATTTTGAAATGCCTGGTACGCCGATCCGTCTGACAATGCGCGGACAGGGGGACAAGAACCCCTATAAAGACAAAAAGAAATCAAACCCAAGCCGTTTGAAAAAGCACTTATAAAAAAACGCGCATCGAAAGGTGCGCGTTTTTTGCTTCTGTTGGCGTTTCGGTATTTACTGTTTTCCCACAAACACCGCCCAAAGGCTGTTATTGCCGTCGCCCGCGGTTGCAATGATTTGGCCCGCAATATTTTCGGCATTTGGACCATAAAGGTTGCCCAATGATTGAATGTTGTCACCCTGTGTGATGTCGACAGCCGTATTGTTTTTGAACGTATCGACAGTTCCGCCGCTAAAGCGCGATCCGTCAAAGGTTGATGTTTGAAACACGATTTGATCTATCGGATTCGGCCGGATCATAAAATGTCATATCAACATTTAGCTTCGGGGTGTTCCCCTGGGTCAATGTGATGTCGCTGGTGCCGTTGGTCAAATCATAGCTTACGTTGTTATTCGTAACACGTGCTGTTGCCGAACCGGTATAGGTTGTGGCCGTGGTTGGAATATCATCGGCGGCGGTTGGCACGCGAACAAACCCCTGATAATAGGCATATTGAATTCCCATGACATAATCCATGCCGGTCAACGTATATAGATCCGAGATGGCGGTGGTGTCGACATGTGTAATGCTTTGCGTGCTGGCCGAATAGGTCCCGGATTTTGAAACAAAATCTGTCTGATTTTTCAACATAGACACATCAAGATGGGTTGTTGCATCGGTCAGTGCATCCATCGTTTCATAAGTTTTCGCGGGTGCCGTCGGGGTGTTATTTAATCCGTTTTGATCTCCCGCGCCGCCGCTGCCGCCGCCGCAAGCGGCAACCAACGGCAGGGTCGCCAGTAAACACATGACTTTGAAACATGTTGGTCTATGCAAAATAAAAATCCTCAGCACTAAGTTCCGTTGCCGCGACACCAAAAAATTCAATTGTGGTGCCCTGTATCGAAAGAACGGCGCCGTTTTCGCCTTGTTCTACAAAGGACATGATGTTTGAACGATCGATATTGGTGAACCCGATCAGATGAACTTGGTCTAAATGATCCCAGTCACGTGCCAGATCGGTTTCCATATCAGAACACCATTCATCGAGGCCTGGGTCATTTCAAAAAACGAGATTTTGTCCGTGCCTTGGTCTGGGCGGAAAATAAATGTATCTTGGCCCAAGCCGCCCGATAGAATGTCATTCCCCGCGCCGCCTTCGATTGTATCCATGCCACCTACAACGGATGAAATATCACCCCGGATCCAATCGTCGCCCGTGCCGCCAAAAATGCGATCGTTTTGGTAGCCCCCGATCAAGATGTCATTGTCAGTACCACCAGAGATAATGCCATCGCCGCTAATTTTTACGATGACATCGTTTCCTGCGCCGCCGTCAACCTTATCGGTGCCATGACCTGCGCCCAATCGGTCGTTGCCGTCGCCACCTTCGACATAATCGTCCCCATCGGATGCCCAAACTGTATCATCACCGTTTTCACCAAAAATGATGTCATTGCCTTGGTGGCCAAAGATCAAATCATTGCCGTCAACCGCATAGATTTGATCGTTGCCGTCAAAACCCATGATTGTGTCGTCGCCATCAGTCCCGACCAAAGTATCATCTTGGTCAGTGCCGAAAATCTCTTTCCCTTCGGCGGTGTTGGTGCCGGTC
>JAYPUL010000054.1:0-3892 GCA_038134005.1 Paracoccaceae bacterium | reverse complement strand
ATCATCTTGGTCAGTGCCGAAAATCTCTTTCCCTTCGGCGGTGTTGGTGCCGGTCACTGTTCCTGTTTCACCGTCCGTGCCTGAATCGGTACCCGTGCCCGTACCGGTTGTTCCTGATCCATCGGTTGTTGTCGGATCGACTGACCCATCAGGTTCTGTGCTAAGGTCTCCTTGTTCAATGTCTTTCAACGTGCCGAAATGCGATGTAATCACGGCATCCGCGGATTGAGTGCCATCAAAGAAGGCAAAGATATTGTTATTGGGTATTAGATTTGTTGCAGCAAAGCTGAACAATTCAATTGCCTCTTGTTCACTATAGCCATTTTCGAACAGTGGTGTAGACATCAGGCTAAATAGGTAAATGTCTAAATCACCGCTTGTTAGCGAGAAAAACAAACGCTCTGTACCGTCTTGCATCGGAAGCATGTAGACACCTTGATAGGTGATCGTCTTGTTAAGATCTGACTCATCTTCGTCGGCACAATAAAGCGTCATTCCGTCGACGCCCGCCCATGTTAATGTGCCACGACCTGTTGAAAACGACGTTTCACTTGAGCCCCCCGTAACACCAACAAGCATGTCGTCGCTCCCCAGAAATCTGAGGGTTGATTGGCTTATTGAACCGTCCAAAGAATATTTGACGCCGGTCAGTTCAATGACGTGTGTTGTCGTGGTTTGATCCG
The DNA here is from genome assembly GCA_038134005.1 of Paracoccaceae bacterium. GTDB lineage: Bacteria > Pseudomonadota > Alphaproteobacteria > Rhodobacterales > Rhodobacteraceae > CAJXSD01. Next base: position 3,209 of record JAYPUL010000054.1, on the reverse strand, counting down.
ATTCCATGCCTGTTCCTTTCACAATTTTGTTAATTTTTACCCAAGAGAATTGGCTAAAAGTTAACATAAATATGACGAAAGTTAGGCATTTTGGATTGAAATGTGGATTTAATAACAGTTCACAAGATAAATTGTTCCCGTTTTGAAAACAAAAAGGGCCCGAAGGCCCAATTTTATCTAAATTTTATTAAAACAGTTTAGATCAACGCGCCGTCTACCGCGATCTGGGTCTTTCCACCCAAATAAGGGTGCAACGCGGCCGGCAAAACAATCGAGCCGTCCGATTGTTGTCCGTTTTCCAAAACGGCGATCAAACACCGGCCTACCGCCAAGCCGGATCCGTTCAGCGTGTGGACGAATTCAGGTTTGCCGCCGCCTTCGGGGCGGAACCGGGCGTTCATGCGACGGGCTTGGAAATCGCCACACACAGACACGGATGAAATTTCGCGATACGTGCCTTGGCCTGGCAACCATACCTCAAGGTCATGGGTTTTAATTGCACCAAAGCCCATGTCGCCCGTGCACAGCACAACTACGCGATAGGGCAATTCCAACTTTTCCAAAATCGCTTTGGCGCAATCGGTCATGCGTTCGTGTTCGGCCATAGATTGGTCGGGATGGGTGATCGACACCATTTCGACCTTTTCGAATTGATGTTGGCGCAACATGCCGGCAGTGTCCTTGCCTGCGCTGCCGGCTTCGGAGCGGAAACATTGTGTATGGGCCGTCATCCGGATGGGAAGGGCGGATTCTTCGACAATATCGCCCGCAACGGTGTTGGTTAAGGTGACCTCGGACGTCGGGATCAACCACCAACCATTTGTGGTTTGATAACTGTCTTCGGCAAATTTGGGCAATTGGTTGGTGCCATACATTGCGTCGTCGCGCACCAAAACGGGGGTAATGTGTTCGACCAAACCGTGATCGTCCACATGTGTGTCGATCATCATCTGGGCCAAAGCGCGATGAACGCGTGCAATTGCACCCCGCAAAACGACAAACCGTGAACCAGACAGTTTGGCCGCCGTTTCAAAATCCATCCCGGCTTTGACACCGGCGATGTCAAAATGTTCCTTGGCGTTTTCAATGTTGCGCGGGCTGCCCCATCGATGAATTTCCACATTGTCGTGTTCGTCGGCCCCATCCGGGATGCTGTCATGCGGCAGGTTCGGGATACGCATCAACGCATCGGTCAACTGGTCATCCAGATGCTTTGCCTTTGCATTCATCTCGGCCACTTCTGCCTTTTTGTCCGCGACAAGAGTGCGCAAGCGTTCAAACTCTGCCTCGTCACCGCGCCCTTTTGCAGCGCCAACTTCTTTTGATGCTTTGTTCTGTTCGGCCTGCGCGGTTTCGGCGGCCAAAATCGCAGCACGCCGTTGCGCGTCTATATCCAACAAAGCTGAGGACGCATCCGATACCCCACGACGCGCCATAGCGGCATCAAAAGCGGAAGGGTTTTCACGAATGGCACGAATATCATGCATGGGATTTGTCCTTTTGTGTTGATTCAAGACGTTCACCTAACAAATAACACATGCTTTGGACAGCCGAAATTTATGAGACGTTCGTTTTGTTGATTACGACAGCCAAGTTTGACAATGCGCAGATTGTCACCGCCGCACTGAATGAGGTTTCAAGATGCGCGGCGCCCTGTCCAGTCGTGACGCATAGTGAAATGAATGTGGAATTTTTCGGCCCCAACGCACAAGAGTTGGGCGGGCAAGCCATCCTTGGGTAGGATAACACATGAAATGGCCGTGTTGATGAGCGGTTCAACGGGTTCATTTCGACAAAACAGAGGTAAAATTGAACCACCCTCGTGCGCATTTTAAAGACACCAATAAGGCATTTCGAAATAATTTTTGCAACCAAGGCACGTTAAATGAGTTGCCGGCAATACCTAAGTTATATCGAATATTAAATAGTATATATTATTATGACGAAAGGTTAATATTTCATGAATAAATCAATTTATTTTGCTCTACCACTTCTTGCGATGGTTGCCGCATGTGGTGGTGGTGGCACAACACCAGATTTGGAATCGCAAAATTTGAACTTTGCAAACCAAAACCCAACCGGAAACAACAATGGTGGGTCCGTTGATGATGTTTCGGTCGATACTATCGTTGATTTAATCAACAATTCCGATGGCACGGCAAATGTGGTGAATGTTTATTCAACTGAAACGTCGACGGCATTATCGGGAACGAAATTTAACGCCGACGATACAACCACGGTCGCAATTTCAAAAGATGCGTCCGGGTCTGTTGTTTTAACGGTAAATGTATTTGGCGAAACGTTGACCTTAACCGATACCGATTTAGTACCGGACGCAACGAACACATATATTGTCTATCAAAATGGTTCGGAATTTAGAATTGAAGTTGTCGGTATTCCGTCCTTTTATGATGTCTATGACGGAACGGCGGCGACGGAATATAGTGTTGCATTTAACATCGAAAAAACGCCGTTGGACGGCAGCTATGAAGGCTACCAAAACGCAAGTGGCGTCTTTGGATCGGAAACGCCAGCGTCAAGCTTGCCAACGTCTTATGTGACCGCCAGATATGATGGAATTTGGCGCGGGATGGTAAGTTTTACTGATAAAGTTGGGGTCCCCGCGGCATTTGAAAGCGAAGCTACTTTGTACATCAATTTTGGGTCCGACGATTTCTGGGGTAATTTAACAGAGATGAAGTTTTGGAATTCCGACACAGGACAATGGGAAGATGCGGCGTTTTTTCCTGATTTGACAATGACAAAGCTAGAATTTAACAACGGTCATATTGCGGCAAAGTTATCCGACGCTGGCACCTGTGGTTTGGGATGTTTAGACTTCTTGGATGGTGGCGCAGACATTACACTTTACGGTCCAAACGCCGAACAAGCGTCAGGGATGGCATATTCAAGCTATTCAAGTTCCAAAACAAGTGACCTGTTTTTCTTAAACGGCGCGATCGCAACCAAGAAATAAAGTTCGTTTTTCACGTGGTCATGCGTGTCTTCAAACACATGACCACGGTTTTTATTGTGCGTTCAATCGATCGCGATATGGTGGTTTTGTGACCCGTTCGTTGTCGACTTACTGAATCGTAAAGGTTTCATGTTGTAAAAGTCGGTTCAACGCATGTTAAACCGGATTTAGCCGTCGTTCACACCTTGCAAACCGTGGTCCCAGCGCATAGGTTCGCGCCAATGAAACACTA
>JAYPUL010000053.1:0-14746 GCA_038134005.1 Paracoccaceae bacterium | reverse complement strand
TCGGTATGACGTCGGTATTTTGCACCGATGTTCACCTATTGCGCGCGCCGCACCGAACACAAGCTATGCCAATTTCCCCGACAAATAAAACCTACATGACCCGTTCATTTTCTGTCTAAAAATATCCTCGGCCCGAAGGGCATTCGGCCTTTGCAATGCAAAGGCCGAAGTATGAGTATTTAAGCAAAGATGAAAGCCCAGGTTTATGCGGTCAACCCGTCGGGTTCGGGCAAGTCATTAGATCGACAACACGCGGTCAGCGTGTTTGCCAATAAACACGCGATTGTCATCGGGCCCACACCGCCCGGTACGGGGGTAATTGCACCAGCCACCTGGGCACAGGATGCGTAATCACAATCCCCCACCAATCGGGTGCCCCCGTCGGGTTTGTCGATGCGGTTGATACCCACATCAATCACCGTCGCGCCGGGTTTGATCCAATCGCCAACGACCATTTCGGGACGTCCCACAGCCGCGACAACGATATCGGCGCGGCGTACGACCTCGGGCAAGTCTTTGGTGCGTGAATGCGCAATCGTCACGGTACAGCTATCGCCCAACAAAAGTTGCGCCATGGGTTTGCCAACGATGTTTGATCGACCGATCACAACCGCGTTCATACCAGACAAAGATCCGTGATAATCGCGCAACAACATCAAACATCCCAAGGGCGTACAGGGCACCATGGATTTTTGACCCGTCCCCAACAGACCAACGTTAGAGATATGAAACCCGTCTACGTCCTTTGCGGGAGAAATAGAATTGATCACCAGATCTTCGTTCAAATGTTTAGGCAATGGCAATTGCACCAAAATACCATGAACGGCGGGATCATTGTTCAATTGATCAATCAACGCCAACAAATCCGCTTCGGCCGTGTCGGCAGGCAATTTGTGTTCATAGGAATTCATACCAACTTCGACGGTTTGTTTGCCTTTTGAACGCACATAGACCTGGCTGGCGGGATCTTCGCCGACCAAAACAACCGCCAAACCTGGGGTAATTCCATGCACTTCTTTTAGGCGGGCAACATGTTCTGCCACTTGGCCACGCACTTTTGCAGCAAAGGCTTTGCCATCGATTACTGTCGCTGTCATTTCCCGAACTTTCTTATCGTCAATTAAAAAAAGGGGCGCCCAGCCTGCGCGCCCCTAAATCAGTTTAGAACAGGCCTTCGATTTGGCCCATTTCGTTTAGCATGATGGTTTCCGACGCTGGAACCGATGGCAAGCCTGGCATGGTCATAATCTCACCACAGATCACAACAACGAACCCTGCGCCCGCGCTTAGACGCACTTCGCGCACGGGAACCGAATGCCCCGTGGGCGCACCGCGACGGTTTGGATCGGTGGTAAAGCTATATTGTGTTTTCGCCATACAGACAGGCAAATGGCCGTATCCTGCCGCTTCCCATTCTTTCAATTGGCTGCGGATTTTCGCGTCGGCCAGAACTTCGTCCGCGCGATAGATGCGTTTTGCAATCGTTTCAATCTTTTCGAACAGGCTTAGGTCATCCGAATAGAGCGGTGCAAAGTTTGCCATATTGGCGTCTGCGATTGCCGCAACGCGGGTTGCCAATTCTTCGATGCCTTCGGAACCTTTGGCCCAGTGTTGGCACAAGATTGCTTCTGATCCCATTGAAGCCACGTAATCTTTGACCGCTTGGACTTCTGCGTCGGTGTCGGTAACAAAGTGGTTGATTGCCACGACAACAGGTACGCCGAACGATTTGACGTTTTCGATGTGACGGCCAAGGTTTGGACATCCTTTTTTGACCGCGTCAACGTTTTCTGTACCCAATGCCGCTTTTGCAACACCACCGTTCATTTTCATCGCACGCACAGTTGCAACAACGACCACCGCAGATGGTGCAAGGCCCGCTTTGCGGCATTTGATGTTCATGAATTTTTCGGCACCAAGGTCGGCACCAAAGCCCGCTTCGGTCACCACATAATCGGCAATTTTCAACGCGGTTGTTGTTGCCATAACCGAGTTACAGCCATGCGCGATGTTCGCGAATGGGCCGCCATGCACGAACGCGGGGTTGTTTTCCAAAGTTTGAACCAAGTTTGGCTGCATCGCATCTTTTAACAAAACGGTCATTGCACCATCGGCTTTGATATCGCGGCAATAGATTGGTGTTTTGTCACGACGATAGGCAACGATGATGTCGCCTAGACGTTTTTGCAAGTCTTTCAAATCGGTCGCAAGGCACAAGATCGCCATAACTTCGGATGCAACGGTGATGTCGAAACCTGTTTGGCGTGGGAACCCGTTTGCGACACCGCCCAAAGACGTCACCATGTCACGCAACGCGCGATCGTTCATGTCCATTACGCGCCGCCATACAACGCGGCGTTCGTCGATTTCCAAAGAGTTACCCCAATAAATGTGGTTATCGATCATCGCGGACAACAGGTTGTGCGCCGATGTGATCGCGTGGAAATCGCCGGTGAAATGAAGGTTCATTTCTTCCATTGGAACAACTTGGGCATACCCACCGCCTGCCGCGCCGCCCTTCATGCCGAAACATGGGCCAAGGGACGCTTCGCGAATACAGATTGCGGCTTTTTTGCCGATACGGTTCAAACCATCGCCCAAACCAACCGTCGTGGTTGTTTTGCCTTCGCCCGCTGGCGTGGGGTTGATCGCCGTTACAAGGATCAATTTGCCGTTTTTGTTACCTTGAACGGAATTGATGAAATCTTGGCTGACTTTTGCTTTGTCGTGGCCATAGGGTAAAAGATGTTCGCTGGGAATTCCCAGTTTTGATCCAATCTCTTGGATCGGCTTTTTGTTCGCTTCGCGTGCGATTTCGATATCTGACTTATAGCTCATGGATTACGTCCCCTGTGGCCCGATCTGGGCAAGTTCTCTCACAGCGGTATATCCCGTTCGCGACATGGGCAAACCAGCGATTCCGACATTTCTAACGCTTGTTGCGGCGGGATGTCGCGGGAAAGTTTCGGATCAGAAACGCAATGCCTCCAATCCGAAATTGTTTTCCGACCACGCGCGTTGGTCGGGAATATGCAATCGCATGCGATTCTCGATGGCCAAAGCACCGGGCCGTTCGACCCACGCCGTCACACCCCGCCGCCCCATGGCCGCGGTTTTAAACGCCTTAGCCGCCGTTTCGGACACCGCGCTAATCACTTTGGCGGGTAAATGGCAGGGGCGGTTTTGCATATCGATCGCAAGGGTGGTGCCATCGTCTGACTGTAATCTACTGGACGGCGGCACATGCGAAAAATCGGGAATACCACGCACCACGACCGTTGCCCCCAACCAGGCGGGATCAATGGCGTCTAAACCGATTTTGTCGGCGATGGAGTCTAATTCCTCTTGGGACACGATCGACAGCTGACGCACGTTCCGAATTTCGGTGCCGCTCGGATGTTGGGAAAGGACGCGCGAACAAGACGGGCGTGTCGCACCTCCATGCGCGTCACCGTCGGGGCCATCAAACGTCAGGACAAGCGTTTGCATCGGCGCGGATTGAATGCCTTGGTCCGGATCGGCAACACGACCTAGCCAAACGATGTCACAGTAGTAATCCGTTGGGTTTAATGCAGGCATTCAGTCGCTCCATAATGTTGTGCTGGCCCGCGTGCCCCAATCGGCATCATAGGCGGGACCGTCAAAATCGCCATTTTTTGCCTCGACCATCAAATCGCCGGTTGTGGGCACGTCGGGCGTTGGCGCATTGCCCCACAAGCCCGCGCGCAAAATGGCGCGCCCACATTGGGAATACACTTCTTTGACGCGAACGATAATCACAACTTTGGGAACATGGCGGTCTTTGCGGAACAGATCACAGATTTCGGGATCGGCCGATAATCTGGCATTGCCCACCACGCGCACAGCATTTGTCGACCCGACAGCCATAAACATCAACGACACCGCGCCGTCGCGCATGATATTGCGCAAACTGTCCAAACGATTTTTGCCACGCCAATCGGGTATTGCCACATGGGATGGGTCCAACACACGAACCACAGGTCCATCATCCCCGCGCGGGCTTAGATCAACACGGCCATTGGCATGGGTGCCCAAAACGCAAAACCGCGACGCATTGATCCATTTTTCGTATAGCGGTGTGACGACAGGCATCACTTTTTCAAGGGAAACGGGATTGGGCGCCCCATAGCGGGCGACCAAATCGTCTTCGGCCTCAAGAAATGTGATCTGGGTTAAATCCGGCATCTTTCATCAATCTGTCCGACGCGGTTTCAATGGTGTCACCTAAAGTCTTTAAAAATTCGTCGCGCGGCAATCCTGGTTCGATCATGGGTAAAAATTCGACGACTGCAACCCCAGGCTTTTTATAAATGCCTAGACGCTTCCAAAAGACGCCGACGTTGCAGGCCGCCGGTAACACCCGTTGGCCGGTTTCTTCGTACAAGACAAATACACCAACTTTATAGGGTTTCTTTTCACCCGGCGCGACGCGTGTGCCTTGGGGGAATATGACCAATTGACCCGCGGGGGCGTCACCGGCGCTAACGGCGGCCATCATGCTGCGAATGGCTTTGGACCGCTGACCGCGGTTGACAGGCACACTGCCTGTAAGTTTGCCGTAAAGACCGATCATCGGCACATATTTCAACGAGGCTTTCATAATGTATTTCGGCCGCTTTGCTTTTGAGGCGATCATCAGAATGTCGAGAAATCCCATATGCTTGCCCGCAATCAGAATTTCTTCGTCTGGAACCTCACCGCGGAATTCGGTTTTCAATCCAACCATCCAGCTGGCCGTCCACATCACCCAGTTACAATAGGCATGCACCGTCTTGTAAACATATTTGCGATCAAGCAACGAAAGCGGCAACCCGCCCAAGCCAATAACCAATAACATGATATACATTTGGATCGTAAAGATCAGCGATCTGATCCATTGAATTACATATGCCATTATGAAAGCTCTCCCAATACGCGGCGCGCGGCGAAACGCGTTGCAAGGAATGCAACACAGGCCAACGCAGGCGGAACAACCGCCAACCAAATCCAATCTGCGCCTTGAAAACGCAGCCCCGTCAAAACCGACGCGGTGGCGCCATCAGACGGTAAAAACATCACGGCAACACCGCCCAGAATGACACCAAGCACAGCCCCCAAAAACGCGCGAACCGAAAACCTGCGCACGAAAGCGGCAACGATATAGCTGTCTTTGGCGCCGATTAAACGCAACACTGAAATCACTTGGGCATTGGCGGCCAATGCCGCACGGGCGGCCAACATAACCATCGCCCCGCTGGTCAAAGCGATGACAAGGATCGACAGGCCACCCAAGATGGCCAATCGGCGGGCCGCTTGGACCAACGGTTTACGCCACCGCATATGATCATCCAAAATCGCACCCGGCGCTTCGGCGGACAATCTAAGCCGCAGGCCTTGGGCATCGAAACCATCGCTTGTTTCTGTGATTTCAATCAACTGCGGAATGGGCAGATCCGCCAGCGGGATATCAGGGCCAAACCACGGTTCCAACAAGGTTTGTTGTTCATCAATCGACAACGCACGTGCGGTTTCAACCCCTTGTGTCGTGGACAAAATGGCCAAGGCATGTTCGACCTGCACTTTCATTTGGTCTTGCGGGGCGGAAATGCGGATTGTCGCCGTGCCTTCCAATGCGCTGGTCCAACGCGCCGCCAAACGGTCCGCCGCAAACGAAAGCGCCAAGGCAAAGACCACCAAGAACGCCATCGCCCCCGCGGTAAGCGTCGTTAATGTCGCGGTGAACCCCGTCGCGGGAACAACGCGGTCACGGTGTTGATCGATGCGGAAAAGTTCCAAAATGGCCAAAAGTTTGCGCATCACAAATTCGCCCCCGCCAATTGCAGACGTCGATTGGAAATACGCAAAACGCGTGCTTGCACCTGAGATTTGGCAGAGCGGATCAAGCTTAGATCATGGCTGGCGATCAGCACGGTTTTGCCCATGCGATTTAGTTCCAGCAAAAGCTTTAATAAACGTTCGGACATTTCCCAATCCACGTTCCCCGTGGGTTCATCGGCCAAAATTACGTCAGGCGACATAATGATGGCGCGGGCCAAAGCCGCACGTTGGCGTTCGCCCCCCGATAATTCCGGCGGAAAGGCTTTTGCCCGTTTGCTAAGACCGACCCAGGCCAACAATTCTTTTATATTGGCATCTTCGGCCAGCGTGTTGTTGCCAGACACCGCCAAAGGTAGGGCGATGTTATCTTCGACATTCATATGATCGATAAATTTGCAATCTTGATGGACCACACCGATCCGGCGCCGCGCAACCGCAATATCATCGCGCGACATCGATCGTACATCATTGCCAAATATACGAATTTGACCCGCGGTCGGCACCAACGCGCCATAGCAAAGCTTTAAAAACGTAGTTTTACCCGCACCTGATGGTCCAGTCAGAAAATAAAACGCCCCCGCCGAAATCGAAAGGGTCATGTCTGATAAGAGTTCACCACCGCCATAACTATAGGCGACATTTTCTAATTCGATCACCGTCTTCGTCCGATTTCCCTGACTGCTCTGTTGTGCCGTAGCATCGCTTTATAGCGAAATGCCAGTTTTTTCTGTATTTACCACTTTCCTAGCGGCAATGAAATTTCTAAAGTGTGTCTAGGGGATAATATGGCAATTGCCAAGGACAGGGATTTTATGCGGCTTATATGTCCAAATTGCACAGCGCAATACAAAGTACCTGCGGATGTCATTCCGCAGGCCGGCCGTGATGTGCAATGTTCAAATTGCAGCCACACATGGTTTCAACAACCATTTGATGAAAACGCCGCGGTGAACACCGTGCCGGAACTGGCAGACGTTGCCGATCCCCCCCAAACCGATGCGCCCCATGAAACCGACATCTTTGAACGTGATCTGGATCGCGCATTGGCGGATGCATTGGACCCCGATTTAGAGGATGGCGACGACGATAACGCCCCCATGGCGGCCGCGCCCGCACTGCCAACCCGGCCCAAACGTCAATTGGATAGCACGGTCGCAAGCGTGCTGCGCGCAGAAGCGGAACGTGAAAAACGTGCGCGCCAAGCCGATCCTGTGGAAACGCAAGGCGATCTGGGGCTGGATTACAACCAAATAGCCCAAGATACACCGCCGCGCCGCAAATCCGGTTATTTGGGCCCCGATCTAAATGAATTGGATGATCTTTATAGCCAAGGCGCAAAAGACCCCGATTTCCATCGCCGGGATTTATTGCCCGATATCGAAGAAATAAATTCCACGCTACGCAACAACGATACATCATCAACCGTGTCATCAGATCGCCAAAAATTGGCCAATCAACGCGCAAAATCCCGTTCGGGGTTTATCCTGGCGCTTGTGCTGATCGCGGGGGCGGCTTGGGCGTATTTCAATGCCGATCAAATCGCGCAAACGGTGCCAAGCCTTGCCGATCCGATCGCACACTTTAAAGTCAGCGTCGACACCGCACGCGCGGTTTTGGATGATTGGGTAAAAACCGCAATGATTTGGCTTGAACACCAAGCCGACAAAGCCCGCGCAAATTCATAAGCCGCCCGCGATTAAAACAGATCGAGCAATCGTTTTAGGTATCCGCGTTCCAATTCGCTGCGGTTCAGTTCGCCGGCACGGCGGCGTATTTCGTTCAATAATTCTTCGGCCTGTCGGGCGACGTCTTGGGTGGTTTGCGATGCCTCTGGTGTGCCGGATGAACCATCGCGCCCTTGGGGGCGACCCAACGGATCACGCGCATTTTCGGTATCTTGATCTTGTGCCATGCCTTGACCTTGGTCAGGATTGCGGGCTTCGGCCATGGCGCGATCCATGTCGCGAATACCATCACGCAGCGCGTCCATGGCTTGCGCTTGGTTATCAATCGCGAGGTCCAAATCCCCCGCACCCAACGCATCTTGTGCGCGGCGCATAGCACGGGCAGCATCATCCAAGGATCGTTCCGCCTGTTTGGCCGTGTCCGAATTTAGATCGGGCAACGCTTTGCGCCCCTGGTCCAATTGTTGCCCAAGCTGTCCTTGTCGTTGGGCCAAATCTGATCCTTGCTGGGGATCGGTTTGTGGATCATTTTCGGATTCACTGCGTTGCAATTCGCGAAACGCATCATCGGATAAATCTTGCTGGTCGCGTAAGGTTTCCGAGAGTAGATCCAACCCATCCGATTGACCGGATTCGCCATTTTCACCCTGGGCCAGTTGCATGTTTTCCATCATGCGTTGCAATTCATCTAACGCCTGTTGGGCTTCGGCCATGCGCCCCTGTTCCATCAATTCCTGGATACGATCCATCATTTTATCCAGATCAGATTGATTCATATTCATTTGATCTTGGGGGGATGTTTGGGCCAAATCTTGGCTTTGCGATTGTTTGTCGCGCTCGGCCTGCTGGCGCAGTTGGCGAATGTAATTTTCATTTGCCTGACGCAATTCCTGCATCAATTTTTCGATTTCCGCATCGGACGCGCCGTCTTTCATCGCTTGCGACAACCTTTCTTGGGCTTGACGCATACGATCCAGCGCGTCATTCACATCGCCTTCTTCCATCGCAATGGCCATATCCCACAGGAAACGCGCAAAGTCATTGCGTTTTTCAGCCAAGACACCGTTGTCCACAGATCGTTCCAATTGGCGCAGGAATACCCGCAACCGCAGATATTCAGTTTCAGACCGGAACGCCCCCTGCGGGTCGTAGGTGATTGCGCGTATCATACGCGCCACACGCGGACCATTTTGCACCGACCACATAAGATCGCGGCGCATTTCAATCAATGAAAACGCAATCGGATCAAAAAATTTCCGCGCCGGCAAAACCGCATCCTGCAACACGGTCTCTCCGGTCTGGCCCAAAATATCCGCCACGCGAAGTGTTACCGTGATTGGCAAATGCGCCATGGCACTTTGGGAATGATCTTCGATCCAATCGATATCGAAATCCTGCGCCCGTCCCGTCGGTGGAAGCGATAATTCAAAATCGTCAACTTGGGTAAAATCGGGATCGGGTGCCAATCCATACCGACGCGACACCCGCGGCAAATCTAACGCAACCTGCCCCGATAATTCAGTCACGCCAAAATCGTCTTGGCCATGCAGGCCCAACGCGCTTTCGCCAAAAAAATCGGTTTCAAAATCACGCGTGATCGCGATTTGCGGCGAGGTATCATGATCCAAAACAATATTCCACGTTGCCCCATTTGCCCCGACAATGGCCAATGTGCCCGCGTTCAAGACATCGAATTCTTGGGTCATGGCGGACGCAATCGGCACATCGCGCGTGCGCGCGGATACGGTTTCTTCGACCAAATGATCGCCGGCTTGCCCATAAAGGCGAATTTGAACGCGGCTGTTTTCCAAGACGTTTATGTGATCTAAATCTGTTAAATCATTCAAATACAATGTTGGGCGCTTGGTGTATTCGGGCGGGATCACCCAGCCTTCCCACAGCACCGCCGCGGCCGTCGTTTGTGGCGATTGTGAAGGTGAAATTTGGGATAACCGCGATGTCGATCCGAACAATATCCCAACCAAACACAGCAATAAGGCCAAATATCGCAACGCATATGGATCGCGCCGCGACAAATCAAGATCGGGCCAAACGGGTTTCGCGGTTTTCGCTTCGCTGATCATTTGATCGCGGTGACGTGCCCACAGAAATTCGATTTGAGGATCGTTTTGTGGCGTTGTTTGGGTAAATTCCGTGTCTAAAAGCGCGGATAACGCACGGTTGGGCAAGGTTTCATCAACTGCGTCAATCGCCTGTTGCAACCGAGGCATTTGAAACGCAACCGCCCCCCAAATTGCGGCAACACCGCAAAGCGCGCCAATCGCAAGCCCGCCAAACCAAAGCGCATCAACATCCAAGTTCTGTGCAATGCCTAGCAATATCGCCCCAAGGCACGCCGTCAAAACCGAAAACAAAGGCCAAAACGCGATAAGTACGGAACGCACAAGCGCACCAAAATAGGTAACCAAAACAAACGTTTTGGCAACCGAAACTTTGTTGAGCGTGTCAGCGTGTTTCAGCACACAACCCCTTGGGTTAACTTACAACCATTTTGGGAGTGTATCGCGATTTATCATCTCTTCATAGGTGGGACGATGGCGGATAACAGCAAATTTATCGCCATTCACCAAGACTTCGGGAATCAAGGGACGCGAATTATATTCGCTGGACATGACTGCCCCATAGGCGCCGGCCGACCGGAATGCCACCAAATTACCCGCGCTTTGTTCTGCCAAATCGCGGCCTTTGGCAAAGGTATCGCCAGATTCACACACAGGTCCCACAATATCATATTTCGCAGGCTCATGACCGGCGGCCGGTTCTTGGACGGGCACAATGTCATGATGCGCATCATACATCGCCGGACGGATCAAATCGTTCATTGCGGCATCCAAGATCAGGAATTCGCGATCTTCGCCCTTTTTGACATAGATGACCGATGACACCAAAAGACCCGCGTTGCCGACGATCAATCGGCCCGGTTCGATTTCCAATTCACATCCCAATTGGCCCAAAACACGTTTGACCATCGCACCATAATCGGATGGCAAGGGCGGCGTTTCGTTTGACCGTGTATAAGGAATTCCCAATCCGCCGCCCAGATCAAGCCGTTGGATATTGTGCCCATCGGCGCGCAAGGTTTCGACCAATTCGGCAACCTTGGTATAGGCCAATTCGAACGGTTCCAACTGGGTCAGTTGGCTGCCGATATGCACGTCAATCCCAATGACCTGCAGCCCTGGCAAGGACGCGGCCAACGCGTAAACGTCCCGTGCGCGTGAAATTGGAATCCCGAATTTGTTTTCCGATTTTCCGGTTGCAATTTTGGCATGTGTTTTGGCATCGACGTCTGGGTTCACCCGGATAGTGATAGGCGCGGTCACCCCCAAATCGGTTGCGACGGATGAAATCGCCAACATCTCAGGTTCGGATTCGACGTTGAACTGGCGGATACCACCCGTCAGGGCCGCACGAATTTCGTCGTGCGTTTTGCCAACGCCCGAAAACACGATACGATCGCCTGGAATTCCGGCCGCTTTTGCACGCGCGTATTCCCCACCCGATACCACATCCATGCCAGCGCCCAGCGCACCCAATGTTTTTAGGATCGCCTGGTTTGATGCCGCTTTCATCGCGTAACACACCAAATGGTCTGTGCCCGCCAGCGCATCATCAAACAACTGAAAATGACGTTTTAGCGTCGCCGTGGAATAGACGTAAAAGGGCGTGCCGACGGCCGCCGCGATATCGTTAATCGCCACATCTTCGGCGTAAAGCGTGCCGTTTTGGTACAGAAAATGATCCATCAGATCCTCGTCTTATATCGGTTTTGCCCCGCATACAGCATCGCCACGCGTGTGGAAAGCCCGATCATAAGATTTCGCGGATCCGATCAATCGCACGCAGGATGTTTTCTTTGCTATTGGCATAGGAAAAGCGAATATACCCTTCGCCAAATTTGCCAAAGCTGGTGCCCGCGATGGTGGCAACACCCGCTTTGTCCAAAAACAAATCTTGCGCCTGCATCGATGTTAACCCTGTGCCGCTGATATTGGGAAACGCATAAAACGCGCCCGCTGCGTCGGTACAGGTGACGCCCGGCAAATCATTCAACGCCTGAACGATCACGCGACGGCGTTCATCAAATTGCGCGACCATGTCGTGAACGGCGTCTTGCGGTCCTGTCAACGCTGCCAGCCCTGCAAATTGTGCAGACGCGTTCACGCAAGAATGGTCATTGATACAAAGACGTGTGACGTGATCCACCATCGCGTCGGGCCATACCGCAAACCCCATGCGCCACCCTGTCATGGCATAGGTCTTGGACCAGCCGTCCAACACGATCAAGCGGTCGCGAATTTCGGGATAGTTCAACAGGCTGACATGTTCACGCCCATCGTATAACATTTGGCTATAGATTTCGTCCGACATCAACGCGACGTGTGGATGTTTGGCCAAACCTGCGACCAGCTTGTCAATTTCCTCTTTCGGGGTGACGCCGCCGGTCGGGTTGGCGGGGCTGTTGATGATGATCAACCGGGTACGATCGGTGATTTGCGACAACACCGTTTCGGCGTCAAAGGCAAAACCGTTTTCTTCTTTTAAAGCGATCGGCACAGGGGTTGCGCCCGAATATTTGATGACCGATTCATAAATCGGAAACCCTGGGTTGGGATACATAATTTCCGCCCCCGGTTCGCCAAACATCAAAACGGCAAAGAACATGGTGGGTTTGCCACCCGGCACCACGATAATATTGTCTGGGTTCACCTTGGCGCCGTGGCGTTTTTCCAAATCGGCCGCCACCGCTTCGCGCAGGACGGGCAAGCCGTTTGCGGGGGTATATCCGTGATGGCCGTCTTGCAACGCCTTAATCCCCGCTTGGACAATATGTTCAGGGGTTCGAAAATCGGGTTGGCCGATCCCAAGGTTGATAATGTCCTTACCTTGTGCCGCCAATTTCTGCGCCCGCGCCAGAACCATAAATGCGGATTCTGTGCCAAGGCGTGAAATCCCAGATGCGAATTTTAAATCGGTCATAACAATCCCCTATCGGTCTTTTGCACAAGTGGTAAAGCCGACGGGGGAACATTGCAATATCGCGTTGCTATGGCACAGTTTAGTTTTGCTTAAGTCACCCGGGACGGCAAATCCGTCAGGCGTCGGCAACCTCATTCGGAGGGCGCGGCGCACCATCAACGCCGCATCCCGACAGGACCGCCAAACCCAACAGTGTTGCAATCACTAACCGCATCATGCCAAAACATCTTTCCAACGTTGGATTTGAACGCGCACTTGCGCCGGCGCCGTGCCACCATAGGACATGCGCGATTTCACCGAATTTTGCACCGTCAAAACAGAATAAACGTCATCTGTGATCTCGTCGTGAACGGATTTCATATCCTCGATCGACAAATCCGATAAATCACAACCTTTGCTTTCGGCCATCGCAACCAAAGTGCCGGTAACGTGATGGGCGGTGCGGAACGGCATGTTGACGGCGCGCACCAGCCAATCGGCCAAGTCAGTCGCCGTTGAAAACCCTGATCCCGCAGCGGCGGCCAAGTTGTCGACATTTGCGGACATGTCTTTGACCATCCCCTCCATCGCGGCCAAGGCCAACATCAGGTTGTCAGCCGCGTCAAAGACTTGTTCTTTGTCTTCTTGCATGTCTTTGGAATAGGTTAATGGTAATCCCTTCATCACCATCATAAGCGCAACATTCGCCCCAAAAATACGACCCACCTTGGCGCGGATCAATTCGGCCGCGTCGGGGTTTTTCTTTTGTGGCATGATCGAGGATCCCGTGGAAAACCGATCCGACAGCGTAACAAAACGGAACTGCGCGGATGACCAAATCACCAATTCTTCGGCAAAGCGCGACAGATGCATCGCACAAATGGACGCGACGGACAAAAATTCCAACGCGAAATCGCGATCGGATACCCCGTCCAATGAATTGGCGGTCGGCCGATCAAACCCAAGATCCGCCGATGTCATGTGACGATCAATATTAAAGGATGTCCCCGCCAACGCCGCCGACCCCAGGGGGCATTCGTTCATGCGTTTGCGTGCATCGCGAACCCGCGACAAATCACGGCCCAGCATTTCAACATAGGCCATCATATGATGACCCCATGTCACGGGTTGGGCGACTTGCAAATGTGTGAACCCCGGCATCACCCAATCTGCACCTTGTTCGGCCTGAACCAAAAGCGCATGGATCAATGCCAAAAGGCCCTGTTCCACCGCATCGAATTGATCGCGCACCCAAAGGCGGAAATCGGTCGCGACCTGATCATTACGCGACCGTGCCGTGTGCAAACGGCCCGCAGGTTCGCCAACGATTTCTTTCAATCGCGCTTCGACGTTCATGTGAATATCTTCGAGGGCCGTTGAAAATTCAAAATTTCCTGACTGAATTTCTGACAAAACCGTGAGCAGGCCTTCCCGAATGGCCGCCGCTTCGGTATCTGTAAGAATGCCTTGTGCCGCCAACATTGCGGCATGGGCCCGCGAACCACGGATGTCTTGTTCCGCCATGCGTTTGTCAAACCCGATCGAGGCATTGATCGCCTCCATGATCGCGTCTGGACCAGCGGCGAAACGGCCACCCCACATTTGGTTCGAGGAATTGTTTGACATGACAGTGCCTTTCGGAGGGTTACATGCGTCTATTTCGTTTGATGGTTCTTTATACGGCTCTTGGCTTGGGTGCAAACATGTCGTTTGCGGGGAACGCGAATTTTGATGGTTTGAACGCGTTGCGCGATGGCGATATGAAAAAAATGGTTGTGCATTCAACGCCCACCGAACCCGCACAAATCGCGTTTTTTGACGAAACGGGTGCCGAAATCACTTTGGCCGATTTCAAAGGCAAATCAATTTTGGTCAATCTTTGGGCCACATGGTGCGCGCCATGTCGCAAAGAAATGCCGTCACTGGCACAATTGCAATCGGACAAAGGCGGCGACACGTTCGAAGTCGTTACAATCGCGACCATTCGAAATGCCCCAGGTGCGATCGACAAATTTTTCGCCGATGCAGGCATCACCAATCTTGCCAAAAACGTAGACCCAAAAGGCACATTGGCACGCGCCTTGGGTGTTGCAGGGTTACCAATGACGCTTTTGATTGACCGAGACGGCCGTGAAGTTGGACGGTTGCCCGGGGATGCAGATTGGGCAAGTGCGCAATCCTATGCGTTCATCGATGCATTCCTTGCGGCGCAAACCGATTAAAACCGCCAAAACACCTGGATT
>JAYPUL010000052.1:10014-14979 GCA_038134005.1 Paracoccaceae bacterium | reverse complement strand
GTGTCGGCGTCGATTGATTGGTTTTGTGTAACCATCATGCCCATTTTCATCAAGGCTTTGACAACCTCAGCGACACGTTCGGCCATACGGTTGGCCAATTCGGACACGACGATGCTTTCAGGAACTTGCACGTCACGGACAATCTTTTCACGGTCGCCTTGTTGACCCATGGCTTTTTGACGCGCGCGTTCTTGTTTACGCTTCATCGCTGCCATTGATTTTTGGCGTCCACCTTCACCACCATCCAATGCTTGGCTGATGGTCAATTTGCCCGAACGACGACCCGCGTCATTGCCACGCAATTTGGTTGCGCCGCCGCGATTGCGATCATTGTCTTCTTCGCGTTCGCGCTTGCGTGAAACAGGCGCGGCAGGTGCCGATTTCGGCGCACGCGTTTCATTTTCTTGTTTCGCCGACGGTTGAGTTTCGGCAACGGTTGCCGCAACTTTCGCTTTGGCTTTGCGATCTTCTTCGGCCTTGCGTGCGGCTTCTTCTTCCTCGGCCTTGCGACGTGCCAATTCTTCGATTTCACACTGTTCGCGTTCTTTCGCTTCTTGTTCGGCGCGACGACGTTCGCGTTCTTTTTCGCGTGCTTTTTCTTCTGCGGCGCGCGCGGCGACTTCTTCGGCTTCGCGTTCTTTCGCAGCCTGAAGCGCCTTCAGACGGCGTTCCATTTCCGAATCGGTAATGCCCGCGGGTCGTTTGCTATCCGACGACGCCTGCGACGCTGATGTTGCTGGTTTTGCCGCGCTAGGCTTTGCCACGGCAAACCGCTTTTTCGTTTTCGTCTCAACTACAACATTGTTGGACCGTCCATGGCTGAAGCTTTGCTTCACGTTTCCAGGACGTGGCCCACGTACACCCAATGTTTTTTTGCCGTCACTATCGCTCATCTAGCTGTCTTTTCCTTTCCGACAGTTCACTTTACCGCCGTCAGTTATGCGCAAACCTTTTAATCTTTGCGCCTCATCTACTACACGCCGCGTCAAACCACCAGACGCAAGCACGCAATGAATTATCGTTTCACGTCCAAAGGCGGCCCCCAATTCATCCGCGGTCAACCAACCGATGAATGAACCGCCGTAAGGCGTGCTTAATTTTGACTTGCCCCGTTCAGATCCGTCGGATGCTTGGATCAAAACCTGGGCTTCTTCTTTTTGAAGCCAATCTTTGACCTTTTCATATCCTGACACCGCAGCACCAGATTTCCGCGCCAATGAAATCAAATCGATCACACGGCGGGTAATTTGTTTTTCTACGTCATCGATCAGGTTATCGGGAACCTGAACAGTCATCTTAAAGCTACGGGCAAATAACCCATTTTTGACCGCTTTTTCAAGGGCGGCGCGTTCGGCTGATACCCAAACGCCCCGTCCGGGTAGTTTTTCCATCACATCTGGAAATACAATCCCATCGGGTGACACAACAAATCGTATCAACCCATGTTTGGGTTGAACGTCACCCGACGCAATACATTTGCGTTCGGGATCTTCGATTTTTTTATGTGCGCCACCGCGTGTCATTTATGGATTAGCCTTTGCTTATTCTGCGTCGTCTTCGTCTGCGGACGCGCTGTCGCCGATCAATTCCTCAGGATCGACCCAACCCAACGCCACGCGTGCAGTCATGATCAAATCTTGGGCTTCTTCTAGGCTGACATCAAAAGCTTCCAACAACCCGTCGTCTTTGACACGTTCGCCACCAACGGTGGTCCAACCGCCGGCCAATTCCCAATCGGCGCAGGTTGCGAAATCTTCCAAAGTCTTGATGCCATCTTCGGCCAAAGCTTGGATCATTTGCGGTGTCAAACCTTCGAAATTCATCAGACTTGCTTCGACGCCCAATTCTTGGGCACGTTCGATCGCCTTGCGGTTTTGTTCTTCAAGATATTCACGCGCACGTGTTTGAAGTTCTTCCGCTGTGCCTTCGTCAACGCCTTCGATGACCAATAGCTCGTCAACCTCAACATAGGCGACTTCCTCAAGGTTGGTAAAGCCTTCGGCAACCAACAATTGCGCCAAGAATTCGTCCAAATCCAGCGCATCCATGAAGAGCCCAGTGCGTTCTTCGAATTCTTTTTGACGGCGTGCCGATTCTTCGGCTTCGGTCATGATGTCGATGTCCAAACCGGTCAATTGGCTTGCCAAACGTACGTTTTGACCGCGACGACCAATCGCCAAAGAAAGCTGTTCCTCTGGAACGACAACTTCGATTTTGCCCGCTTCTTCATCCAAAACAACTTTGGTCACTTGGGCTGGCTGCAACGAATTGACCAAGAATGTTGGTTGGTCTTCGTTCCATGGGATAATGTCGATTTTTTCGCCTTGCAATTCGTTCACAACGGCCTGAACGCGGCTGCCGCGCATACCAACACAGGCGCCGACAGGATCAAGCGAATTGTCGTTTGTGAAGACTGCAATCTTTGCGCGCGATCCAGGATCACGGGCAACAGATTTGATTTCGATCACACCTTCATAGATTTCAGGCACTTCCATCTTGAACAGTTCTGCCATGAATTCAGGCGCAGTCCGTGATAGGAAAATTTGTGGGCCACGCACTTCGCGGCGGACATCTTTGATATAGCAACGCACGCGGTCACCGGGACGATAGCTTTCGCGCCCGATTTTTTCATTGCGGCGCAGAATGGCTTCGCCACGGCCCACATCGACGATGACGTTGCCGTATTCTTCGCGTTTCACGGTGCCATTGATGATGGTGCCCGCACGGTCTTTGAATTCTTCGAATTGGCGATCACGCTCAGCTTCGCGAACCTTTTGCAAAATCACCTGTTTTGCCGATTGCGCAGCAATACGTCCCAATTCCACAGGTGGAATTTCTTCGACATATTGATTACCAACTGCTGGGTCTGCCATGTATTGTTTGGCTTGCTCAACGGTCATTTCCGCTTGGTAATTTTCCAACTCGGCCTCGTCCACGACGGTGCGCACGCGGGTAAATGTCGCGCGTCCGGTTTTACGGTCGATGGAAACACGAATGTCCATTTCCGCGCCGTAGCGTGATTTCGCCGCGCGGGCCAAGCTTTCTTCCATCGCGGATACGACCAACGCTGGGTCGATCATTTTTTCGCGTGCGACGGCTTCGGCGGTTTGCAAAAGCTCTAGCTGGTTAGCAGAAGTGATTGCCATGATTACTCCTCTTCGGACTCTGTGGACTCTTCGGTCTCGATGTCGTCAAATTGCTCTTCGTTGATGTTTTGCGCCGCTTTGCGTTGGCGCAGCATTTCTTTGATTAGGTCGTCGGTCAGAACCAGTTTGGCATCAGACAGCCAATCAAATTCTAAACCAATCGTGCCTTCGTCGACGTTGATTAGAACTTCGGTTCCTTCAACACCGGCCAATTCCCCTTTGAACCGGCGACGCCCGTCGATCATGTCATAGGTTTCTAATTTGGCCTCATAGCCTTCGAACATTTCGAAATCTTTCAACCGCGTAAGCGGGCGATCGATACCTGGGCTAGATACTTCAAGGTTATAGGCGTCAGAAATGGGATCTTCGACATCCAACACCGCGCTCACCGCGTTTGAGATATCGGCACAGTCGTCCACTTCAATTCCACCTTCGGGTTTATCAGCCATGATTTGAAGGGTTTTCGTTTCGCCACCCATCAATCGGATGCGCACCAATTCGAACCCCAAGTCTTCGATAACTGGGGCGATGATTTGGGCCACGCGTTCATCCATGGCGGTTTTTGCTATCAAACTATTTGTCATTCTTCCAAACACAAAAAAACGGGCGCGCGGCCCGTTGTTCTTTCTCGGTGGAGCGTTGTCACCAACGCGCCGCTGTCGGGGGGCGTATACGCCCATTTATCTGAGTCTGCAACCCCTCGTATTTTTTGGGTAGTTTTGGGATAATTGCATCGAAACACTTGTGCGTATTGGTCAGTGTCTTTATGACCATCTGAAATAAAGCGAGGGCGATCAATGAGCTTTACCGACCGACACCTTTTAGGCATCGAACCGCTTCGGCCAGAGGCAATCACCGAAATTCTGGATCTGGCTGATACATATGTAAAGTTTAATAAACAATCCAACAAACGATCTAATGCGTTGGCAGGGCTGACCCAGATCAATATGTTTTTCGAAAATTCGACCCGCACACAGGCCAGCTTTGAATTGGCGGGCAAACGTTTGGGTGCGGATGTGATGAACATGGCAATGCAGGCCAGTTCCATCAAAAAAGGGGAAACATTGATTGATACCGCGCTCACCCTGAACGCGATGCATCCCGATTTGTTGGTTGTCCGCCACCCCCATTCGGGCGCGGTGGATTTGTTGGCGCAAAAGGTCAACTGTTCCGTTCTTAACGCGGGCGACGGCAAACACGAACACCCGACCCAAGCGTTGTTGGATGCCCTGACCATTCGTCGCGCAAAGGGACGTCTACATCGCCTGAACATCGCCATTTGCGGTGATATCGCCCACAGCCGTGTCGCCCGGTCAAACCTGATTTTATTGGGGAAAATGGAAAACCGTGTGCGTCTTGTGGGGCCGCCCACTTTGATGCCCTCACAAATCGATCAATTGGGTGTCGAGGTGCACCATGACATGCGCGAAGGGCTACGCGACGTTGATGTTGTCATGATGCTACGCCTGCAAAAAGAACGCATGGACGGCGGCTTTATTCCATCGGAACGCGAATATTATCATCGCTATGGTCTGGACGCGGAAAAGCTGTCTTACGCAAAGGACGACGCAATCGTCATGCACCCGGGCCCAATGAACCGCGGCGTCGAAATCGACGGGGATATTGCCGATGACATCAATCGATCTGTGATCCAAGAACAGGTCGAAATGGGGGTTGCGGTCCGCATGGCCGCGATGGATTTATTGGCGCGCAACATGCGCCGCGCACGGGGGAATCACGATGTTTAAACTATCCTCAATTCGCGCAAAAAACCGCATCTGCAACACGTCGGTATTACGTCGGTATTGCGTCGGTATTT
>JAYPUL010000052.1:0-9914 GCA_038134005.1 Paracoccaceae bacterium | reverse complement strand
CGGTGGCCCGTGGCGTGATAGATATCATTTCATCTATGCACACCCCCCAAGACGAGGAAAGCAAACGCCTACCCTTTGAAGAGGCCGCGGCCGGGGCGGTTGCATTGGAAACGTTGTTGCCGGCCGCGTTACGGTTGTATCACGGTGGGTACATGGATCTGCCGACGCTGTTTCGGGCGATGACGCTGAACCCAGCCAAGCGTTTGGGTTTGGCATCAGGGCGTATTAGCCTTGGATCGCCCGCAGACATTATCCTATTTGATGCGGACGCACCCTTTGTGTTGGATCGCACAAAATTGAAATCAAAATCGAAAAACACCCCCTTTGATGGGCAGCGTATGCAGGGCAAGGTTTTAAAAACCTTTGTCGGCGGCCAAGAGGTATTTTCAGCATGAGCGTTTTACCAGACATCACATCATCAATGACCCAAATTGGGATCTGGGCGGTGGTCGGGTATCTTTTGGGATCAATCCCTTTTGGTATTTTGATTGCACGCGTCATGGGATTGGGCAATTTGCGCAGTATCGGATCGGGCAATATCGGCGCCACAAACGTTTTGCGTACCGGCAATAAAAAGGCGGCCTTTCTGACCTTGGTCTTTGACGGCGGCAAAGGCGCGGTTGCGGTATTAATCGCGCGGCAAATGGCCGATGCCGATGCGGTCCAAATTGCGGCCTTTGCCGCGTTTTTGGGCCATTGCTTCCCTGTCTGGTTGGGGTTCAAGGGCGGCAAAGGTGTCGCGACGTTTTTGGGCGTGGTATTGGCGCTGGCTTGGCCAATTGGCGTTGCGTGTTGTGCAACATGGTTGGCGGTCGCGGTCGCGTTGCGGATATCGTCGTTGTCTGCGTTAGTGGCGGCTGTGTTATCAATCGTATGGGCGTTGGTGTTTGGGGTTCCACAATTTGTTCTTTTGTTTGCGGCGTTGATCGTTTTGATTTTCTATCGTCATTCGGCAAATATTGCGCGATTGATCGCAGGGACAGAGCCTAAGATTGGGCAAAAATAAATGCATTTCGGATCGCCTGCGCGATCCGACCCATGCGGGGGCTTTGCCCCCACACCCCCAGAGTATTTCGGCAAAGATGAAACGCCGGTTTAAAGTTGGTTCGAAATTTCGATCAACGCCCCGTCGGGATCACGCACATAAATGGAAAGGATCGCGAAACGCGCGCCTGTGCGTTTGATCGGGCCTTCGATGATGCGGACATTGTTGTTGTTCAGATGTGCGATCCATGCGTCAAGTGGCGTGTCCGATAAAAAGCACAGATCCGCGGATCCCGTTTTTGGGTTTTCAGCGTGCGGTTTGAATTCAAGGCCCGCTTGATGCAGGTTTATTTTCTGATCCCCAAAGCGCAAGGCAAACCGTGTAGATCCATCTGCGACGCGAAAGGGTTCATGCGTCATGCCGAGTGCCGCACAATAGAATTGCACTGTGGTGTCGATATCGCGCACCGTCAGCACAAGGTGGTCCAGCGTGGTAAGGCGTGGTGTCATGGTGTCACCTGTTTGGAATTGAAATCGTTCGGGATTGTGTCGGCGCCGGTGAGGATAAAATCCGCAAGGCAATCGGCCATTTTGGGCGCCATGGCGAGGCCGATTTTAAAGCCGCCATTCAGGATATAGGCATCAGGTTCGATGGGATGATGCCCGATGATCGGTGCGCGGCTATGGGATCGGGGACGTTCATTGGCCCAGCGCGTCAAAACAGGCGCATCCCGCAACGCGGGGATGAGTGTGCGGGCACGCTCCAATAGATCGTCTAACAGGGCGTCGGTTTGGGTGCCGTTTTCGTAAAAGCGTTCGGTGGTGGATCCGATGGCCGTCATTCCATTTGCGTGGGGAATAACGTGGATGTTGTCGAAATAAAGTTGCGGTGCGGCGCCTAAGTTGATGTCCAAAATCGCGCCCTGGCCTTTTTCGCCGGCACCATAAAACATGCCCAAACCGTCCGAGATGCGGATAAGGTCATGTACTCCAGTGGCCCAGATCACCCGTCCGCGATCGGGTGCGTCAGACAAAATCGCGCAGCCTTTGGATGCAAGGGCACGGGCGATTGAGGCACAGGCCGCCGCGGGGTTTATCCGCGCGCTGAGCGTGTCATATACCCATCGGCCTGTCGGCGTGGGGGGCACCCAATCGGGGGCGGTATCGACAATGTTCCACGTCGCATAGTCACGCCAAAGGTCAATTGCCCATTGTGCGCGCGCCTGTGCCAGATCCAGCCCGCGATCATTGAGGATCGGCATCAATCGGCCAATACGACCATAGCCCGATGACAGGCCAGAGACCGCATCAATTTCGGGCCAAAGCCGGTCAAGCAGGCGCAGGCTATCCAATTGGAATTGTTTCTTAACGCTCCACTTTTCGGGCATATGGGGGGCCAATGCGCCCACTATGCCGCCGCTGGCCCCTGCGCCCGGGCCATTGGGGTCGATGATCTGAACCTTTTGGCCACGCTGAACCAAGGTCCATGCCATCATCAACCCGATGATCCCAGCGCCCCGAATAGTAAAGTCGACCATTGCCAAGCCTTTTCATAGTGTTAATGTGTCCTAGTTGCCAAGACACCGTAACGCAAGGTTTTCAATGACATTACAGCGCCCCGATCTTACGTGGCGGGATCAGAAAATTCCCGTTTCACAACGATTTGACGATCCGTATTTTTCATTGGAAAACGGGTTAGATGAAACACGTCATGTGTTTTTGGCGGGCAATGGGTTGCCCGATCGGTTCCATGACGGGTTTCATATCGCCGAGCTGGGGTTTGGCACGGGATTGAACCTGTTGACGTCTGTATTGGCGTGGCGTGCATCGGGATGTCATGGGCAGTTTCGCTTTACCTCGTTCGAAGCCTTTCCCATGGACCCCGCCGATATGATCCATGCCCAACGCCAATTTAGTGAATTGGGCACAGTGATCGATGAATTTGCCCCTCTGTGGGATGACTTGTGGTCAACCGGATCGTTGAGCCACCCGGATGTGCAAGTGCGCGTTGTCTTGGGGGATGCGCGCGACACCTTGGTCGCGACTGATCTTGTCGCGGATTGTTGGTTTTTGGACGGGTTTTCACCGGCAAAGAACCCCGAGCTATGGGATGCAGATTTGATGCACGCGGTTGCCGATCATACCCGTACGGGCGGCAGCGCGGCGACCTATACCGCCGCCGGATTTGTCCGGCGCAATTTAGAAAACGCAGGGTTCAGCGTCACCCGCGTTCAAGGATTTGGGCGCAAGCGTCACATGACGATCGCCAAGAAAAGGGCATGAGCATGCAAAACAACACACGGCTTGGAATTTGGCTCATGGTGGCGACCACATTGATATTTGCGGCGCAAGACGGGCTATCGCGGTATTTGGCATCCCAATACAACGTCTATGTTGTGGTGATGATCCGATATTGGTTTTTCGCCGCCTTTGTCATTGCCATTTCGGCGCGGCGACGCGGTGGTTTGGCCAAGGTTATAAAAACCCAGCAACCCGTTTTGCAATTGGTGCGGGGCGCGCTTTTAGCGGCGGAAATTTGTGTGATGGTGACGGCCTTTACCATCCTTGGTCTTGTCGAAAGCCATGCTATCTTTGCCTGTTATCCGTTGTTGGTCGCGGCATTATCGGGGCCTGTTTTGGGCGAACGCGTTGGATGGCGGCGGTGGACGGCGATTGCCGTGGGGTTTGTCGGTGTCTTGATCATCTTGGAACCCGGGGTAAAAGTGTTTTCCCCCGCGGCCATCATCCCATTGGTGTCGGCCTTTATGTTCGCGCTTTACGGTTTGTTGACCCGCTTTGTCGCGCGACGCGACTCTGCGGCGACATCGTTCTTCTGGACCGGTGTCACCGGTGCGGTCATCATGACCATCGTCGGCATTCCCAATTGGCAACTCATGACACAAAGCGACGGCCTTTGGATGGCGGTTTTGTGCGTCACTGGGGCCATGGGGCACTATACCCTTATTAAATGTTACGAAGTGGCCGAGGCCAGCGCCGTTCAACCCTTTGCCTATTTGCAATTGGTGTTTGCATCCGCAATCGGGTTGACCATCTTTGGCGAGGTGATGGAATTGAACGTTATGATCGGCGCCGCCATCGTTGTGATGGCGGGCCTATTTACCCTGTGGCGGGAACGGCAAAAGGCTTGACCCCGTCAACATTTTTGAAAACGGTTCGGGCAAAGGATCTTTGCCCAAACGGGCACGGTAAATCGGCAAGCTTTCGGTGACTCGCATCACATAGTTGCGCGTTTCATCAAAGGGAATCATTTCAACCCAATCCACAATATCAACGCCTGCGGCCCGCGGATCACCCAATCGTTCCATCCAACGATCGGCGCGTGTTGGCCCCGCATTATAGGCCAAGGCCATCAACACAGGGTTGCCCCCAAATCGTTCGCCCAATTCCGCCAAATAAGCATTTCCCAACGTCGCGTTATATTGCCAATCCGATGTCATACGTTTTTCGTCAAACGCAATTCCCAAATCACCCGCCATTTCGGCACCTGTTTTGGGCATTACCTGCATCAATCCCAACGCACCAACGGGGGACACGACCCATTGGTCAAATTCGCTTTCGCGACGGGCAATCGACAAAGACAATTCGATGGGAACTCGGGATGGCATTCCGATCATAGCATGCAATGCATAATACGGGCGCGGGAAATTGCGCCCATAGTTGGCCGCACGTTTGCCGACCATAACCAAAACATGCGATCGCTGCGCTTCTTCCAAGAAATCAGTCAGCTGTAGAATTTCGGTATCATTCAAGGTTTCCGCCAAATGGGTCAAAAACCTTTCGCCCAACGACAACTGATCCGCCGATAACAACAAAATTGCGGCTTTAAATACCGAGGAATTTACAAATTCGGCGCCACGCCAATCCGGAAGGTCGGACCAATCGGTAAATTCGGGACCAAACCCTTTGCCAAGCTTTTGCGCAGATAAAATGCCATAAAAGCTGGTTTGGTGATCAGAGCCTTTGGCATAAGACGCATTTGCTTTATCTTTTTGGCCGGCTTTTTCATATGCGCGCCCCAACCAATAATACCCACGCCCCAATGATATCGGGGTTTCAACCGCCGTAAGAAACCGATCGAAATGGGTGATCGCCGTTTTCGCATCATTTCGGTATTTTAATGCGATATACCCCGCCATCCATTCCAAGGTTGCGAAATCGTCTCCGTCTTTTAGGTGGTGATTTTTCGCCAAATTATATGCATCTTCGCCTTGGCCATCGTAAATCATATCGCGGATGATCCGTTCACGCGTATTGGCCCATGCGATTGGCTTGCCAAGCTGGACCGCCGATTTTGATTGTTGTTGCAACAAATCAATCCCACTGTCGCGATAGCCAGAGGTCATGCGCCATTCAAATCGCGCGTGCGCCAAAACCGGGTGTTCGCGCAATTTTGATGGCACCGCGGCGATCAATGCGTTCACGTCACCAGTTTTCGTACGCAGCGCGATCCGTGCCGTTGCCAATGCCACCAAGTCGCTGGACACCAGCGGATACATGGCCGCGGCGCCTTTGTGATCATCGTTCCATAACAAATTAATCAAGCGCGTTTCATGATACCCTTTGACCGATTTGGCGAATTGCGCGGTAATTGCGTCTTGGGTATCTTGGTCCATTGCAAAACTGCCCCATGCATTTTGAATGGTCAATTCGGCCTTCGATGTTTGCCCGGCGGATTTTAAGGCGCGTGCATACAACAATGCCCCCCGCGCGGTTTGTGGCATGACTTTGTCAAAAAAGGCCATGATTTGTGCGTCGCTGGCCC
This sequence comes from Paracoccaceae bacterium, assembly GCA_038134005.1. GTDB lineage: Bacteria > Pseudomonadota > Alphaproteobacteria > Rhodobacterales > Rhodobacteraceae > CAJXSD01. The sequence goes on along the minus strand of JAYPUL010000052.1, from coordinate 4,147 downwards.
CTTCAAACACCGGCTCAGAGCGTTTGCGCAAATACGGCAAACCCGGCCAATCGGGGTTTCGGGACAAAAATTCCAACACTTGCGCCGGTGATCCTTCGCCCGCGCGCAGTTTGGTCCACACAACGACATCGACCGCCGCTTGCCCGTCTTTTGCGGCGACGCGTTCCGCTTCGGTCCAGTTTTTTGTCTTGATGTGTTCGAATGCATTGGCCAAGGGCCTTGGTCCGTCTTGGGCCGACGCCAATTGGACCCATGCAAAGGTCACCGAAAACGAAATAAATGTAATTAATACTCTTAACATGCTTGCAATTTCCTGCGCAAAGCGGGATAGGTTGGCGACACTTTAGACCAGCTCTTGCCGCAAGAACACCTACAAGATTGTGATCGGCAAAAACTTGTCATTCATCCGGGCCCTGCCCGCCAAAACGAAAGGAGCGTGTCATGTTAAAAGGCTCAATGCCCGCGTTAGTCACGCCGTTCAAAAACGGCGCTGTGGATCTGGAAACGCTAAAGAAGTTGGTCAATTGGCATATCGACCAAGGCAGCCATGGATTGGTTCCCGTGGGAACCACCGGTGAAAGCCCAACGCTGACCCACGAAGAACACGAATTGGTTGTTGAAACCGTCGTCAAAGCGGCAGCTGGGCGCATTCCCGTTGTTGCAGGTGCGGGATCGAACAACACCGCAGAATCGCTGCGCCTGATGCAGCATGCAAAATCTGTGGGCGCAGACGCCGCGTTGGTTGTAACACCCTATTACAACAAACCGACCCAAGCGGGATTGATTGCGCATTTCCAAACGCTGCATGATGCCTGTGACTTGCCGATCGTTATTTACAACATCCCAGGCCGTTCGGTTGTCGATATGACGCCGGCAACGATGGGCGAAATGGCGAAATTGCCGCGTATCATCGGCGTCAAAGATGCGACTGGCGATTTGGCGCGTGTTTGTGCCCAGCGCATCACATGCGGCACAGATTTCTTGCAAATCTCGGGCGAAGACGCGACCGCACATGGGTTTAATGCCCAAGGTGGCGTGGGCTGTATTTCGGTCACCGCAAACGTAGCGCCTGCGCTGTGTTCACAATTGCAAGAGGCCTGCCTTGCGGGCGATTATGCCAAAGCGTTGGAATTGCAAGACCGTCTGATGCCGTTGCATCAAGCGATCTTTACCGAACCTGGGTTGGTTGGTGTGAAATACGCGATGTCATTACTGGATCTATGTGCCGACGAAGTCCGCCTGCCATTGACCCCGTTGACCGACGGCACCAAAGACAAAGTCAAAGCCGCCATGCGTCACGCCGGTTTGTTGGCATAACGTCGCATTGATTTCATTATCGCAAATTAAGCGCCCTTTGGGGCGCTTTTTTCGTCTTGAACCTTTCGCCACGCGCCCCCACATTGGGGTCAGGGAATAAAAAGCGGGGTCAATACATGGGATATGATTACGATAAGTTATACGGTGAAACGGCGCATGCCTTGGGTCAACCAAATGCGATTTTTACCGAATTTTTCGACACATTTGAAAAAACCGCGGCACGTATTTTGGATGTCGGCTGTGGTCAGGGGCGCGATGCGTTGTTTATTGCGCGACGTGGCCATCATGTTGTGGGCGTCGATCTGTCACCTAACGGGATCCGTGATCTTCAAACCCAAGCAGATGCAGAAGGTTTAACAATCCAAGGTATCGTTGCAGACATTACACAATTCAAACCAGACGGCGTTTTTGACGTGATTTTGTGTGATAGAACGCTGCACATGTTGCCACAGGCGGACCAGTTAACCGTGTTGGAACGGTTATTGGATGCGGTATCGGTTGATGGATGGGTGTTAATCGCGGATGAGCCGTCTAATATTCCCGGCTTTGAAACCGTCCTAGCCGCGCACAAAAACGCGTGGCAAACCCACAAAAAACAGCGCGGCACATTATTCGTCAAACGCGCGTAAACACGCCATACCAAATTAAAAAAGGCACCCGATTTTGGGTGCCTTTTGCATTGCGATGCGTCCAGTTATTTTTTCAAACTATCGCGGATTTATAGCAACACGTCCAATTCGGTTGGACCGGCTGGCGCGGCTGGTGCTTCGACGGCGGCTTCCTCTTTTTTGGCGGCGTCTTTTGCTTTGTTGACGTAACGCACCAACATGAACACCACGAATGCGATGATCAAGAAATTGATAACTGCCATAAAGAACGAGCCGTACGCAAAGGCGGCCGCACCCGCGTCATGCGCTTCGGCCAAGGATGCGTAGTCGCCATCGCCGCTGAGCACGATAAAGTTGTTAGTGAAATCAACACCCCCTAGGAACAAACCAATGATCGGATTGATCAGGTCGTCCACCATGGATTTAACGATCGCTGTAAACGCGGCACCGATGATGATACCAACGGCCATGTCCATCACATTGCCTTTGGCGATAAAATCTTTGAATTCTTTGAGCATGTTTTCCCTTCCACTCTACCCCTGTTCAGGCGATATCCTTTTGTATATCCCTAAAGGATATAATGACACGAGAAAAATCCGCAATTCAAATCATTTTTGCGGTTTTTGCGCCACGTTGATCAATTTAACGCAAGGCTGATGGGCATTTGATCCATGGCGTTTCGGTACCATGTGCGGATGGCTTGGCGTTCGCTTTCCTCCATCCATGTGACATTCGCGGGCGGCATCGCGTGGGTCAGACCCGATTGCAAATAAATCGCCTTGGCCATCGCGGTAATATCATATGTTGTTTCCAAATGAACGCCCTTGGGCGCACGTCGAATTCCGTCGTAAACGGGTTCGACCGCATGGCACATAGAACACCGTCCCAAGATGATGTCTTGGGCGTCTTCAAACCCATCTGAAGCGGCAAAGATATGTTGCCGTTCGGACAACGCCGCATCTTCGGTATTTTCATGTTGAAGCGGCGCGGTCGACAGCCACATGATCAAGATGAACAAAATCACCGTCACAGGCCATGTCCAAATCGGGTTTCCGGCACGGGCGTGCGTGGTGTTGAAATAATGGCGGATCGTGACCCCCATCAAAAACACCAAAGCTGCGATGACCCAATTATATTCGCTGGCAAAGGCCAATGGATAATGGTTCGACAGCATCAAGAAAACGACAGGCAGGGTCAGGTAATTGTTATGCGTTGATCGCAATTTGGCGATTTTACCGTATTTGGGATCAGGCGCGCGGCCCGCCATCAAATCGGCCACAACAATACGTTGGTTTGGCATGATGATGAAAAACACATTGGCGGTCATGATCGTTGCGGTGAACGCACCCAGATGCAACAACGTTGCGCGGCCTGTGAAGATTTGGTTGTATCCCCACCCCATTGCAACCAGCAACGCAAAGAGCAAAATCATCAATAACGTTGGTCGATCCTTCAATCCGTTTTTGCATAACCAATCATAGATGATCCATCCAACGGCCAATGATCCAGCCGAAATCAAGATGCCTTGCCACAAGGCCAAATCAGCCTTGGTTTGGTCGATCAGGTATAATTCGCCCCCCGCCCAATAGACAATCATCAACAAGGCGGCGCCAGACAACCATGTCGAATAGCTTTCCCATTTGAACCAAGTCAAATGTTCGGGCATGCGTTCGGGTGCAACCAAAAATTTGCGGATATGATAAAAACCACCGCCGTGGACCTGCCATTCTTCGCCATGCGCGCCCACGGGCAGATCGGGAACCTTTCGCAGGCCAAGATCCAGCGCGATGAAATAAAATGACGATCCAATCCACGCGATTGCCGTGATGACATGCAACCATCGCACGGCGAAGGCCAACCAATCCCACATTACCACCAATTCAGACATGTCGCCCCCTATCATATGATTTCCATCGCCATAGATTTTGAATGCTGTGGCGTGGGCCAAGTTTAGTTGAAAGCCAACCTTTCTTTAATGCAAGCAAATCTTTAGCTTTTTCAAAAATATCCTAACAATAGAAAACGGCGGCCGAAGCCGCCGTTCCTAAGCCATCCTTGAGGGATATAGTAATCAGATTTGATCTGAACACAGGTGTTGGATGACGTATCGTATTTACCGCAACCTAACGTTTTCCAATCGGATTTCAGGTTCTTCGACGCAATAGAACAAGGCGATTTAATAGCGACCTTGACCGAAACAGAAGGTCAGCGTGCGTTGGAAT
>JAYPUL010000051.1:0-16081 GCA_038134005.1 Paracoccaceae bacterium | reverse complement strand
GCAAGAGATGCGGAAATCAGGCTGGGCCAAGAAAAAAAGCACGCAATGCTGCCTCATCTTAAGTGTGATGAAGGCATGATGCAGCCCTAAAAAGGCATCGATAAGGCACAGATGGGGATTAAATGTGTTTGTATTGTGGCGCGATGGGCGGCACAAAAAGGCCCAGCATGTTATCATGCTGGGCGAGGTTATTTTTGAACTATGCCAAACGTCCGTGGCAATGTTTGAACTTTTCGCCCGATCCGCACGGGCATTGTTCATTGCGACCGGTGTTTTCCCAACCCGCAGGCAATTCGTCGGTGGATTTGGCTGACGCGTCCGGATTTGCCTGTTGTTGGATGGCTGCCTGTGCCGCAGATTGTTGTGCGGCGATTTGTATCATCATGGCTTGGCGTTCTTCTTCGGTCATTGGGCGGATTTGCGACATTTGTTTTGTCACATCGCCGCGCAGGCCGTCCAAAAGGTTTTCAAACAATTGGAATGCTTCGTTTTTGTATTCGTTCAACGGATCGCGTTGGGCGTATCCGCGAAAGCCAACGACGCTGCGCAGATGTTCCAAAGTGACCAAATGTTCGCGCCATTTGGTATCGATGGTTTGCAACAGGACCTGACGTTCAATTTGCGACATTGTTTCGGGGCCAAAAGCCGCGGCTTTGTCGGCCATCATTTTGTCGGCGGCTTCTTCGATACGGTCGCGCATGACGTCGTCATCAACGCCTTCTTCTGCGGCCCATGCGATGATTTGCAAATCCATGTTCAGGTTTTCAATGACGCCTGCATAAAGCCCTTGGGTATCCCATTGATCCGCGTATGATTTCGGCGGCATATGGATATCGATCATATCGTCGATAACATCATTGCGCATATCCGTGATGATTTCGGTCAGATCGGTGGTTTCCATGATTTCGCGACGCTGGCCAAAAATGGCCTTACGTTGGTCGTTCATCACGTCATCGAATTTCAACAACTGTTTACGAATGTCAAAGTTGCGGCCTTCGACTTTGGCTTGCGCGCGTTCTAGGGATTTGTTGACCCATGGGTGAACGATGGCTTCACCTTCTTTCATCCCCAAAGTCGATAGGATTTTATCCAACCGCTCAGATCCGAAAATGCGCATCAAATCATCTTCTAACGATAAGAAGAACGATGATCGACCTGGGTCACCTTGACGACCGGAACGACCACGAAGCTGGTTGTCGATGCGCCGACTTTCGTGGCGTTCGGTGGCCAAAACGAACAAACCGCCCGCTTCTTTGACGGCATCTTCGTCGGCTTTGTGTGAATTTTCAATTGCGTGACGGATTGCATCCGGGTTCGCATCGGGGTCGTTTGCCAATGCCTCCATCACCTTGAATTCCACGTTACCGCCCAATTTAATGTCGGTCCCGCGACCCGCCATGTTGGTCGCGATGGTGATCGCGCCCAATTTACCAGCGTCGGCAACGATCTGCGCCTCTTGTTCGTGTTGACGCGCGTTTAGAACATTGTGCTTCAACCCTGCATCGGTCAACATTTTACTGATCAATTCGGATTTTTCAATGGATGTCGTGCCGACCAAAATGGGTTGGCCTTTGGCATGTGCCTCGGCGATTTCTTCGACGATCGCTTTGTATTTTTCTGCCTCAGAGCGATACACCTTGTCGTCTTCGTCAATCCGCGCAACGGGGCGGTTTGTAGGAACTTCGACGACACCCAATTTGTAGATTTCCATAAATTCTTCGGCTTCGGTCGACGCGGTCCCGGTCATGCCACCCAATTTGTCGTAAAGGCGGAAATAGTTTTGGAACGTCACGCTGGCCAAGGTCACGTTTTCGGCTTGGATGGAACATCCTTCTTTTGCTTCGATCGCTTGATGCAGGCCTTCGGACAAACGGCGGCCTGCCATCATACGGCCGGTGAATTCGTCGATCAGAACGATTTGACCGTCACGCACGATGTATTCTTTATCGCGGAAAAACAATTTATGCGCACGCAACGCTTGGTTGACATGGTGCACAATGGTTGTGCTTTCCGGATCATAAAGCGATTGACCCTCTGGCAAAACCCCATGGACATGCAACAAATTTTCAAGAAAATCGTTACCGTCATCGGTATAGGTCACCTGACGGGATTTTTCATCGATGCTATAATGTTCATCGGCCAACTGTGGGATCAATTCGTTGATCTTGATATAAAGTTCGGACCGATCTTGGGACGGGCCAGAGATGATCAAAGGCGTACGGGCTTCGTCGATCAAAATACTGTCAACTTCGTCCACGATGGCAAAGTTGTGATATTTTTGATGCATCTCATCAATGCTGCCGCGCATGTTGTCGCGCAGATAATCAAAACCCAATTCGTTGTTCGTGGCATAGGTCACGTCACAGGCATAGGCCGCGTGTTTTTCGTCTTCGGGCTGTTGGGGGTAAACGACACCTGTGGTCATGCCCAACGCCGCAAAAACGTTCGACATCCATTCAGAGTCGCGTTTTGCCAAATAATCGTTGACGGTAACGACATGCACCCCTTTGCCGGTCAGCGCATTCAAATACGCCGGGAAGGTGGCAACCAAGGTTTTGCCTTCGCCCGTTTTCATTTCGGAAATATTTCCGTGGTGCAAGAAGATGCCACCCATCAGCTGGACATCAAATGCCCGCAAGCCCAAGGCCCGCTTGGCCGCTTCGCGACAGTTCGCAAAGGCTTCGGGCAAAAGCGCATCCAACGATTCGCCATTTTGATGGCGGGTTTTGAATTCCGACGTTTTCGCAATCAAATCCGCGTCGGACAATTTTTCAAATTCAGGTTCCAGCGTATTGATTTTATCAATCAGGGGCCGAATGGCTTTTACTTTGCGATCATTCGAGGATCCAAAGATCTTTTTAGCGATTTTTCCAAACCCCAGCATGGTTTTCCCTTTGTTGTGAAGCAACATTTCGCTGCTTGGCCTTGCTTGGTGCGTCATCAGCCAATAGGTAGTACTGGCAGTTCTTCACAAATTCCCATAGCGATGTAAGGGGCTGTGTCCATAGTGTCAACGCCATGGGGCGTGAGCAGTCAGTAAATAAAGGAGTTTTGAATGAATATTTGGCAAAAAACCGCAAGTGTTTTGGCAATTGCCGCCGTTTTGGCGCAACCAAGTTTGGCACAGGATGCAACAAGCGCCGAAACCGTGGTTGCAACGATCAATGGCACCGACATTACCGTAGGTCATTTGATCTTGGCCTATGACACTTTGCCAGATAATTATAAAAGCCTGCCGATGGACCAGTTGTTTGAAGGATTGTTGGAACAAATTGTCCAACAAACGCTGTTGTCGCAAACTGCAAAAAACCCAGACTTGCCTGCGGTGCGTTACGCGATCGAAAATGAAAAACGTTTGATGTTGGCGGGGGTTGCGGTCAATGAATTGTCCGATTCAACCGTAACCGACGACGCGTTGCGCGCACGCTATGCCGACACATATGGCGCAGAAGGCGCAGATTTGGGCGTCGAATATAGCGCAGCGCACATTTTGTTGGAAACCGAAGAGGCCGCAAAAGACATCTTGGATCAATTGGCAAATGGTGCTGATTTTGCTGAATTGGCCAAATCCAAATCAACGGGCCCGTCTGGTCCGAATGGGGGTGAATTGGGATGGTTCGGCGCGGGCATGATGGTTGCCGAATTTGAAAACGCTGTAAAAGCGATGGAGGTTGGCGCGGTATCTGCGCCCGTTCAAACGCAATTTGGTTGGCATGTCATCAAGCTAAATGATACACGCCCCGTCAAAGCACCCGAGTTCGAGTCGGTCAAAGGTGAGCTTGCCTCAGAGATGCAGCGTGAAGTGGTCGAAGGCCGTATTCGCGAATTGCAAGACAGCGCAACAATCACCAAAGCGGATCTGACAAAAATTGACAGTGCCGTGATCAAAGACGTTTCATTGTTGGAGAAATAAATGGCCGCAATCACCAAAGTGTCCCCCTTGGCACCTGAAAAATTCCCTGCTCTTCCTGTCATCGACGGGGTGCGTTTTGCGACCGCGCAAGCGGGTGTAAAATACAAAGGCCGGACCGACGTGATGTTGGCCGTGGCCGATGCCGGCAGCACAATCGCGGGCGTGTTTACACGATCGGCCACGCGCTCGGCGCCTGTGTTGGATTGTCAGGAAAAAATCGGGTTGGATGGCACGGGGCCTTTGGCGATTGTTGTGAATTCGGGAAATTCCAACGCCTTTACAGGTAAACATGGCCGCGCATCCGTTGCGGCCATCACCGCGGCGGCGGCGGCGGCCACAGGTGTTTCGGTGGATCGTGTGTTCACGTCTTCAACAGGTGTGATCGGCGAACCGTTGCCACATGATAAAATCGTGGCGGTCTTGGGTCAGCTGAACGCCGATTTGGACGCAGGCGGGATCGAAGCCGCCGCACGCGCCATTATGACGACCGACACCTATCCCAAGGGTGCGACTGTAACGATTGACACCGAACACGGCCCAATCAAAATCGCAGGCATGGCCAAAGGGTCGGGCATGATTGCGCCGGATATGGCGACGATGTTGGTCTATATCTTTACCGATGCCAAAATCGCCCAAGCCGATTTACAAGCGGTGGTCAGCGCCACGAATGACACATCGTTCAATTGTATCACAGTGGACAGCGATACATCGACATCAGACACCTTGTTGATGGTCGCCACAGGCGCCAGCGGCGTGAGCGTTGATCGCAACCACGTTGGGTTTCGTGACGCAGTAAACGCGCTGTTTTTGGATCTGGCACACCAAGTTGTGCGTGACGGTGAAGGCGCGTCAAAGTTCGTCGAGGTCCAAGTGACCGGCGCCCAGTCGGACAAAGATGCCAAAATCCATGCAATGGCGATTGCCAATTCGCCACTGATCAAAACCGCAATCGCGGGCCAAGATCCGAATTGGGGTCGTGTCGTTATGGCGATTGGTAAATCGGGCGCGGCGGCGGATCGTGATCTTTTGTCGATCTGGTTTGGTGACATTTTGGTCGCCGAAAAAGGATGGCGCGCCGAAGGATATACCGAAGACGCAGGCGCGGCCTATATGAAAAACGACAGCCTGATCATTCGCGCCGATATCGGTTTGGGCACAGGATCGGCCTCGGTGTGGACCTGTGACCTGACCCATGGCTATATCGAAATCAACGCAGATTATCGGTCATGAAAATTGTTCTGGTCTCTGCTGTTGCCTTGATTGATCCCGACGGGCGCGTGTTATTGGCACAGCGTCCCGAGGGCAAATCTTTGGCAGGGCTGTGGGAATTTCCGGGCGGCAAGGTCGAACCCGGCGAAACGCCCGAAGCGGCCTTGGTGCGTGAACTACACGAAGAACTGGGGATCGAGACCTGGAACAGCTGTCTTGCACCCCTGACATTCGCCAGCCATACCTATGATGATTTCCACCTGTTGATGCCGCTATTTGCCTGCCGCAAATGGAACGGAATCGTTCAGGGTAAAGAGGGGCAGAATCTGGCATGGGTGCACGCGCGGGATTTGAAAAATTATCCCATGCCGCCGGCCGATATTCCGTTGATCCCTATCTTGCGGGATTGGTTGTAAGATGATGATCACCGATCCCGACGCATATTTTCGTGATGGGTGTGGGCGGTGCAAGCGCGGCGGCACACCAGAGTGCAGCACCCAGAACTGGGCCCAAGGTTTGGCGGACTTGCGAAAGATTTGCCTAGCTGCAGGTCTGGTCGAAGTGGTGAAATGGGGCCATCCCGCCTATACCCATAATGGCAAAAACATCGCTATCCTTGGCGCGTTTCGGGGTGATTTTCACCTGTCGTTCATGAACGCATCTTTGATCGATGATCCGCAGGGATTGTTTGTGAAACGCGGCGAAAATACGCAAACCGCCAATGTGATAAAATTCACCGACAACGGCGGTCCTGCGGCAATGGCGACAACGATCGTCGATTATTTGCACCGTGCAAAACAGGCCGCTGACAGCGGTGCAAAACCGGTAAAGCCCGCCGCCGCACATGTTGCGATGCCCGATGAATTGGTTGCGGCCTTGGATGCGGACCCTGCGTTATCCGAGGCATTTCAAGCACTGACCACCGGTCGGCAACGGATGTATTGCATTCACATTGGTGACGCCAAACAAAGCGCGACCCGAGTGGCGCGTATCGAAAAATGCCGTGATCGGATTTTTGCGGGCAAAGGGTTTAACGAACGCTAATCAATCGGCAATGGTGCGTCGTCCTGAATTTGGTTCATGACGATCTGGCTTTGTACGCGATCCACGGTCGGATGTTCCAGCAATACGTGATGGATCAAATAGTTCAACGCAGGCAAATCGCGACAATACACACGCAATAAATAATCGGCTTCGCCCGTTAACGTCCATGCCGATACGATTTCAGGTTGGCGCTTGATGAGCGATGTGAATTGATCGCCTGACCCTGCACCATGGCGCCGCATTTGGACCTGAATAAAGGCCTGCACCGATAGGCGTAATTTATTTGGATCAACCTTGGCACGATACCCTTGGATCATGCCAGTTTCCTCAAGCCTTTGTTTGCGGCGCCCGACTTGGCTGGGCGACATGTTTAGGCGTTCGCCCAACATCTGGGTTGTCAGCGCCGCATCATGTTGCAGCAATGACAAAAGCTTGCGGTCGGTTGCGTCCATATGCGGAAAATCCGTCTATTATATTAAATCAGTGCATAAATACGGTATTAATTTTTGCGTATTACGTCAAGATTGCGCACATTCGGCGGGTATTTTGCGGTAAATTTATTGGAAAGGAGACAGCTATGGGCCCATTTCCACACAACGCACCGCAATCTGTGATTTCCACTGACAACCCCGCAGGGACAGACGGTTTTGAATTCGTCGAATTTGCGCATCCTAATCCACAGGAATTGCGCGACCTGTTTGCCAAAATGGGCTATGTCCACGTCGCGACGCATAAATCAATGCCGGTCGAGCTGTGGCAACAGGGCGATATCACCTATGTCATAAATGCCGATCCAAATAGCTTTGCCGCGCGGTTCGTGGATGAACACGGGCCTTGTGCGCCGTCAATGGCATGGCGCGTTGTCGACGCACAGCACGCGTTTGATCATGCGGTGTCACAAGGGGCAACGCCCTATACCGGTGCGGATAAAACCGTGGATTGGCCTGCGATCATTGGGATTGGTGGGTCGTTGATTTATTTCACCGATCAATATTTCAACACATCGCCCTATAATGATGAATTCGATTGGATCGCACAATCCAAACCACGCGGCGTTGGGTTTTATTACCTTGATCATCTGACCCATAACGTTTTCCGCGGCAACATGGACACGTGGTTCAAATTCTATGGCGATCTGTTCAATTTCCGTGAAATTCGGTTCTTTGACATCCAAGGCAAATTTACCGGTCTTTTTAGCCGCGCTTTGACGTCGCCGTGTGGTCGCATTCGCATCCCGATTAACGAAGACCGCGGCGAAACGGGGCAAATCGTGGCCTTTCTAAAGAAATACAAAGGCGAAGGTATTCAACATATCGCGGTGGGATCGAACGATATTTATCATAGCACCGACACGATTGCGGCGAATGGTATTGCCTATATGCCACCCCCGCCTGATGCCTATTACGACCTAAGCCATGATCGCGTGATCGGCCATCAAGAACCGATTGACCGCATGAAGCGTCACGGCATTTTGATTGACGGCGAAGGCGTGGTGGACGGCGGCGAAACCAAAATTTTGCTACAGATTTTTTCCAAAACCGTTGTGGGCCCGATCTTTTTCGAATTCATCCAACGCAAAGGCGACGATGGCTTTGGCGAAGGCAATTTCAAAGCCTTGTTCGAAAGCATCGAGCGCGAACAAATTGAAAACGGGGAAATCAAAGCCGCAGAGTGATTGAGGAGGCTTTGTTTGGCTTGGCACATCGTTTTGATGGACAAGGCATAAAAAAATCATCAATCATAGCAAGAACAAGATTGATGAGGATGCCATGAACACATTTAAACGCGCGCTGCGTGGCGGTGACATGATAATCGGCGCGTGGGCGCAACTTGGGTCCGCGAATGTTGCCGAAATTTTGGTTCATTATGGTTGGAAAGACATCATCATTGATGGCGAACATGGCAGCGGCGATTTAGAGTGTTGGGTTGATATATCCCGCGCGATCCTTGCGGCGGGTGGTAAGCCGATATTGCGTTTGCCAGATGCGAATGAAACGATGATCAAACGCGCCTTGGATCGCGGGTTCAAGAATTTTATTATTCCCATGATCAACACCGCTGATCAGGCACGCCAAGTGGTGTCAGCGTTTTATTATCCGACGCGGGGTCATCGCGGATATGCGGCAACGGTCGTGCGTGGGTCGAATTGGGGGCACGATGCGACCTATGCGCAACATAGATCAAATCATGATCTAACGATTATGTTACAATGCGAACATGTTGACGCCGTTGAAAACATTGACGCGATTTGTGCCGTTGATGGCATTGACGCTATTTTCATTGGTCCGAATGATTTGGCGGCATCGGCCGGATTTTTGGAACATCTCGATGCGCCTGAGGTTTTAAAATTGCTTGGCCGTATCGAAGTGGCCGCCAACGCCGCAAATATGCCTTTGGCGACCGTCTGTAGCGCGGGGCGCGATTGGGCCGATCTGCGTGCGCTGGGGTATCGGTTTGTTGCGGGCGTGTCCGATGTGGCGATGTTGGCGCAACAGGCGTCGGCGGATTTACAAACCGCGTTAAAGTGATGCGCTCAGCTGGGTGATGCCTAACAGCTCAAGAACTTTTGCCTCAATATGCTCGGCGTTTAGGCCTGCATCGTCATACATGTCACGTGGGCTTGCGTGGTCGATATAGGCATCTGGCAACACCATGGACCGTACTTTCAACGCGCCTGTATCCAATGCGCCTGCGTCGGACAGCAATTGAAAAACATGGCTTCCAAATCCGCCCACGGCGCCTTCTTCGATGGTGATCAGAATATTGTGATCCGCAGCCAAGCCTAGGATCAAATCGCGATCCAGCGGTTTGGCAAATCGTGCATCTGCGATTGTCGGTGTTATGCCCTTTGCGGTAAGCACTTCTGCGGCTTTGATGACTTCGCCAAGGCGCGTGCCAAAGGAGAGGATCGCCACGCCTTTGCCCGGTTGTACAATGCGCCCTTTTCCGATCGGCAATACCTGTCCGCGGTCGGGAATATCCACACCTTCGCCTTCGCCACGGGGGTATCGGAACGCGATTGGCCCGTCGTTATAGGCGGCGGCGGTGGCAACCATATGTGTTAGCTCGGCCTCGTCCGCGGCGGCCATAACGACCATATTGGGCAGGTTGGCCATATAAGCGATGTCAAAGCTGCCCGCATGGGTGGCGCCATCTGCACCGACCAACCCGGCGCGATCAATCGCAAAGCGCACAGGCAGGTTTTGCAGGGCCACGTCGTGCACAATCTGATCGTACCCGCGTTGCAAGAATGTCGAATAGATTGCACAAAACGGCTTCATCCCACCTGCGGCAAGGGCGGCGGCAAAGGTCACACCATGTTGTTCGGCAATGCCAACATCGAAACACCGCGATGGATAGCGTTCGGCAAATAGGTTCAATCCTGTCCCATCAGGCATCGCCGCGGTGATTGCGCACACGCGGTGGTCGGCGGTGGCCTCTTTCAATAGGGCATCGGCAAAAACGCGGGTATAAGACGGCGCGTTTGACGGTGCCTTGTGTTGTTTACCGGTGATGACATCAAACCGGGCGGTTGCGTGGCCTTTGTCAATCGCGGCTTCGGCGGGGGCGTAGCCTTTGCCCTTTTTCGTGATGATATGGATCAGGATCGGACCCGTCGCGCGGTCTTTGACGGTGCGTAGAACAGGCAACAATTGGTTCAAATCGTGGCCGTCGATTGGCCCGACATACGAAAATCCCAATGCTTCGAACAAGGTGCCGCCAACGGCCATGCCCTTTAGCATATCTTTGGCGCGGCGGGCCCCTTCGCGAAAGGGTTCGGGCAAAAAGCTAACCGCGCCTTTTGCGGCTTCTTTTAGATCTTGGAACGGCGCGCCTGCATAAAGCTGGGACAGATAGGATGACAATGCGCCCACTGGTGGAGCGATGGACATTTCGTTGTCATTCAAAATCACCAAAAGACGCTTTTTCAAATGGCCTGCGTGGTTCATCGCCTCATAGGCCATGCCGCCCGTCATGGCGCCATCGCCGATAACCGCGATGGCATCGCCCAAGCCGCTATCGCAGGCGCCGCCCAAATCACGCGCGGTTGAAAACCCCAAAGCGGCCGAAATCGATGTGCTGGAATGGGCCGCACCAAATGGATCATAGGCGCTTTCGCTGCGTTTGGAGAACCCGCTTAACCCGCCGCGTTGGCGCAGCGTGCGGATGCGGTCGCGTCGCCCCGTTAGGATTTTATGCGGATAGGTTTGGTGGCTAACGTCCCAAATGATTTTGTCCTTTGGTGTGTCAAACACGGCATGCAATGCAACGGTCAATTCGACGACACCCAAGCCCGCGCCCAAATGTCCGCCCGTCTCAGAGACGGCGGAAATGGTTTCGGCGCGCAGATCTTTGGCGACCTGCGTTAATTGCGCATCCGACAGGCCGCGCAAATCATGCGGCGCGGTGATCTTGTCCAACATTGGGGTCAACGGGCGGTCCGTCATTCACTGTCCTTTGCGTTAGCTGTCGCGTGAAATAACGAAATTTGCCAAGTCTCGCAAGTTCTCAGCCTTGGGGCCGTATTGGGATATGGCGTCGCAGGCATCGTTGATCAAGGATCGGGCACGTTGTTTTGCGGTGTCCATCCCCAATAATGATACAAAAGTGGCCTTGCCGGCGGCTTCGTCTTTGTTCAAACGCTTACCGGCTTTTTCGGGGTCGCCTTCGATGTCCAAGATGTCATCGGCGATTTGAAAGGCAAGGCCAACCGCGCGCGCAAATTCGGCCAACGGGCGATCGTCGGACTTGGCCATAATTGCGCCTGCGCGTGCGGAATAGGAAATCAATGCACCTGTTTTGCCCTGTTGCAAATGGGTGATTTCATCAAGCGTCAGCGGCGCAGTCGCCGTTTCTGCCGCGATGTCCAACGCTTGACCCAGCACCATACCTTTCGCACCCGAAGCCTGCGCAAGCGCCAATGCCAAATGCGCGCGGACATCGGCGTCGCCGGTGTTTGGGGATAACGTCAATTCAAAACCCAGCGTTTGCAACGCATCGCCCGCCAAAACCGCCGTCGCTTCGTCCCACTTTTTATGAAGAGTCGGACGGCCACGGCGCAGGTCATCGTCGTCCATACAAGGCAAATCATCATGCACCAAGGAATAGGCATGGATCGCTTCGATCCCTGCGGCGGGCCAAATGGATCGATCTTGTGGAATATCAAACAAACGCGCGCTTTCCATCACCAAAAAGGCGCGCATGCGTTTGCCGCCCTGCAAGGTATAGCGCATTGCCTGCACCACATCGGTCGCCCCATAGGATGTCAGGTGATCGTCCAAATGGGTCTGAACCGCAAGGGCACACGCGGACAGGTGCGTTTGGAACATTTATAGACCTTCGACGGGTGTTGTCCCTGTGGGTGCGCCCGATCCGTCAAGGGTGATTGCGGCAACCTTTTCTTCGGCTTCTTTCAACTTGGCTTCGCAGCGTTTTTTCAAAAGCGCGCCACGTTCGTAAAGGCGGATGGAATCATCCAATGCCACGTCGCCGCGTTCCAATTGACCTACAACACGTTCCAATTCGGACATGGCTTGTTCAAATGTCATTTCTTCGATGGCTGTATCCGTCATTTCGCGGCCTCGCATAATTGTTCAATATGCGCTTTTGCAGATGCTGCCAGCGCTGTCAAATCATAGCCACCTTCTAACACCGATACCACCCGCCCTTGGCAAATTGTGGCAGCGATTGCGCAAATTTCTTGGGCAAGCCATGCGAAATCATCGGTGTCCCAATTCAATTCCGCCAGAGGATCATCACGATGGGCATCGAATCCCGCTGAAATCAGGATCAATTCTGGTTTAAAGGCGCGCAATTTGGGGAATACTTGCGTTTCATAAACCTGGCGCATGTGGGCACCATCGCTTTGTGGCGGCAAGGCAATGTTGATCACATTGTCATAGGCGCCTGTTTCATCAGCCCGCCCAGTGCCCGGCCAAAGTGGCATTTGTTGGCTGGTGATTGTCAACGTGCGTCTTTCGCCCCACAATAATTCTTGCGTCCCGTTGCCGTGGTGAACATCGAAATCAACCACGGCCACCCGTGATAATCCATGAAACTCTAACGCATGTTTTGCGCCTAACGCCACGTTGCCAAACAAACAAAACCCCATCGGTGTTTCGGTTTCCGCATGATGGCCGGGCGGGCGTACTGCAACAAATGCATTTGGCGCGTCACCGCCCAAAACCATATCAACCGCCCGCAAAACGCCGCCCGCTGCGCGATAGGCCGCGTCAAGCGAACCTGATGACATATGCGTATCGGCGTCTAATTGTACGGTGCCCTCAAAGGGCAACGCATCGCGCAGCATGTCCAAATAGGATTGTGTATGCAGCCGTAAAATATCATCATCCGCCGCCATAGGTGCCGTTACGCGATTTAGGTCAAGTGGTTCTAAAGCGTGCAAAATATGTTGAAGGCGCGCCACCTGTTCAGGGTGACCCTGGGGCGTCACGTGATCCAAGCAATCCGCGTGTGTGATAAGCGCTGTTTTCATGTTGAGCCTCGTTTAGCGTTGTGGCGTGTGGTCATCATGTTACCACAAAATGCGATTTAGAATTGTCACAGGTTCCGCGATGCGTGGATCGTCAATGGTGATATGCCCATTGCGATGATGATCCCGCATATAAGCGGGATAAGGCCGCCCCGCCAGATGTACGATAAGATCCCTGAGATCCATATACAAACACGCCGCTATTGTCGCCACGTAAAACGAAAATATCGGCGCAAGCGATCCCCATGCGGTGTTGATTTGATCGAAATCAATGGCAAAATAAACCAACAGGGGACCAAATGTCACCAGATGGCATAGCCCAAGCGCACGCGTATAAGGCATATGCCGATCCAATAGCCAAACAACGTGCATTGCCATGAACCGCGCAGCAAAGATCAACATCACATCTATCACAGGCGCACCAAATAAAATCAATGCTGGCGCCAAAGTTTGGGGAAAGACCATAACCTTGGCCCATGTCGCGGTTAATCGACCGGTGACCGATCCTGGCAGGTTCAAGATTTTACGATGATCTGTGACAACCTCGAAAAATCTTGAAACGATGGGATGGGCCATAGGGATGGTCCCCAAATCAGCTGGGTGTGATCCCGCGAAGACGTTCGGAACGGCGGCGCAGCAATTCGACCGTGGTCAACAAACCGATGGATACGATGACCAAAATCGTTGCCACGGATAAAATCGCCGGGCTGATTTGTTCACGAATACCGTTCCACATTTGGCGCGGAATAGTTTGTTCATCCAACCCGCCAACGAATAGGACCACGACAACTTCGTCAAAGGATGTCACGAATGCAAACAATGCCCCTGAAATCACGCCTGGCATAATCAATGGCATTTGGATGCGGAAAAATGTTGTCACTGGGTCGGCGCCCAAATTTGCCGCCGCGCGCGTTAGGGATTTATCGAACCCGACCAATGTTGCGGTCACGGTGATGATCACAAACGGGATGCCCAAGGTTGCGTGTGCCAAAATCACACCAAGATAGGGAATGCCCCAATCTTGGATTTTGATTTCAGAATAGAAAAAGAACAAACCCGTGGCCGTGATGATGATCGGTACGATCATCGGGGAAATCAACAACGCCATGATTGTGCGGCTGAATGGCATTTCGGGACGCGACAATCCCAACGCGGCGACTGTTCCCAAAACTGTTGCGACGACCGTTGAAAAGAACCCGATGATAAAGCTGTTCTTGGCGGCTTGGATCCATTGTGCGTTTTGCCATGCATCGGACCACCATGCGCTGTCGCGGATGGCTTCTGGGGCTTGCATGCCAAAGGTTAACAACATGTCGTACCACCGCATCGAATAGCCGTCGGCATCAAAGCGCAGCATTTTTTCGGTAAAGGTAAAATACGGCTCGGCGTTAAAGCTGAGCGGGATCACAACCAAGATTGGGGCAATCAAGAACAGAAAGATCAATCCGCATGTGACCAAATAGGTATAGTGCCAGATCCGCTCTAACGTGGATGCGTGCGAAGGAAGTGCCATAGTTACCCCAATTTCAGATTATCAATACCGATCAGGCGATCGTAAACCCAGTACAGGACCAAAACACCACCCAGCAGGATCGCGGCTAGGGCTGCGGCCAAGGACCAGTTTAAAGATTTGCTCATGTGGAATGCGATCAGGTTCGAAATCAACTGACCGTCCGATCCGCCAACCAAGGCGGGCGTGATGTAATAGCCGACGGCCAAGATAAACACCAACAACGCGCCCGCGCCGATCCCAGGGATGGTTTGCGGGAAATAAATACGTCGGAACGCGGTCCAGCTGGTCGCACCCAAGCTGCGCGCCGCACGCACATAGGACGGGTTGACCGTACGCATCACCGAATAAAGCGGCAATACCATGAACGGTAATAGAATATGCGTCATCGCAATCACGGTACCGATTTGGTTGTACATCATTTGAATGCGCCCATCATCGCCGATCACACCCAAATAGACCAATAAATCGTTCACAACCCCTTGGCTTTGAAGCAAAACCATCCAACTGGTCGTGCGCACCAAAAGCGACGTCCAGAACGGCAAAAGAACGAAAATCATCAAAAGGTTGGAATAGCGCATTGGCAATGTCGCCAACAAATGCGCGATCGGATACCCCAACACAAAGGTTGTAAAGGTAATAAAGAACGACAATAGCAGCGTGCGAATGAACAGTTGAACATAAACGCGGCGATTTTCGGGGACTTGTTCAATCGAACCATCGATTCCGCGCTTGCGGTCGACAGCCGCCAGATAAAAGTTATCGGTCCGATAGCTAGACGCGTTGCGCATGACCGACCATAGTTCTGGGTTTGCCCAGTCTTTATCCAAATCCATGAACACGTCTTTGAACGGGGCTTTCATGCTATTTGCTTTGCGGGCGGCTTTTGTGAACATCGACCGGCTGCCAGAAAGTTCATAGTTGATACGCGTCCCGACGTTTCCAGCGGATTTTAGGTCCTTCAGGATCAACATATCCGCGGCCAGCGCAGCAAAGGCGGCTTCGTCAGGTTCGGTACCGGCAGGATTCGCATCAAACCATGCTTTTACGTTTTGCATAATTGGCGTGGTTTCATCGGTGCCAATTTCGGTGTGAATAATGAAACGCGGGTCACTGATTGAGCGCGACAACATTTGGCCAATGGGCGCAATAAACGTGACCAGAATAAAAACAAGGAGTGGAAAAACCAAAAAGAACGCCCGCGTTTTTGCACGAAACATCGCGCGGTTTAGGGCCTTTTTCAAAGGTACGCCATCGACAGTTGTTAATACTTGGGGATTGGTGTCCGTGGTCATTTCCAGATCTTTCTAAATGGTGACCTGCCCCGTGCGGGGCAGGTCCATCTTGCGAATTATTTCGCAAGCCATGCGTTGAAACGCTCGTTCAATTCTGCGTCCTTATCGACCCAGAATTCAAAGTTGTTGACCAAAGCGTTGCCTAGGTTTGCGCCGGCTGTTGGCATGTGTGGTGCCATTTCTGTTTTGCCGTCTGAGTACAGACCAACCATTGCGCCAGAGGATTTACGTGCAGGGCCGTAAGAGATCCAGCTTGCTTGTGCTGCAAGTGCTTCGGTGCTTGTTGCGTATGCAATGAAGTCCATCGCAGCATCTTTGTTTGGCGCGCCTTTTGGAACAACGAATAGGTCGAAATCCAATAGCTGACCGTCCCAGACAACAACCAAAGGTTGGTTTTCTGCGACTGCTGCGTTAAAGATACGGCCGTTGTATGCTGTTGACATAACAACTTCGCCATCCGCCAATAGCTGTGGAGGCTGTGCGCCTGCTTCCCACCAAACGATGTCAGATTTGATGCTGTCTAGTTTTGCCAACGCGCGCTCAACGCCTGCGTCGGTGCCTAGGATGTCATAAACTTCTGCTGCTGGAACGCCATCGCCCATCAGAGCCATTTCCAA
>JAYPUL010000050.1:0-16869 GCA_038134005.1 Paracoccaceae bacterium | reverse complement strand
AATACCGACGTAATACCGACGTGTTACAGAGGCGGAAATCTTAGTCATGGGCGACCCCCAAATAGGCGTCGATCACGTCTTGGTTGTTGCGTACCTCATCAGGGGTGCCGTCACCGATTTTTTTGCCGTAATCCATAACAACAACGCGATCGGAAAGATCCATAACCACGCCCATATCGTGTTCGATCAGCGCGATTGTGGTGCCGAATTCATCATTCACGGATAGGATAAAGCGGCTCATGTCCTCTTTTTCTTCGACGTTCATGCCGGCCATAGGTTCATCCAAAAGCAACAATTTCGGCTCAGATGCCAAGGCGCGGGCCAATTCCACGCGTTTTTTCAAACCATAGGGCAAACGCGAAACGGGCGTTTTGCGGATGTGTTGAATTTCCAAAAAGTCGATGACTCGTTCGCAAATTTCGCGGTTTTCAACCTCTTCGCGTTCGGCCGCCCCTTTCCAAAGAGCTTGGCTAAAGAGGCCTGATTTCATTTGGGTCAAACGGCCGGTCATCACGTTGTCCAGAACGCTCATGCCTTCGAAAAGGGCGATGTTTTGGAACGTACGTGCGATGCCCTGGCGTGCAACTTCATAAGGTTTCAATGGCGCGCGGCGTTCGCCACGGAACCAAACTTCGCCTTCTTGTGGGACATAGAAACCCGAAATAACGTTTAACATCGATGACTTACCGGCGCCGTTCGGGCCGATGATCGCGCGAATTTCGCCTTCGCGGATGTCAAAGCTGATGTTCTTGATCGCCTCAACCCCGCCAAAGCGTAGGGTGATGTTGCGCATGTCCATCACCACGCCACCAATCTTGCGGCCGTCGGCTGTCAGATATCCTTGTGTTTCGTCTAACATGTGCTTTCCTTATTCTGCCGCTAGTTTCGTGGCCACAGGCACAACCTGTGCGTCGCGCAATTCAAGTGTGGCTTTGATCGACCCTTTGCGACCGTCTTCATAGGTCACTTCGGTTTCGGTAGAGACGCTGGTCGATCCGTCGTAGAGCGCGTTAACCAGATCTTCAAATTTTTCGCCTATGATCTTACGACGTACCTTGCGGGTGCGGGTCAATTCGCCGTCATCTGCATCCAATTCTTTGTGAAGGACCAAAAAGCGATGAATTTGACATCCTGACAACATTTCGTCTAGGGCAACGGATTTGTTGACTTCGTTGACGTGGCCAGCGATCGCATCCAAAACGCGCGGATGCCCCGCCAATTCCTGGTAACTTGCATAGGCGATGTTGTTGCGTTCCGCCCAGTTGCCGACCGCAGACATATCGATGTTGATAAAGGCCACGCATTTGTCACGCCCTGCGCCGAACACAACCGCCTCTAGGATGTTGGGATAGAATTTCAATTTATTCTCAACAAACTTAGGCGCGAACATGCCGCCGTCGGACATTTTGCCCACGTCTTTGGCGCGGTCGATAATGCGCAAATGGCCAGTGTCTGTTTCAAAGAATCCCGCGTCGCCCGTTGCAACCCATCCTTCGGGGTCTTTGGTATCGGCGGTGCTTTCGGGGTTTTTGTAGTATTCAACAAAGGTGCCTGGGCTGCGGTAAAATACTTCGCCATTATCGCCGATGCGCACTTCCACGCCGGGGCTTGGCACGCCAACGGTATCCGAACGCACTTGGCCATCAGGTTGTTGGGTGATGAAAACGGATGCTTCGGTTTGACCGTAAAGCTGTTTTAGGTTGATACCCAAAGACCGATAGAAATCGAAAATCTCAGGGCCAATCGCTTCGCCCGCTGTGTATCCCACGCGAATGTTGGAAAAGCCCAAAGTGTTTTTCAAAGGAGCATAGACAAACAATTCGCCCAAGGAATATTTCAGCCGATCCATAAATCCGACGTTGCCACCGTCAAGGATTTGCGGACCCACCTTGCGCGCATGCGCCATGAATGTGTCGAACAGCCATTTTTTGAAACGCCCTGCGTCCTCCATACGGATCATGACGTTGGTCAATTGTGTTTCAAATACACGGGGCGGCGCAAAGTAATAGGTTGGTCCAATTTCGCGCAGGTCCATTGCCATGGTGTCTTGGCTTTCTGGGCAATTTACACAGAAACCCGTCCAATAGGCTTGGCCGATTGAGAAAATGAAATCACCAACCCATGCCATTGGCAGATATGCCAAAACGTCTTCGGACCCACGCAGATGATCGAATTCAGACGACGCTTGCGCCGTTTGAACGATATTGCGATTTGAAAGAACAACGCCTTTCGGCTTGCCCGTAGTGCCCGACGTGTACAGCATCACACAGGTGCTATCGAAATTAAGCTCTGCCTCGCGTTTCGCAAGTTCTGCCGACAAGTCATCGCGTTTTGCATGACCATTTTCCATTATGTTTGCATAATCGTGCAGGCGCGTGTGGTCATATTTACGCATGCCACGAGCATCGAGATATATCATGTGTTCGAACTCAGGCAATTCATCCTGAACCTCTAACACTTTGTCCACTTGCTCTTGGTCTGCGGCGATGACAAAGCGCGCGCCGCAATGCCCAAGGACATAGGCCATTTCTTCGGCGACCGCGTCTTGATAAAGCGGTACTGGGATCGCCCCCACCATTTCGGCAGCAACCATAGACATGTAAAGGCTTGGACGGTTGCGGCCAATGATGGCAATGAAATCACCGCGATTGACACCCAAATCTAACAACCCAAGCGCCAAGTTTTGGGTTTGATCCAAGGCTTGCGCCCAAGTCCAAGTTTGCCAAATACCGAATTCTTTTTCGCGGTAGGCGGGTGAATTTGACATCTCACGCGCGTTACGACGCAATAATGCAGGAACGGATTGCAATCCGTTTGCGCCACCAGATGGCTGTGTCAACGATGTGTCCTCCCATGTGCTTGCGTGAATCACATCACGCCGCTTTTGACGGACACGTTCTTGTTTAACCTTTTCGGTAAGTTTGCAGAATTGTTACGAATTGTTACAGGGTGCAATTTACGCGCGGGGTAACCGCCCAAACGGGCGTTTTCAGGTCATCAAGTATTTGTAATAATATGATTATTGCACAGATTTTATCGCAGGATAGGCCACGCGAAATTTTTCATACGCTTGATCAAACGCATCGGATAGGTCGGTAACAGGATCAATTTGATCTATCATTTCGGGCGTAGTCATAATGTCATCTGGATTTGCACATGTAGCGGCACAAATGGCCAAACGTGCCGCACCTAAAGCGGCGCCAAATTCGCCCTTGCTGGGCAACGTCAAAGGCACGCCCAAGACGGTTGCGATGACACGCAACCAATAACGCGATGCTGACCCACCGCCAATTGCGATCAGGCTTTCAAAACTTGCCCCAGTTTCGCGCAGCGCTTCATGGCTGTCGCGTAAACCGAATGCCACGCCCTCCAAAACAGCTTGGGTCATGTCCTCAACTGTAGTGGCCGTTGAAAGACCGGTAAACGCGCCGCGAATATCGGCATCATTGTGTGGTGTGCGTTCCCCTGACAAATAGGGTAGGAACCGCACAGTCGATGGCGGACGCAGCGTATCGCCCAAGGCGCTTGTTAAAGCGGTAGGTGATTTTCCCGTAAGCGTTGAAAGCCAGTTCAAACAATCGGTCGCCGATAACATCACGCCCATTTGATACCAACGCTCAGGTACAGCGTGGCAAAACGTATGCAACGCTGTTTCGGGTGCTGGCCGATATCCATCACGCGCCGCCAAAAGCACGCCAGAGGTGCCAAGCGAAACAAATCCCACGCCTTCGTTCAATGCGCCAATGCCACAGGCAGCCGCGGCGTTGTCGCCGGCACCCCCGGCGATGGTGACGGGACCGCTGACGCCCCACGCGCGGCACAATTCTTGGCGCAAGTACCCTGCGGCGCCGGATCCTTCGACAAGGTGGGGCATCTGTGTGCGTGACATGTGACCGACGGATAAAAGATGATCGGACCAATCGCGTGCACCTACGTCCAACCATGATGTCCCAGCGCTGTCCGACTTATCGGCAACGAAATCGCCTGTGAGATAAAAATTAAGATAGGCCGCCGGCAATAAAACTTTTGCCACTCGCACGTAAATATCAGGTTCGTTTTCACGCACCCATTCCAATTTTGGCGCTGTAAAGCCCGCAAAAACAATATTGCCAGATAAATCACGCACCTGTGGGGCTTGGTCCAATCTATTGGCTTGTGCTTGTGATCGCGTATCGTTCCATAAAATACATGGCCGAAGCACCTGGCCCGCGTCATCCAACAGGGTCGCGCCGTGCATGTGCCCCGCCACGCCGATACCCTTTAATGATGCAACGGCATTGGGGTGGGCATTCCCCAACGCACGCATTGCTGCGTCCAACGCATTTGTCCAATGTGCGGGGTCCTGTTCGGACCATCCGTTTTGTGGATTTGACACCGAATAATGGTGTTCGGCGGATCCAATGACCTGTCCATGCTCATCCACCAAAAGCGCACGAAGCCCCGACGTTCCTAGATCAATCCCAACAAACGACATTTTATGTTCCTTATCACAGTCGCACATATTTTATGCCACATCGGCGGATTGTCAAATCAAGTGGACACCGCTTCGCCGAACCAAAAACAATGATTTCCAGCGCAAAATTAATTGCGGGACATCATTTGTTCATGTACGGCCTGCATCCCGCGTTCTGCCAAATCTGACACTTCGGCCGCGTGTTTTTGCAAGGCGTCAACCACCACTTGATTTGTGGATGTCTGGATAACCTCGACACCTTTTTCGGTCGGGTTAATTTCGGTTGTGATGCTTTCACCATCTTCGAAAATCGGGGTCAACATAAGGCTTTGGATCGGAATATGTGGGTTATCGCCGTTTTCAACGCGCTCAATCATGCCGACCACGTGGTTCACCAATGATGGTCGAAGTGCGTCATTGTCGGTTTCGGTAATCGTTTTGATCCCATTTGGGATCAATGTCACCGTGCGTATGATGTCTTTATGTGTGTTGAAAAGTGCTTTCAAATCATCGACTTCATCTTGGGTGGTGTTTATTCCGTTCAACATGGGCATGTTGGTTTCGTCATGCATCATGCCCGCACCTTGCATCCCGTGATGTGCCATATGTTGGGACATGTAGGATCCTTGCCAATATTGCCAAGCAAATGGAATGCTATAGACGATTGCACCGCCCAAAATTACGCCGACGATGACGGCTCCTTTTACGTTCATTCTAAATCACCACTCATAAATTGTTGTGTGCCTCTGTTACGTTAATGACATAAGGTAAACAAGTGAATTGGCGGCAAGTGGTTGCAATGTCGCACCAGATCGGGTCTGTGTGGGTGAGTTAGTCAAAGTAGGCATCCGCATGCCGAACCAGAAAAAAGCAATCTTATTGATGATTTCGGCCATCGCGTGTTTTGCAATGATGGATGCTTTGGCAAAATTGTTGTCGATGCAGGTACACCCTATTCAAACAATCTGGGCACGTTATGTAAGCAAGGCTGTTTTGGTTTTTTTGATTGTCTTGCCAAATATCCGGCGTTTGGGTCGCACCAATTACTCCAAATTACAATTGGCGCGGTCTCTGTTTTTAATGTTGGCATCGTCGTGTTTCTTTTTCAGCATTTCAAAAATTGGTCTTGCCGAAGCGACGGCGATCATGGACGTCAACCCGGTCTTGATCACATTAGGAGCGGCGTTGTTTTTGGGCGAAAAAATCGGGTCCAGACGCATTTTTGGTATCGCGATGTCGTTAATCGGTGCTTTGATTATCATCCGGCCCGGCATGGGGGTGTTTTCGGTTTACGCCGTTTTGCCGTTGATGGCGGCAGTGTTTTATTCCGGGTATAACCTATTCACGCGCTTTGTCGGCAAAAACGAAAGCCCATGGACATCGCTTTTTTACTCTGCGCTCTTCGGCGCTGTTTTTTTGTCGGCTATTGTGCCGACGTATTGGACACCCTTGTCAGCAACTGCATGGGGTATGATCGCGGGCATTGGCATTCTGGCCGCGTTGGCGCAATGGATGTTAATTACATCGTTAACCCTTGGCGAAGCCAGCATCTTGGCCCCGTTTGCCTATACCGGATTAATATCGGCAACGCTTTGGGGCGCGCTTATTTTTGATGAATATCCTGATAAATTCACAATCATTGGAGCAGTTTTGATTGTCGCGTCGGGCATTTACGTTTGGTACCGAGAAACCAGTTCATCGCAGGCTTAACGCAATCCGCAATGTGTAAGAAAACCATTCACGCTTGCCGTGGAAAAGCGCGCAAACGCAAAGTCGCTGGTTTTAACGTCGATTTCTGGGATGACATGACCAAATTCTATTTTCGAATACGCGGCCCGGATATCGCCCAAAAAACGAAAAATCGTGGGATCATTATACGCAGACAATGCAATATGATCTTTGTTCCAGGGTTGAAGATCAACGGCGATTGATGTCGGCTGGCCGGTGTCAGATTGCATTAAAATATGGCCACTAAGTTCGCGAAGTTGTTCGGGCGGATTGGTCAAGGTGATCAACCAATGCATCTAATATTTTCCGTTAGAATGGCATTTGAATAGGATAAGGTCTTGTGATCGTGCCATTTCGCCGAAAAGAGACGCATGTTTTTCACCAAACACGTCCGGCCCGTCCAGCGACGTGAACCAATCTGCCGCGGCAAGGCATGGGTTCATAACAAAAATTACAAACAAACACCGTAAAACAAACATAAGATAACCCAAAATTTATTTGCAACCTGGGTGAATCAAACGTGCTTTTGGATGGGCTGTCAAGGATTGTGCAAGTGTGGGGGAAACGTTTTGTCTATGCTTGTTCGGATTTCTGGATAAAACGGAAATAAAAAATCAAACACAACATCAACGTGAATTGTCCAGCGACATCGCCGATCGCATAGCCCAGAATTTGCGACGAAAGGCTAAATTCCGATTGCGCAAGCCCGTGACCCAAGCCGTTTATTATTGATCCCAAAAATCCCGCCAACAAGATCCATTTCCACGAGACAAAATCAAAGTTGCTATGACTTAGGCGTGTGAAAATCATAGTCAATTTGACACCCATATAGGCGGATATGATGCTAATTGTGGGGGTGATTGGGTCAAGATGAAGGCCTTGGACCCTCGTCATGATGAAATACATGAAATAGGCGGACGGCAATAAATATGGGATCGATTTCCAGCCATAGAAATGTGCCGCCAAAATGCGAACGCCATGTGGCAAGAATAGAATGCTAATTGTGTTGGGAATGCCAACCAAAAGATAATTTTGCAACGGGGTAATGAGCGTGAATGTTATCGAAAACGTTACCAGATAGGCGATTGATATCACGATAAAGTTTTTGATGTCTTCAGACATATGGATTTCCCGATTCCAAAATTACGCTGAAATTAAACCAACCATCGTTAACCGAGATACGTTAAAGTGCGGGCGCATAATATCCGCGAACATCGCCCACTTTTTTAATCGCACCTGATTTTTCAAGATGTTTTAGCGCGCGAAAAACTGAAGGGCGGGAAAATTCTTTCAATAATGGATGTTCCATCAAATCGGCAGTGGATGCCGTGCCACCTTCGTCATGAAGGTTTGTGACGGCCAACAATAAGCTGCGATTTAAATGGCTAAAATCGGAAATTCCAAGATCGGTTTCCATTTGGCGAACCATCAATCGCAAATCAGCAAGAATTTTTAAAGAGCTAATCATATTATTTCCATGAACATTTTGGTCAAAAACTAGCAAGTTTCATGATTAAAATCTATTCCCAAAAAATTATCAAAATTGCACTTTACTTAGCGGCATTTAGTATTAATACGATACTAATTAAGTGAAGAACTTTTTTTGTGTGAGTGGTGCTGGTTCAGCTTTATGTTGAACCAGCATTTCGCATTTTAGGGGGTAAAATCCGTGCGAAATCACGCCATGCGACCATGATAAATTCTGTGATTTTGGAAAAATGGTGCTGCTGAGTAGGATTGAACTACCGACCTCTCCCTTACCAAGGGAGTGCTCTACCACTGAGCTACAGCAGCACACCGTGGGCGCGTCATTAGACGTTATTTTGCCGATACGCAAGTGTAATCTGGACGGTTTTTTATCCTTGCTGTATGGAATAAACATGACAGGCAAAAAAACAGAAAAAAACAATCAAAATTCGGCGCAAACGCGTGAAGATCGGTTAAAGGCCGCGCTAAAAGCGAATATGGCCAAGCGCAAGGCGCAGGCCAAAGCGCGCTCAAAACCGACCGAGGCAGAGAAGGAATAAATCATGGATTCGATATTGGTCACGGGCAATGGTCCGTTGAAAGGGCAAATCCCTATCGCAGGTGCAAAAAACGCATGTTTGACGTTGATGCCCGCGACCTTGCTAAGTGATGAACCGCTGACGTTAACGAATGCGCCGCGTTTGTCCGATATTAAAACCATGTCTGCGTTATTGGCGTCGCTCGGGGCCGAAGTCACGTCATTGAATGATGGTTTGGTATTGGCGATGTCATCGCATAACTTGCATAATCTAACCGCTGATTACGACATCGTGCGCAAAATGCGGGCGTCCAACTTGGTTCTTGGCCCGCTTTTGGCGCGTGAAGGCCGCGCGATTGTGTCCTTGCCTGGCGGCTGCGCGATCGGCGCCCGTCCCATGGATTTACATATTTCCGCGCTAGAGGCGTTGGGCGCCGAAATTGAATTGAAAGACGGGTATCTACATGCGCAAGTCGCGGGCGGGCGGTTAAAGGGCGCGGTGCATGAAATGCGTTTTGCCTCTGTTGGTGCCACCGAAAACTTTGTGATGGCGGCAACCTTGGCCAAGGGCACATCGGTGCTAAAGAACGCCGCGCGGGAACCCGAAATTGTCGATTTGGTTCATTGTTTGCAAAAAATGGGTGCGCAAATTGAAGGCGAAGGCACGTCGGAAATCACGATCCAAGGCGTGGATCGTTTGAACGGTGCAACCCATCCCGTTGTTGTCGACCGCATTGAATTGGGCACCTATATGTTGGCCCCAGCGATTGCAGGTGGCGAAGTTGAATGTATCGGTGGGCGGTTAGATCTGATCCAAGCTTTTGTCGATAAACTGCATGAGGCCGGCATTGAGGTGCAAGAAACCGAAAACGGCATTCTTGTCAAACGCGTTGGCCAGGATGTGAAATCTGTTGATGTGAAAACCGAAGTTTACCCAGGTTTTCCAACCGACCTTCAGGCGCAAATGATGGCGTTGATGTGTACGGCCAACGGTGTGTCGAACCTTGAGGAAACGATTTTTGAAAACCGTTTCATGCATGCCCCCGAATTGACCCGCATGGGCGCAAACATAGAAGTCCATGGTGGCACGGCCAAAGTGACAGGCGTCAAAAAGCTCAAAGGCGCGCGCGTGATGGCAACAGATTTGCGCGCGTCTGTGTCGTTGATCCTGGCGGGTCTGGCCGCCGAAGGCGAAACCAAGGTTAGCCGCGTGTATCATCTGGATCGCGGGTATGAAAAATTGGTCCGCAAGCTATCTGCTGTGGGCGCAAAAGTCGAAAGGATTTCTGAATAATGGCGACAGACGCACGGTTCGAAGATGGCCGTGAAGCGCCATTAAACCTTGGCGCTTTGACTGGTGACGATTTGACCGTTTTGTCGGCGCTGGCCCAAGACGCGGTTTTCCCAATCATTGAAATGAAATGGGATCGCCCATCGCGGCGTCTGGTGTGTCTTATCAATCGCTTTCGTTGGGAAGATGCGCCTGCGGCTCAGGCGCATAACCGTCGACCTGAACGCGTACAATCGCTTTTGGTTATCAATTCGGTCACGGCAATCGCGTCGCAAGGAATTGATCGATCCGATGTAGATGTCATTTTGTCGTTGCTGTCCGTCACATTTGACGGGGCTGACGACGGTGCGGGCCATGTCACCTTGACCCTTGCCGGTGACGGCGCAATCCGCGCGTCGGTCGAGGCGTTGGATGTCACCTTGCGCGATGTCACCCGTCCCTATACCGCGCCATCGGGCAAAGTACCGCATCACCCGGAATAGCTTTGGGCTTGTCGATTGGGCGCGTGGCATGTATCTGCTGTGCCAACCAATCGGAGAGTTCCATGCCAGTATTGCTTAACGCTCAAGATCCTGCATTCGAAACCCAGTTTAAGGCGCTTCTCAGTGCAAAACGCGAAGATAGCCCGGATGTGGACCACGTCGTTGCGGGGATCATTCAGGATGTGCGCGACCGCGGTGACGCGGCCGTGTTGGAGTTGACAGCGAAATTTGATCGTTTGGAATTGACCGCAGACACCATGCGGTTTTCGGACGCCGACATTGACCATTACGTCGCTACAGTGACGGAAGATGACCGCGCCGCATTAGAATTGGCGGCACAACGCATTCGCGCCTATCACGAACGTCAAATGCCCGAGGACGCTTATTGGACCGACGAAAGTGGTGCTGAATTGGGGTGGCGGTGGACACCTGTTTCGGCGGCCGGTTTATATGTGCCCGGTGGATTAGCATCGTATCCGTCGTCGGTTCTTATGAATGCAATCCCGGCAAAGGTGGCGGGGGTCGAACGTTTGGCGATTACGGTTCCTACGCCGAATGGTGTTGTAAACCCGTTGGTCTTGTTGGCCGCACGCTTGGCCGGCGTTGATGAAATTTACCGTATTGGTGGAGCCCAAGCGGTTGCTGCATTGGCCTATGGAACGCAAACAATCGCGGCGGTGGATAAAATCACAGGCCCAGGCAATGCATTCGTCGCGGCCGCAAAGCGTCGTGTCTTTGGTAAGGTGGGAATTGACATGATCGCGGGCCCGTCCGAAATTTTGGTGATTGCGGATGGTGACAATGACCCCGATTGGATTGCTTTGGATTTGCTAAGCCAGGCCGAACACGACGAAAGCGCGCAATCTATTTTGATCACTGACGACGCGGCTTTTGCGCAAAAGG
Organism: Paracoccaceae bacterium; assembly: GCA_038134005.1. GTDB lineage: Bacteria > Pseudomonadota > Alphaproteobacteria > Rhodobacterales > Rhodobacteraceae > CAJXSD01. Next base: position 6,007 of record JAYPUL010000050.1, on the reverse strand, counting down.
TGTCCGATGCCGTAGATGCACACTTGCAAACACTGGAACGGCGCGCGATCGCGGGGGCCAGTTGGCTTGATTACGGCGCAATGATTATTGTGCCCAACCTAGATGTGGCGGCGGCCCTGTCGAACCGTGTTGCACCTGAACATCTAGAGCTTTGTGTCGCGGATCCGATGGCTTTGTCAGAGAAAATCACCCACGCGGGTGCAATTTTCTTAGGGGCGTGGACGCCCGAGGCGATTGGCGATTATGTCGGTGGGCCGAACCACGTCTTGCCAACCGCGCGATCGGCGCGTTTTAGCAGCGGTTTGTCGGTGATGGATTTCATAAAACGCACAACATTGGCGCGCATGACGCCGGACGCGTTACGCGCGATTGGGCCATCGGCGGAACGTCTTGCGACGTCAGAAAGCTTAGAAGCACATAGGCTGTCTGTGTCTGCTCGGTTAAAACATCTAAATTCGTAACGCGCTCAGGCGACGTTGGGTAAAGCATTGTTTGACTTGTCCGTATACAGTACGCAAGATGTTGACTGAAAGTGAGCTTGACATGAGCAGAATTGCCAACATTGAACTAGATGACCGTAACCTTCCGCCGCCCACGCCCGAGATTGAGCAGGAACGCAAGGTTGCGATATTTGACCTATTAGAAGACAACACGTTTGAATTGCCCAAACGCGATGATCGGACTGTTCCTGAGGGACCTTATAAAGTGGATTTATCGATCCGTGATAAGCGGTTGGTTTTCGATATCGCGACAGAAGTGGGGGAAAAGGCGGCCGAGTTTCATTTATCACTGTCTCCGTTCCGTCAGGTGGTCAAAGATTACTGGGCAATCTGCGAAAGCTATTATGACGCGGTTAAAAATATGCCGCCCAGCCAAATTGAAACGATCGATATGGCGCGTCGCGGAATTCATAACGAAGGTGCGCGCGTTCTAAGCGAACGTTTAGAGGGAAAGGCGATCATCGACAATGACACAGCACGGCGTTTGTTTACGCTTATCTGTGTTCTGCATTTCGGAGCATAATCGTGCCTGGTGGGTTGCCTCAGTCGATCCTATTTTGTTGTGACCACAACGCAGTGCGTTCGCCAATGGCCGAAGGCATCATGAAAAAATTCTATGGTACGGGCACCTATGTTCAATCTGTTGGTGTCATGAATGATCTGGAAATCGATGGCTTTGCGATCGGTGTTTGTCAGGAAATTGATGTCGAGTTGTCGCGCCATCGGTCCCGCAGTTTTGATGAAATGGAACAATGGGGCGACGATTTATCATCGTTCGATTTGGTCATTGCTCTTTCGCCTGCCAGCCAGCGCCGCGCATTGGAATTGACACGGTTTTTTCACCTAGATGTCGAATATTGGCCAATAATGGACCCAACTGGAATAGGCGAGACGCGGGAAACCAAGTTAAACGCGTATCGACAAACCCGTGACCAGATCGCGGATCAATTGATCCGTCGCTGGGGCCAACCGTTGGAGAGATAAATGAACGCCACAATTCAATCTTATTTTGACGCCTTTAATGCAGGCGATATCGAAGCGATGATTGCTTGCCTGTCCGATAATGTGGCCCATCACGTGAACGAAGGAAATATTCGCGTTGGCAAAGATGCATTTCGCGAATTTTGTGCGCATATGTCCCGCTGTTACCGCGAAAATCTGACTGATATGGTAATTTTTGCGAATTCTGAAGGAACACGTGCGGCCGCCGAATTCATCGTGAACGGCACTTATTTGGAAACCGATGGCGATTTACCTGCGGCGCATGGGCAAAACTATCGTTTGCCTGCGGGTTCATTTTTTTCACTTGAGGGCGATAAAATCACCCGCGTTGTGACCTATTACAATCTGTCTGACTGGATCGCACAGGTCAAATGATCGATGTGCGCGTTCTAACCGGGGATGCGTTGGTTGCCGCATTGGATGACGTCGCGCGATTGCGGATCGCGGTGTTTTATGAATGGCCTTATCTATATGATGGCGACGTTGAGTATGAACGTCGTTATTTGCAAAGCTATCGCGACAGCGCAGATGCAATTTTGGTCGGTGCATTTGATGGCAATCGTTTGGTCGGCGCATCCACAGGCACGCCAATGGCCGATCATGCCGACGATTTCGCAGCCGCTTTTTCGGAAACCGATTATGATCTAAGTGACTTCTTTTATTGCGCTGAATCGGTCTTGATGCCCGAATATCGTGGCCATGGCATTGGGCATGTTTTTTTTGATCATCGCGAAACCCACGCGCGTGCGCTTGGGTTTAAACACATCGCGTTTTGTGGCGTGATACGTCCCAATGATCATCCAATGCGCCCTATTTCGTATAGACCTCTTGATCCATTTTGGCGCAAGCGGGGCTATGAAAAATTAGATGGATCAATCGCAACGTTTTCCTGGACTGATATCGGGCACGATCACCAGACCAAAAAACCGTTGCAATTTTGGATCAAGTCGCTTTAGGCCGTAATGTCCTGCATTGCTGTCAAAAACGCGCGAATTTCGTCCATCGTGTTGTAGTGACACACCGAAACGCGAACGCAATCGCTCCATCCCAGTGGGTTTAGGATGCCGCCTGAATAATGATCTGCCTTGCGGGTATGCGTGCGAATGCCACGATCATTCAGCGCGGTGACGATCTCTGGCGATGGGCGTCCCTGAATGCGGAAAGACACCAAACCCTTGCGCTTTGGGTTATCTTTGCCACCGATTATTTCAACGCCATCGATCTGGGCCAAGCCTTTCAAATTACCAACGCCATGAATCATCGCGTTGGTTAATTCTGTTTCATGGGCCAAAATTGCCTGACCGGCGGCCACAAGTCGTTCGCGGCGATCTTCCGATGTGCTAAATTGCCCTCCCAACCAATCAAGATAAGACACAACATCGGACATAGTGGCATAGCTGCCTGTATCGCGTGTGCCAAATTCCCACGCCTCTTTCGGTCCATTCAAAAGTTGTTCGTGTGACAATGCTGTCAAACGATCTGAAACCCAGGCAAAGCCATATCCGTGGCGCGAAAACATTTTATATGGCGACACCACATAGGCATCGATGTCATAACTTTCGATATCAATCGCACCATGGGCGGCGTTTTGAATGCCGTCCACCACGATAAAGCAATCGGGTGATACCGCGCGAATGGTTTTTGCAATTGTGGCAACATCGACCCCCATACCTGTGACAGGGGAAGAATGCAAAATCGTTGCAACACGGGTTTTCGCATCCACCACGGCGGCATAATCATCGGCGGTCACCAAACCTGTTTCATCGTTGTGGGGCACCGATAGATACGGACGATCGGAATGATGCGCCCAATGCAATGCTGCGCTGCGAGACGCGGGATGTTCAAAAGTTGACCCGGCGATATTGCCCCCATCTGTGGCGCCCATCGCCGCCGAACGGATCACACGGAACAACAATTCGGTTCCGCTTTCGCCGACAAAAAACTGACCACTTGTCACGCCTAATAAATCGGCCGCATCGGATTTCGCAGTTTTGATAATATCGACCAACGCATGACTGGCCACGTTATCGCGCCCTTGGTTGTCTGGAATTGCCGCGAATTTGGCCGAGGTGTCGACGACGGACTTTAACGTCAATGCGCCGCCCGCGTTTTCAAAAAAGATGCGTTCGCCCGAAAACGGACATGTGTCCACATGGGCAAAGCGATCGCGGATTTGAGACATCAGGTTGGGAATAGTTTTGATCATAATTGGATCCAATCTTGTTTGGCCAAACAATGCGGATTTTTGCGCCACTTGCAATGGGTGACGCAACGAAGTTTTACATTCCTCTTGTCCGGCATTCGTCCATCCGTATTGTGACCACAAAGAGGAGTCCCGCCAATGACGAACCAAGTTACCCTTTTTGAAATGGGTCCCCGTGACGGTTTGCAAAACGAAAAGAAACATATTGCGACTTTGGACAAGGTCGCGTTGGTGGATCGCCTCTCAGAATGCGGGTTTTCCAAAATCGAAGTGACCAGCTTTGTCAGCCCAAAATGGGTGCCGCAAATGGCCGACGCAGCACAGGTGTTGGGGGGTATTACGCGAAAAGCGGGGGTCGTTTACTCTGCCTTGACGCCGAACCTAAAGGGGTTGGAAAACGCAATTGCCGCGCGTGCGGACGAAGTCGCGATTTTTGGATCTGCCTCAGAAGGGTTCAGTCAAGCCAACATAAATTGTTCGATTGCGGAAAGCCTTGCGCGGTTTGAACCGGTCGTAAACGCGGCGCAAGCAGCGGGTATCCCCGTGCGCGGGTATGTGTCTTGTGTGACGGATTGCCCCTATGATGGGGCGACGGATCCAAACCAGGTGGCGCACGTATCAAAGGCGTTGATCGACATGGGGTGTTACGAGGTGTCCTTGGGGGATACCATTGGTGCGGCCACGCCAAATACCACAGGCACGATGTTGTCGGCGGTTTTGGCCAAGGTGCCTGCGGCGCACTTGGCTGGTCATTTCCACGATACTCATGGGCGCGCCTTGGAAAATATAGGTGTATCGTTGGACATGGGTTTGCGCGTTTTCGACGCAGCGGTCGGCGGATTGGGGGGGTGCCCCTATGCGCCAGGCGCTGCCGGAAATGTCGCGACAGAAGCGGTTGTTGAAATGCTTGAAAAACGCGGCTTTGAAACGGGAATTGATTTGGACCGCCTTGCACAGGTCGGTGAATTTGCACGAGGATTGCGGACATGAAAATGACCTATGAAACATTGAACGTCACCCGTGATGACCTTGGGGTTGTTTTTTTAGAATTGGCACGGCCCGAAAAACGCAATGCATTGTCGGCGCAGATGATCGCCGAATTGACCGAATTTGCCTCAAGCTGTCCAACCGATGGCACCGTGCGTGCCGTTGTTTTGTCGGGGCAGGGGGATATTTTCTGTGCCGGCGGTGATTTGGGGTGGATGCACGAACAGATCAAGGCGGATCGCACCCAACGGATGGCCGAAGCGCGTAAATTGGCCAAAATGCTTCAAGCCTTAAACGAAATTCCCGCCCCGATGATCGGTCGGGTGCATGGCGCCGCTTATGGCGGGGGGATCGGCATGTGTTGTATTTGTGATGTCGTTGTTGCTGATGATCAAGCCAAATTCGGACTGACGGAAACAAAATTAGGGATCATTCCGGCCACAATAAGCCCCTATGTCGTAGCCCGTATGGGCGAAGGCAATGCGCGCCAAGTCTTTATGAATGCACGCATCTTTGATGCCGATGACGCTCTGCGTCTGAATATCATTTCGCACAAGGTCGCTGCGCAGGATATGGATCAGGCAATCGCTTATGAAATTGAACCCTATCTACACACCGCGCCCAAAGCGGCCGCCGCGTCAAAGGCATTGGTGCGAACATTGGGACCCCGAATTGATGACGCGGTGATTGATGCAACGATCACCTGTCTTGCCGATATTTGGGAGGGGGAAGAAGCGGAACATGGCATTGGATCTTTCCTAAAAAAGACGAAACCGCGGTGGGCATAAATCATCCAACTGGTGCTACATGATGTTTCTGAAATGCCTGGGCTTGGTTCATATTGTGCCGAAATGGGCACACAAAATTTGACAAAAGTATGATAAACTAGAAAAAAATATATCATTAATATCCAAAAGTAGTTAAATTTATACCTAATGATAAAAATGCACAAAATGTGCTTTGAGGTAGAGTGGTAGTAACATGCAAGCGATTAATTTCGTTCTCCGTACCCCTGTGGGCGGAATTCAGAGTGGTGTTGTTTCTGGAGAAGCTGGCAGCAGTACTATTTTCCTGCAACAGAATGAACAGATTTCTTTAAATCTTGCGCGTCATCAACTGTCTGGTTTTGAACGGGTTGGAAATGATTTGGTGATCACACTGGTCGATGGCCGTGAAATCACACTTAGCGGATATTTTTCAGACGTCGCGGGCGAACCAAACCGCCTTTTCATTAGCGCGGATGGTGCAATCACTGAGGTGAATTTGATCGATGCGGGCGATGACACCTATTTCGCACAATATAGTTCGCAAGAAG
>JAYPUL010000049.1:0-17474 GCA_038134005.1 Paracoccaceae bacterium | reverse complement strand
GCGATATTTCATGCGCATCTTGCCACGGCATGGATACAGGCGGTGGTGATGGCCGCCCCACGTCGGTCGGGCACATAGGTGCAATTGGCGGCCGCAATGCGCCCAGTGTTTTTAATGCAATTTTTAATGTCGAAAGATTTTCAACCGCGTTTCCTGCCCAAGACGAACCTATAACGTTCGATAATATCGCCACTGCAATCGCAGCATTCGAAGCGATGCACGACCGTATGCAAAATCACGATGCCCATGTTAATGGCGGCACCAAAAGATGATGTGCTGCGTCATGATGTAAACATCAAACCTGTCCTCGGCTTTGTCAGACTTGTCAACTTTGACAAGTTTGCATTATGGGTAACTTTAAGGCGAGCGTTTAAAATTGGCAATCAATCCTTCGTCGATAACTGTGTGAAAGAGATCAGAATTGGATTACAAATTACTTACCGAAATCATTCGAAAATTGGCCCTCTTGGCGGGCGATGAGATCATGGCAATCTATATCGAAAGTGATTTGGGTGTCGAAGCGAAAGATGATAACAGTCCCGTCACTAAGGCCGATCGAGCCGCAGATGCCGTCATTTTTGAAGGCTTAAGGCAAGCATTTCCGAACGTGACGATCATCACCGAAGAACAGGCCGCGTCCCATGATTTGGTTGCCGACAATTTTTTGATCGTTGACCCGTTGGATGGCACAAAAGAATTCATAAAACGGCGTGGCGATTTTACGGTAAATATCTCCTATGTCGAAAATGGTGTTCCCACCCGCGGCGTTGTCTATGCACCTGCAAAAAATCGATTGTTTTACACCGATGAAACGGGCCAAAGCGTCGAAGAAATTGCCCCTTTTGATGCAAAGGCACCGGGTGAAACAAGTGCGATTCATGTGAAATCACCGAACAATGATGATCTTGTCGTCGTTGCATCAAAATCACATCGCGACCAGGCGACAGATGATTATATAAATCTTTATAAAGTCAATGACATGACCGGCGCGGGATCGTCGCTTAAATTCTGTCTGGTCGCAACTGGTGAAGCCGATCTTTATCCCCGTTTGGGACGTACGATGGAATGGGATACCGCAGCGGGCCATGCGGTTTTGCGTGGCGCAGGGGGACGGGTGGTTCGATTTGATGACCACACGGATTTGCGATACGGAAAAGATGGATATGAAAACCCATTTTTCATCGCCTTTGCCCCGGGTGTTGAATTGAAGCGCGGCAGCTAGGATCAGATTGCGGCCGTGGCGGCAGGCATTGAAAATTTTTTGTTTTCGTCGACCTGTGCGACTTATGGCGACCGAGATAATGTGGTTCTTGACGAAACCGCGTCACAGCATCCGATCAATGCCTATGGCGAATCCAAAAAAGCAGTCGAAGATATCCTTACCGACTTTGGCAATGCATTTGGGTTAAAACATGTGATTTTTAGATATTTTAACGTCGCGGGCGGTGATCCTGACGGCGAGATTGGTGAATACCATCAACCCAAAACCCAACTTATTCCATTAATACTTCAGGCAATCGACGGGAAACGCGACGCGTTAACGATTTTTGGTACCGATTATGATACTTCCGACGGGGCCTGTATTCGTGACTATGTGCACGTGTGCGATTTGGTTGATGCACATGTTTCGGTTCTAAGTTGGTTATTGGATGGAAATGGGTCGCGGGTCTTTAATCTTGGCACGGAGGATGGATTTTCTGTCCGTGAGGTTGTCGATCAATCCCGTGTCGTCACAAATCGCAGCGTCCCAATTATCGAAGGTGATCGCAGACCGGGGGACTGCACAAAATTGGTTTCTGGATCTGTGCGCGCGAACACTGAATTAGGATGGGTGCCAAAGCGGTCAAATATGCGCGATATGATCCAAGATGCATGGCTTTGGCATAAAAATGGCACATACGATAGGTAACTGATCAAAGCATAGGAAAAATTAATACCATGACGCGCATCGCAGACAATATTAGGGCGATCTATAAACGAGACTTTGTCAGTTTCGGTTTTTGTGATAGGGCGCCCTAGGCGGCTTGGGTCCGCTGTGCTTCGGTCAAAATTGTGTAAAGTGTCGATGCATTTGGATTTGCGCGCAGCTTTGCGCAAATTGATCCGTCGCGCAGGGTACGTGAAACGGCCGCCAATGCTTTTAAGTGTTCAACACCCGCATTTTCGGGCGCAAAAAGCGCGAAAAATATATCGGCGGGCAAATGGTCAACCGCACGAAATTCAACAGGCTTTTCCAAAAGGACAAAAACGCCACGAACCCGGTCAATGTCTTGCAAGCGCGCATGTGGCAAAGCGACCCCGTTACCAACACCCGTCGGGCCAAGATTTTCACGATCCATCAACGCTCCGACAGCTTTTGATTGATCAAACCCATAGCAAGCGTGCCCAATCTCAGAGATTGAGCACAAAAGGCGCTTTTTACTTGAGGCCGTTGATAAAACGCGCACGGCCCCAGGCTCTAGCAAATCAAACAGATTCATTAATTGTTTACTTTCCCGTAAACGCTAATGCCTTTTATTGAGGGTCGATCCACCCAATGTTTCCGTCATCACGACGATAGACAACATTAACGCTGTTTTTTCCTTCATTCCTAAATACGAGAAACGATGCACCAGCAAGCTCCATTTGCATCACGGCTTCCCCTGCTGAGAGAGATGGTATTTTCGCTTCCATCTCAGCAATGATGATCGGCTGTAATGTGTCGGGCTCCGATTCCTCGTAATCATCCTTTGACGCTAGGATATATGAGGAAGCGTCGGAAAGTTCAACAGGGTGAGTTCGTTCTTTGTGGTGATCTTTCAATCTGCGTTTGTATCGACGCAGTTGTTTTTCCATTTTTTCACAGCATGAATCGAAACATGTATAAATTTCAGAGTTTGAAGCGCGTGCTTGGGCGGTTAGACCAGTTGAAAGATGGACCGTTGCTTCGCAGACGAATTCATGGCCACTTTTTGAAAATACGACGGTGGCATCGGTTGGGCGTTCCGCATATTTGGAAACAGCTGCGCCCAGTTCATCCTTTACATGTGTTTGTAAAGCGTCGCCGATGTCGATGTGCATTCCTGAAATTTGATACCGCATTTAAACTCCTATCGTTTTAAACAGACCTTCTCTGTGCGCGGCGTAAAACATTTACGCGCGGGCGTTAAAGACGTCCGTTTCGGATTTTATGGCGGTAAAATTGACCCATGCATGTGATCAAAGACTCACAATGACTGTACCGCCAATACCTTTATTCAAGGCGAGGACGGACACGATGTCAATGAAAAGATTTATGTTGTACCAAAAGGTTATCAAACAATTTTGAAATTTTCACCCAAGTATACGCGGCGCACGTTTTCGTTTTCCACGACTTCTGTCGGGGTGCCCGACATTAGAACTTTTCCGTCATGTAAAATATACGCACGGTCGACAATTTCCAACGTTTCGCGCACGTTATGGTCGGTGATCAAAACACCCAATCCACGGTTTTTTAACGTACGCACCAGGTGGCGAATGTCTTCGACAGAAATCGGATCGACCCCGGCAAACGGTTCATCCAACAAAAGATATTTTGGATTTGCTGCCAACGCGCGGGCGATTTCGACACGACGCCGTTCCCCGCCGGACAACGCGATGGCGGGGGTGCGGCGCAAATGTTCGATTGAAAATTCGCCCAATAATTCTTCCAGTCGTTCGCGTCTGGTGTGGTGATCCTTTTCAGAAATATCCAAGATCGCAGAAATGTTGTCTTCTACACTTAGCCCGCGGAAAATGGACATTTCTTGTGGCAAATAACCAATGCCCAAACGCGCCCGCCGATACATAGGATACGATGTGACATCCTTGCCGTCGATTTTAACCTGACCGCCTTCGGGGTTAACAAGCCCCGCGATCGCATAAAACGATGTCGTCTTGCCAGATCCGTTTGGCCCCAAAAGCGCGACCACTTCACCACGGCGCAATTCCATCGATACGTCGCGAATAATCACGCGTTTTTTGTAACTTTTTCGCAGACCCTTGATCGAAAGACCCAGGTCTTGATTGTCACTGACTAGGGTTGCTTGTGTCATCAGTTTTCTCACGATTAGGGGTCAAGACGGTCGTCACACGACCCGTCATCGTTGCCGAGCCTGTTTTGGTGTTAATATCAACGCGTTGCGCAGTCAGGGTATCTTTGCCCCGCTTTACATATGCGTTGCCCGTCAAGATGATGACATCTTTCAACAAATAATAATGGGCAACATCGCCTTTGGCGATGTCTTCGCCGCTGGTTAAAACAACGTCGCCCGTTGCAATAACAACTTCGATTTCGCTGCGATCTTCGGTGTATTCGGCACGTACTTTTCGAGCGACCAATTTCGTGCCGCCTTGAATGATGACCACGTCGCCTTCTAGGATGGAATATCCCAGCTCTTCTTCGACGATCATCGTATCGGCAGTTGCGTTTACTTCTTTGTCTGAATCTTCTTCGAGCGTGCCGAATTTGCCATTGTTTTGTTGTGCAAACATCGGCGCTGCGCAGACGCAAAGCATGACACACAAAAGAAGTTTTTTCACGGATTTAGTCCCTTTTTTTTGGATCGTACACTAGGTTGACCCCTTGTGTGAAGTAGATTTGCATCGGGCCACCCTTTTCTGATTTGGTCATTACCATGTGGCCTGCGGTGATCTTGGACGCAGGTCCTGTTCCAACGACGGGACCATCGGCTTCGACGCGCAGACCCCCCTCAAATACCCAAGCTTCAGGTGTCGTTGCATCATAGCCATCACTATTTTTTACCAACACAGATCCCTTTAGGTGGATCTTATCTTGCTTTTTGTAAAATGACCCGGTTTCGGATGTTATATTGATGGTTTTTTGCGTAACTGAGGTTTTTGACATTTCGACATCATTTAGATGAAAGACATAGTCTTGCGTTGAATCGTGGCGCAATAGCGTCGCCCAAACGCGAATGTCATCGCCGTCGACATTGGTGCCCGTATAAAAAGGATTTGATACCCTTTGATCTTTGATGCGCTGTTCCAAATCTTGGGACGCAAATGGAATTTCGACGGCTGTTTGTTTGCTGCGCGACAACAGAAAAATAGACGATAACATGATGATCGATATCAATGGCAAAAGGATCTTTAGGAACAAAATGACCCTTGAATATGATATGTTGCCCCAAGCCATGTGATCTTTTGTCGACTTAGTGGGTAAAGATGTCTTCTTCGGGCCAGCCCGCCAAATCCAACTGTGCCCGCACGGGCAAGAAATCGAAACAGGCCTGTGCCAAATCCATCCGGCCTTCGCGCACCAATCGTTCGTTTAGCGCGTCGCGCAATTTGTGCAGGTACAAAACATCTGACGCCGCATAGTCCAATTGTGCATTGGTCAAATCGGGGGCACCCCAATCGCTGGATTGTTGTTGTTTCGAAATATCGACGTTTAGCAATTCTTGCAAAAGGTTCTTTAACCCGTGACGGTCGGTATAGGTGCGCACCATTTTGGATGCTATTTTGGTGCAATACACCGGCGCAGCCAGCGCACCAAAGGTGTGATACATTGCAGCAATATCAAAACGGCCGAAATGAAACAGTTTAAGCACATTTTTATCGGTCAAAAGGCGTTCCAAATTTGGGGCCGAGGTTTGGCCCTGCGCGACCTGAACCAAATGCGCATGTCCGTCACCGCCTGATAATTGAACCACGCACAGCCGATCGCGATAAGGGCGCAGGCCCATCGTTTCACAATCAATCGCAACGATTGGTCCTAAATCCAGATCATCAGGGAGATCGCCTTGGTACAGATAATTTGCCACGCTGTATTCGCCTTTTTTCGGGTGTTGTTTCCCAAGGGAATAATCCTCTTATGGCTGTGACGCAACTCTTGACGCGTGATTTACGTGGTTGGGCGGTTGTTTGCACACAAATGACGCAGCGAAACCAAAGGAACGTCGTTCAAACACTGGACCAAATGCCCCAGTCCTTTCATAGTTATGAAAAACAGGGGGCATCATATGACACCGAATGACCTATTTGGATTGGCGGGAAAAACCGCTTTGGTGACGGGGGGCGCGACGGGTATTGGACGCATGGCCGCAACCGGCTTGGCCGCGGCGGGGGCAACCGTTTACATCGCATCGCGCAAGGTGCAAAACTGTGTCGAAACGGCCGATGCGATCAACGCTGTGGGCTATGCGGGGCGGGTACATGCCTTTGCGGGTGATGTGGGGTCCCAAGATGGGATTGATGCGATCGTTCAAAATCTGATGTCACGCACGGAGCGTTTGGACATTTTAATGAACAACGCGGGGCGCACATGGGGCGCACCATTGGGGCAATTTCCCTATGATGCGTGGGACAAGGTGATGACCCTGAACGTGACGGGCATGTTCCACCTAACGCAATCTTTGCTGGATCTATTGGAACGATCCTCAACGGCCGATGATCCCGCACGGGTGGTCAACGTTGGATCCGTCATGGGCGAAGTGGCAATGGGCGATGGCGCGTATTCCTATGCAATGTCGAAATCCGCAGTTCATCAAATGACGCGTATTTTGGCCAAAGAATTGTCGCCCCGACATATTACCGTCAATGCTTTGGCCCCGGGACCGTTTCAATCGGGTATGACCAGCTTTGCCATTGGCCAAGACGCGGGCGCCGATCGGGTCGGGCACCGTGTTCCTTTGGGGCGCGTAGGGCGGCCCCATGATATTGCGGCGTGTTTACAATTTCTGTGTGGGCGCGGTGGATCCTATATCACCGGCGCCATTATCCCGGTATCGGGTGGCATTAACGTCGCCACAGGTCCCAGCATATTCGGAGAAGATTGATGCCTGAGATATCCCTTGAGACCTATCAAACCATGGTCGGTACCCGTGTCGGAACGTCGCGATGGTTTGAAATTACCCAAAAGCAAATCGACCAATTCGCCGATGTCACAGAGGATTGGCAATATATCCACCTTGACCCCGAACGTGCGGCACAGACCCCTTTTGGTGGGACGGTCGCACATGGGTTTTTGACGCTGTCGATGTTGTCCGCGATGTTTTACGATGCAGTTCCCGATTTTGAAAAAACCACGATGGGGGTCAACTATGGCTTTGATAAGCTGCGGTTTTTGTCGCCTGTTTTGGCAGGTGCGCGCATCAGGGCGCATTTCGATTTGACCGAATTAACCCAGGCGCGTCCCGCTGAAATCACCACAAAGTGGGATACCACCATCGAAATCGAAGGCCAAACCAGACCCGCGCTAAGCGCGCTTTGGATTTGTCGTACTTATCTGGAAAAGACCTAATGGCCCAGTTGATATTGGTCCGCCACGGCCAAGCCAGTTTCGGTCAGGCCAATTATGACAAGCTGTCTGATCTGGGCCATGATCAAGCCTTGGCCTTGGGGCAATCCTTGTTCGCGCGTGGCATTTCCCCAGATGTCTGGGCCTGTGGAACGATGGTGCGCCAAGCGGAAACACTGCGCGGTATTCAACGTGGTTTGGGCTGTGCGGCACAGGATCCGATCGTGCATGCGGGGTTGAATGAATATGATTTTACAGGGTTGTTAAACGCGCGCTTTGCCACCGATCCCGCGCCCGATGGCATTCACACCGACCGCAAGGTCCATTTCCAAAACCTGCGCAGCACGGTCGCCGCGTGGCAGGACGATGACATCACCGATCCGCCTGAAACATGGTCGGCATTCACCCAACGCACCGCGCAAGCATGTCGTGATTTGATGGCGGTCAAAGACGCCAAAACCATCCTTGCGGTAAGTTCGGGCGGGGCGATTTCCCAAATTGTGTCGGCCATTTTAGAAACATCGAAACGCCAACAAATTGAACTTCAGCTGCAAATCAAAAACGCATCTATGACCACCGTCATGTTTTTGGCGACAAAGGGCGTTCGGTTTGTAAGCACGTTCAACGAAACCCCGTTTGTCACCCGCGACACAGAGCATTTGCTAAGTTATAGTTAGGACAGGTATGACAGAGCTGATCAACATCGAAAATCTAGAAAAATGGATTGAATACAATGGGTTGGATATCAAATCCCCTTTGCGTGTTGAAAAGATTTCGGGTGGACAATCGAACCCGACCTTTGCGGTACATGCACAAAACGGGTCGTTTGTATTGCGCCGCAAACCGCCCGGGGTGTTGTTGAAATCCGCCCATGCGGTTGATCGCGAATTTCGCGTGCAATCGGCGTTGCAGGGCACCGATATACCCGTGGCCAAGATGGTCGCCCTGTGCCAAGATCCCGCCGCATTGGGTGCGGATTTTTACATCATGGAGATGCTTGATGGTCGTGTCTTTGATGACCCAAGCTTGCGCGACGCGCCCCAGACAGACCGCCGCGCAATCATGGATGAAATGAACCGCGTTTTGGCCGCGATCCACAATGTTGATCTGGACCGTGTTGGGTTGTCCGATTACGGGCCCGACGGCAATTATTACCAACGCCAAGTTGACCGTTGGACCAAACAATATCACGCCAGCCAAACCGAAACGATCCCCGATATGGAGGATCTGATCGCATGGCTGGGTGCGCATATTCCGCCCGACGATGGACAACGCACTTTGGTTCACGGTGATTTTCGCATTGATAATTTGATGTTTGATCCGCGCAACGCGCGTTGCATCGGGGTGCTGGATTGGGAACTGTCCACCTTGGGGCATCCTTACGCCGATTTGGCGGGTGTGATCATGCAATGGGGCATGCCAAATGGCGCAGAAACCCGTGGTTTGGCGGGGATCGACCGCGCCGAGACGGGGTTGATGACGGATCAAGACTTTATTGACCTGTATTGCGAACGCCGTGGATTGGCGGGAATTGACCGTTTTGGGTTCTATCTGGCGTTTTGTTTTTTCCGTATGGCGGCGATCTTGCAGGGCGTCAAAAAACGCGCGCTGGATGGCAATGGATCCGATCCGGAACGGGGTTTGGTGTTGGGTCAATGGGTCCCGGAATTCGCCAAGCTGGGGATGGAGGCCACAAAAAACATATGAACTTCAATACCGTAGATCTGAACGAAGACCCAAGCGCGTTTCAAAAACACATGGGATACCGCCTGATCCGATTTGAACGCGATTACGCCGAATTGGACATGCCGATCGCGCCATTTTTGATGAACAGACGGGGGATTCCCCATGGCGGGGCCTATTCGGCGTTGTTGGATACGGCGATGGGATTTGCCGGCAGCTTTGCGGGCGATGGGGCCGAACCGAACCGTGCCTTGACGCTGAACCTTTCGGTGAATTTTCTGGCGCAATCGACGGGAAAAACCTTGATTGCACGGGCAAAACGGGTGGGTGGCGGAATGAAAACCTATTTCGCCGAGGCGACGTTAAACGATGACACAGGCACCTTGATCGCCACGGCCACGGGGGTGTTCAAGGTGCAAAAACCCGCATCGGTATAACGTCGGTATCGCGTCGGTATCACGTCGGTGCGGCACGCGCGTTGCACGCACCCGCTTTTAACCACCGCCGCGCTAGGATCATGGCAACGAAAGGAATGCCCATGACCCGCGCCGCCTATAACCGCCAAGTTGAAAAAGACCGCCTGTTAACCGATCTGATGCGCGTGGACGAAGACAACATCACCGTTCAATTGATGGACATGTTTCCGGACGAATGGCACACCGTCGGATGGGACATTGAAACGCGTCCCGCGAAAACCAAAGTGACCCTGTATCTTGAAACCAACGTGGTCAAGTTTTTCAAAGAAATGGGCGTGGGATACCAAGACCGCATCAACCCTATTCTGGCGGTCTATATGCGCATGTGTGTCCAGAATTATATGGCGACCGAAGAAAAACTGCGCCAACGCGCCCGCGACAACGGCTATTACTATATCGCGGACCGCGCCGAACGCCGCGCGGAAAAGAAAACGCAAACCAAACGAACAGGTCGTTAATCGCCGCCGGGTGGCAGGGTTTTTTTCCATTCTTCCCATTTTGTGTAGAATTCGTCATCGCTCAATTTTTCTTCGGGCCGATCGGATGGCCACGTTATGGAGTCGGGCAGTGTGAATGACCCATCGCCGAACATTGTGTCGATTTGATCCTGCGAAATGGGTATGTTAAGCAAATCTAAATCCTTAAAATAAGCGCCTTTCAACGATCCAATTTTTTTTGAAATTAATAGCTTGTAATTTAACCTTAACGAGAAGTGAACGATCCAATTCCGTTTCACCCATCTTCGCGTTTGAGAAATCCGCGTCGTAAAGATTAGCATCTTTCAAAGATGCATAATTAAGTTTAATGTTCTGGAGTTTCGACATTTTAAAAGTTGAATTATCAAATATGCAGTGATCGAAGTCGGGCTCATCTTTTCCTTCAATTTTGGTGAAGTCAGAGTTCCGCAAGTCTAACCGATATTTTTCTGGTTTCTGTTTGCGTTCGATAATTTTCCCAAGTAATGGCCTGCGGCCGATGACGGTAAAGGCCAATTGAATATCTTGGCGCGGTGGGTTATCATGATCCTTTTTTGTTCGCGGCGCATTTTCGCGGATATAGGCGGTCAGAATCTCCATAATCTGGATATGCACATCGGCGTTTTTCTTGGCCATGCGTTCAAGGGCAAGGATGGCGCCGATGCGGACTTCGATATTGGGGACGGTGTATTCTTTGCCTGTTTCAAAATCTTTCTTTGTCTTTTCCGCGCCCAAGCTTGCCACCGCCGCGTTGATGCGGTCGGTGATTAAGCCTTCTTCGTCGGCTGTTGTGGTGCGTTCGTTGATCCATGTTTTGATCAAGGTAAAGAAAAGCGTCGCCGCGGCGACCAAGGCGCCCAACAATAATGCGCTGCCTTGGGCAAGGTTTTTCAGGACCGTTGAAAAATCTTTTCCTGAGGAGCTGTCAGGGCTTGGCGGTGTGACCTTCTGCGACGATAGGACAACAAGCTGACCAACCAAGTTGTGCACAGTTTCTGCGATGTCTTTTAAATAATAGTAGATTGCAACGACAAAGACGCCAAACGCGATGAGCGTTTAAATCGGCACGTACCAGCGTTTCCAAGGTGAATACCCGTATATATTAAGCCATATCCATATACGTTTGATGACTTGAAAAAGTTGATATTGCGCAATCACCAAATAAATAAAGAACAAAGTTACAAGCGTAACAATAACCCAAATCGGAATATACATGACACGCAACTCTTACATCAAATGTCGTGCATTCAACTTAGGCGGTTATGACGTCTGTGGGCAAGGGGATTTGTTCACCTTGGATCGTGCCCGCGTCAAACGAAGTTTGACCACATAGGGCATGATCCAGCCCACGCCCGTCCCGAAGGGCGGGGGCTTCGTTTTCACTCAGCCCTGTTAACCGCCCACGGGCGTGGTCTGCGCCGTTTGGATTAGTCCAACCATCCCTGAAGGTTGGTTTCGATGATCTGTGACAGCGCGGCGATATGGGCATCGTTGTCATTGAGGCACGGGATATAGGTAAAGTGTTCCCCGCCCGCGTGTTCAAAGGATTCCTTGATCTCTTCGTTGATCTCTTCCAACGTTTCGATACAGTCGGCGGAAAAGGCGGGCGCAATGACGGCGATTCGTTTTTTGCCATCCTCGGAGGCCAAACGCGCGACTTCTTCGACCGTATAGGGTTTCAGCCATTCTTCGGGGCCGAATTTCGATTGGAAGGTGGTGACAATTTGCGTGTCGTCCCAGCCAAGGCGTTCTTTCAACAGGCGTGTGTTTTTCTGGCATTGGCAATGATACGGATCGCCTTGCATCAAATACCGCTTTGGCACGCCGTGATAGGACACGACCAGGACTTCGGGTTTTTCATCCGCCTCGGCATAGGCCTTTTCCACGGATTGCGCCAAGGCTTCGATATACATCGGGTTGTCGTGATAGGGTTCGACGACACGGGCGATGGGTTGCCATGTTTCCTGCATCAACGCGCGAAAGAACTGGTCATTCGCGGTGGCCGATGTGGCGCCCGCGTAATGGGGATAGAGCGGGAAGAACAGGATTTTCGTACAGCCCGCGCGCACCATTTCCCGCACCTTGGATTTGGTCGACGGGTTGCCATAGCGCATACAGAAATCAACCATCACGTTGTTCCCATAGCGCGCGGCCACGGTGTCGGCGATCTTGGCGGTTTGTTGTTTGGTGATCGTCATCAACGGGCTTTCGCCCTGATCATGGTTCCAGATGGATTTATATGCGGCACCCGACCGGAACGGGCGGCTGGTCAGGATGATCAATTGCAACAAGGGTTGCCACAGGAACGGCGAATAATCAATCACGCGGCGGTCGGATAGAAATTCGTTCAGGTATCGCCGCATTGACCAGTAGTCATAATTGTCTGGCGTGCCCAAATTGGCCAACAGGATGCCAACCTTTTGCTGTGGGATCTTTGGGTGATCCGGTTGTGCATGAACGGGGCAAGCGGCAGGTACATTTGGATCGAACATTCTGGTTCCCTTGTGTGAGCTTTGCGTTAGCAGTGCGGCCTAGACATAAGCGATTGCGCCCGCGGGTCAATCGCTAATTGGGGTTTCAACGGCGCCCAAGGCATCGGCCAATCGCATTTGCGCCGAGCCTGGGCGAAGTGGTTTGGGTTGGCTGGCATCTGGTGCCCAACCGGTCAAGATGATTTGTTCAAAGCTTGCAATCACGCGGCCTTGGTCATCGCCATAGTTTTGCGCATAAATTTCTGCGGCTTTAAAGAAAACTTTTCGCGAGGTGAATGTTTTCGGGCGCGCAGTCATCGCATTGGTTTCGCCCATCGCGCGCACATCGCGCATCATGTCAAACGCGGTGGCATAGGATGTTTTAATCACCGCGCTATCGGCGACAGGCAAGGCAAAGCCTGCGCGTTGCAACAACCCACCCATGTCGCGGATTTCACCCATTGGCAAAACACGGGGGGAAAGGCCGCCTTTGACGTGGGCTTCGGCTTCGGCAAGGGATGTGCGCAATTCATGCAATGTCACCCCGCCTAACAATACGCCGATAAAAACCCCATCAGGGCGCAGTGAGCGATTGCATTGGATCAATTGTCCCACCGGATCATTTGCCCAATGCAGCGCCATGGCATGGATCACCAAGTCATGTGCGTTTTCACCCAGCGCAAGCGTGTCGTCATCGGCAACAATTGTTGCGTCGGGAAAGGCATCGGCCCACGGACCGGGGGTGCCTGTGATAATCGCGACCGACGTAAACGATTTATTAATGAAACTTAGGCGATCCTTAACATCGTCTATTGCCAAGTCATGCAGGAAATACCCACGCCCAGCATCCGCGCGGCGGCGCGCATGGGCAAGGGCAGTGCGATCAACAAGGGCGGTATCATGTGTCATGGGGCAGACATAGGATGAAATCAGAGGTTTTTCAAACAGCAATACGCATGTTTTTTCCCCCTCGGTGCATATTATGCAGAACGCCATTGGATCATGAAAACGCGTTATGTGGCCCGTGTTGGCGCAATATGCCGTTTGTCGATGGCGAGGTGTGCCAATGTTGCGGGGTGCCCATCCTGGGCGATGCCTATGCCAACATTGAGGATCGGTGTGAAACCTGTCACCAATCACCGCCGCCGTGGGGGTGGGGGCGCGCGGCGGTGCGCTATCACGGCCAAGCAAGAAAATTGGTCTTGGCCTTGAAACACGGCGATCGCCAAGACATTGCGGTTGCGGCGGGGTTTTGGATGGCCCAACGCGTCAAATCCTTGATCACACCCGAAACGGTGCTATGTCCGATTCCGTTGCATTGGCGACGCAAATTGGGTCGACGTTACAATCAATCCGAACTTTTGGCGCGCGAAATGAAACGTCATTTGGGGATACCGGTACGGCCAGACATCATCACACGGCCGCGCGCGACCATCCCGTAGAGGACGCAACCCAAAGCGAACGCCAAGCGCGCTTGGCAAATGCTTTCGAAATAAATCCACGTTTGCGTCTTACAGACATTCCACAAAGCGTCGTTTTGGTGGATGATGTCATGACGACAGGATCCACGCTTGCCGCCGCTGCCATGTGCCTTGGTCTCGCAGGTGTGACCAAATTAATATTGTTGTACTGGCAAGGGTGGACCGAAACGATTAAATTGGGCCAAACAACTTGGAAAAGACCGATGCCAACTATTGATATATATACATCGCCGATGTGCGGGTATTGCCACGCCGCAAAACATCTTTTGAAACGCAAAGGCGTTGAATTTAACGAAATCAACGTCTTTGTTGACGGCACAAAAAAAGCCGAAATGATCCAACGATCCAACGGTGGGCGGACTGTTCCACAGATCTTTATCAACGGTCAGCATATTGGCGGATGCGACGATTTATATGCGTTGGATGATATGGGGAAACTGGATCCGCTATTGACCAAGGCATCCTAACGATGCGCGTTGGTGTTCTGCAACTGTCGTCGACGGATGATCCCCAAGAAAATTTGGTGCAAACGTTGGGTATGGTGGCCCAAGCGGTGGCAGGTGGCGCACAGTTCATTGCCACACCAGAAGTCACGAATATCATTTCAGGCAGCCGCACACATCAACGGTCCGTGCTGTGCGACCAAGCGGATGATCCGACCTTGGCGGGCCTGCGCGATGCTGCGCAGAGGCATGGTGTTTGGGTATTGATCGGATCCTTGGCGCTTTTGTCGGATGATCCTGATGGGCGGTTTGTAAACCGATCTTTTTTGATCACACCCAACGGGGATATCGCCGCATCTTACGACAAGATTCACATGTTTGATGTGACGTTGTCGGAAACCGAAAGTTACCGCGAATCCGATGGGTATCGCCCCGGAAATCGCGCAGTTTTGGCAAAAACCGATATCGCGACCATCGGCATGAGCGTGTGTTACGACCTGCGGTTCCCATATCTTTATCGCAGCTTGGCACAGGCCGGCGCCCAGATTTTGACCATCCCCGCCGCCTTTGCGCAAACAACGGGCCAAGCGCATTGGGAAATATTGCTGCGGGCACGGGCGATTGAAACAGGGTGTTTCGTAATCGCACCTGCACAATGTGGGGACCATGCGGTGCGCCGCGGTCCGCAACGCAAAACATATGGCCATTCGATGATAATTGCCCCATGGGGTGATATTATCGCGCAGGCTGGCACCGAAAAATGCGTAATTTTCGCAGAAATCGACCTAGGAGATGTTGACAAAGCACGTGCGCGCGTCCCATCACTTGTAAAGACACAGGAAATCCTAGGGCCTTAGAATTGCAGGATAATAGCGACATAGCTATTTCGCTATTTAGCGAGATTTTGACAGTGGAACAATTGCTGCGTTCGCGCCTTGCAAAGGTGTTACCCAAAGGCATGGAGTTGTCGCATTTTTCCGTCTTGAACCATCTGGCGCATATCAACGACGAACGCACGCCTGCGCAATTGGCAAAAAGTTTTCACGTCACGCGTGGCGCGATCACAAACACACTGCGCAAATTGGAAGTATCGGGATATATCCACATCAGACCCGATTGGGATGACGCGCGCCGCAAATTGGTCGCGATCAGCCCCGCAGGGCGTTTGGCGCGTGATACCGCCATCGGCGCAGTTGCCCCAGTGATCAAGGAAGTGGTCGGCGAAATGGGCGCGCAGACCTTAAAATCGACGCTTCCCGTGCTTCGCGATTTACGGCTTCGGTTGGAATAAACGCAAGAAATTGTGGCTTTCTATCCTTTTGTTCCATCGCTTGAGGTAAAAAGGGTGGCATTTGTGTCGATAAATGATACGGCTGTTGTTCCATCTGGCCATTTGTGGTTGTGTCTGGTTTAAGCACAGGAACAAAAACGAAAACGTCTGTAACTCTGGTTACAGAAAAACGAGGTAAACATATGTATCGCGTATGGAATTTCTTAACCAACTATTCGCTTCTGTTGATTTTTGGCGCTTTGATCGCGTTGGGTTGGGCCAATACCAACCCTGAATCGTATCATCATTTCGTGGAATATGTCATTTGGGATCACGCCCCCATTGGACATCTGCACGATGGGCATCGCACGCTGACGCTTCACTATTTGGTGAATGATATTTTGATGGCGCTGTTCTTTGCCATCGCTGCCAAAGAAGTTTGGGAAGCCATTATCCTAGAAAACGGCAGCTTGCGGGGCAAAAAGGCGGCAACGCCATTGTTTGCAACGGCGGGCGGTATGCTGGGCCCAATCGGTGTTTACCTTGGTTTGGCGTTGTTCATGGGGTCCGACACCTATAATGCGGTTGCAAACGGATGGGCGGTGCCCACCGCGACCGATATCGCCTTTAGCTATTTGGTGGGCCGGCTTGTGTTTGGTGCGGGCCATCCAGCGGTACGCTTTTTGCTTTTGTTGGCGATTGCGGATGACGCGGGCGGCTTGATCATTCTTGCGATTTTCTATCCGTCTGGCGAACTTGCACCGGAATGGTTGGGCGTTTCGCTTGCTGCGGCTGTGTTGGTTTATCTTGTGTTCAACTGGTTGCCACGCCGATTGGATCGCGGCAATCAATTGCGCCCTGCGTCAACATGGATGCGCAAAACGTTGAATTTCTGGCCCTATGCCTTGGCTGGCGCCATCAGCTGGTACGCGTTTATGCGGTCGGGTTTGCATCCTGCGCTGGGCCTTTTGCCCATCGTTGCGACCATCCCGCATGCAGACCGCGCTTTTGGGATCTTTAACGAAGCCGAAGAGCATTTGCATGACTTGCTAAACACCATCGAACACGCGTTGAAACATCCTGTTGAACTCGTGTTGTTCTTCTTCGGGCTTTTGAATGCGGGCGTTGAATTTTCGGCAATGGGCGACGCGACATGGTTGGTTTTGGCGGGTCTTTTGATCGGGAAACCTATTGGGATCTTTATCTTTGGATGGATCGCAGCAAGCCCAATGAAGTTGGGTTTGCCCGAAGGCATGCGCGCAATCGATTTGGTCGTTATCGGCTTTGTCGCCGCGATCGGCTTTACGGTTGCCTTGTTCGTGGCGGCCGTCGCGTTCAAAGCTGGCCCGGTACAAGATGCCGCGAAAATGGGGGCCTTGCTTAGCTTTGGCGCCGCGATCGTGTCAATTATCGCGGGAAAAGTCACAGGCGTTCAAAAGAAAGACCTGTGATCGCCTAACACATCAAAATAAATTAAGGCCCGATCCTGACATCGGGCCTTTTTTGATGAACTTTTAATAAAACTGCGATGATCATGGGTGTATGACAAAGCCGCGTGATCATATGCAAATGGGATTATTTTCGGAAAGTGCAACGACATTTGCACCGCAAAAGGCGGTCTTGCCATCCTATATCAAAGACCATCGCAAACGATTGCGCGAACGGTTCTTGAATGGCGGGGCCGATGCCGTCCCTGATTATGAATTGTTGGAATTGGTTTTATTTCGCGCCATCCCTCGACGTGATGTAAAACCACTTGCGCGTCAGCTTTTGGAACATTTCGGCGATTTTAATCGGGTTCTTTCGGCCCCGCTTGAACACCTTGAATCTGTGCCGAGGGTGAGCGATGCCGAATGCAATTGCAAGAGATGCGGAAATCAGGCTGGGCCAAGAAAAAAAGCACGCAATGCTGCCTC
>JAYPUL010000048.1:3627-18190 GCA_038134005.1 Paracoccaceae bacterium | reverse complement strand
TAATATTGATAATAAATGATAATACTGTCAGGTGGGTCGCTTCTCCTGGGCACCAAAATCAATGATAACGCATTGTAATACCTCAATAATTCTACCAATTGAGTGAGCCGAAGACCATGCTTACAACCAAGTCTAACTGCTATACGTTTCAGAAGAATGGTATTTGGTATTTCTCTCGAAGAATTCCAGCTGATTTAAGACGGCATTATAAAACAAGCAGGATTGCCTATTCTTTGCGGACTAGGTCTCTCAGGGATGCACGTATTAGGGCTATGAGTGATGCTGCTAAGTTAGATCGTCATTCTAAATTCAGGCGTCTCTTCACAATAAGAGAACGAATTTTTCTATTTCACACCCGTTCATGAAGCCAACCAATTAATTGATAAAACGCCTAATATGCTATAATATTCAATGATCATCAACCTTTTTCGGCTGCGCATTAGAGTAAGGCTACACCATTTGTATTGAGTTGGTTTAGAGGGGTCATTTGACCTTTTTGTACACCCAAGCAACGGAAAACTGAAATACCAAAAGCACATGGGACGGAAACAAATAATAGCTATTTCGATGGTCGCTTTGGCCATCATCTTTGTTGGAGGCAAAACAATGGCCTATGAAGAGCCAAAGTATCAAATCATTCAGCAAAGCAAAGCATTTGAAATCAGAATGTACAAGGACCGCTTAGCTGCCCAAGTGATTGGAGAACCCAATCAGAACAATGCTTTTGGGTTGTTGTTTCGTTATATATCAGGTGCAAACACTACTTCTTCGAAAGTTGCAATGACGGTACCAGTTGCTCAGTCTGAGAAGATTTCCATGACTGTCCCTGTTGCAACATCTGAAATTGCGGGCGGTCGATATATGCAGTTCTTTTTGCCAGAAAGTTATAGTCCCGAAAATGCGCCCAAACCAACAGACCCCAGAGTTGAATTAGTTTTAGTCGAAGGTGGACACTACGCTGTTTACAAGTACAGTGGCTTCGCAAATGAATCCAACTTTGCCAATGCAAAGGTTAAGCTTCTAGAAATAATCGAACAGTTGGGCATTACTCCCGTATCGGAAGTTATACGAGCAACTTACAATGGCCCTTTTACCTTACCATTCATGCGGCGCAACGAGGCTATGGTAAGAATTAAATTCAAATAGAATTACCTTCGATTTGCACTGCCCATTTTAAGATCTGGTTCATCGGATATCCGTCTCAGTAGGAGTTTCCGATGCCCAATGTTAACCACCCCCCAATCTGATCTGTGACATCCGCAGGACATCCCATTGCTCTCAATCTATCACGCATTGAATGCCGAAAACTATGTATCGTGTAATCAGGGCCGATCCTTGCTTGCAACCATTTGTTCAAGGCCGCACTTGCCGAGTTAGCATTGGTTCTGCTCCCATCATTATAAGTTGGAAATGCAAAGTGACTGACATTAGGCGTAGCAAGAACACGCTCAGCAGCCCATTTAGAAGAACCTACAAGTGGAATTAGGCGTTCACTGCTTCTTGTATTTAACGATCGCCATGGATGCGGTTGTATTTTAACGCATGGAATGCCGTCTTGCTTAATGAAGTCAGACCGTAGCATACCGGCAGCCTACGCAAATGGTTGTAGTCACTTGGTTTTACACATTGAGCAAAGCGTGTATCTTGACGTTCATGGTTATTTTACAAGATTAAGCTGACAGAAAACTAGGTATTAAATGGCAAACAAGTTTTTGCATCATTTCACCAAGATTTCTTTGCATATCGAATGCGCAATCGCCACTTGAGGCGCCTCAATTAACAAATTGGTGCAATCAGCTTTTAATTTTTTTTCGGTATCATCAATTCGCTTCAATAAATCAGAAACATTAATGGAATTATCAGTTTCTCCAAACGCAGCCGTTAAACATTCATTGAATCGTTTAGCTAACAAATCATCGCTAGGCATCTGTTCGTTCTTGATTTGGTTTGCGATATTCTTAATTGTTCCTGAATCGCCAGTTTTTTGTGCTATCGTGCAAATATTCAAAAGCGTTTCAACATAGGTATTACCTGCATTTGCATGGCAAACACTTGAAAACAAAAGCATTAGCGAGAAGACAACATATTTCATCAGACCAACCATAAACAGTGTGATAAGGATTATACACAAGCTAGGAACTTTGGGACAATTTTACAAAGTTTTTTGTCAATCACCATGCTTCACAAAAGGTTTTTTGTAGTCGCATTGACACTGTCCAGAGATCTTGTGCTGCAATCGGCTGTTATTTTCATTTTCTTTCTTGCTGAGATTGCTACACCTTCATAATACACATCTTTCACCGATGGAGATAATTGAAGCTGTATTGGCGAACCCGACTTAGTTTCAATCGTAGCTTTATCACGAAAAAACTTGGCACATGCTCCACTATCTAGATCACGAACGACAAAGTAATCCGACTTAACAATGCAATTATCTATGAGGTGATTTCAGCAGTAATGGCTTTGCCCGAAGAAAACAGCCAATCCAACATCCCTTGAGCATGTGAAGTGGAAGCAAAAAATGTAAAAAAAAAGAGCAACGATAGATGTATCTTTCAATAATATAGCCCTCAATAATTGTGACCGTGGGCATTAATCCTAAATGTCTTGAACTACGAATGCCTCGGGAAGCATTTCACGGGTTATCCACGGTCAAAATTCAAGATCGCAGTCGTTGTTACAATGGTCAAGTGGTTTACAACAGATATTTGTTAAATCACACAGTACCAGACAAACGTTCATAGGCTGCTTCATTGCCTCTGGATACCATATAAATTGAGCATAAGGTTATAAGCTTACTTAAAATGTTTGGCTATTTCTGTGGGTGACAAATAAACGATTTTATTCTCTGAACCTATCAAGAATACGACGAAGTTCGTCAATTTTGGACTGTATATTTTTTTGGGATTCCGTTTGCTTCTCAGGAATTTTATTGTCAACTTCGGTGACTTTATCGTCAGAGACCGCACCAAAGATGTTTTCAACGACGGCTTCCTCATGTTCAGGATCATCCAATAAAGGTTCCTCTGTTTTTTTGATGTAGTCTGCTTTTTTATTAGCAGATGCACGAGGATCAGGATCGCAACGATATATGGATGAGAGGCGAAACGGTTTTTTTTGATTTACTTCCAAACTATCGATAGACAAAGTTTTATTGTTCCGTTCGTCAAGTTGGTCTGAATATTTTGTATTTTTGGTAACCGAGGTTGGTGTTATTGTTTGCAGCACACCCAATAGCTTTGTATCAGACTCAAGAAATCTTTGTTTGAAGTCTTCGGCTTGTTGTTTTGCTTCATATAGTTGGTCTTTAAGATCTTGAATCCTTTGCTCGTGATGTCTCATTCTTTCACGAAGAACAGCTAATTCGACAGCGTCGCCTTGATTTAAACTATTGTCAGAAGAAAAAATTGTCGCAGCTGATCCTTTCTCTAAAGATAACTTAACAGTATTTTTTTCAGGGAACACACGAATTAACTCAGAAACATCAATTTGAAATGCACTGTTTTTATTATTGCCCTGCCTTGATGCTGATATTACTCCATCCTTGATTGCTTTCCTGAGGCTGGTAACTGATTTCCCTGTCATATCTGCGGCATGGCTTAAAGTCACTTTCATAGTCTCGTCCCCAAGATTTATTGAAACCAATACTACATACCTTTGCCGATTTTTTCTAGTGGCAGTAATGCCAAACAGACATGGCGCATATCATGAATTTAAAACAATTTTTGAAAAAAATATAATAGAGGCAAGTCAAGATCTTAAGGGGAGGAAATTCTACGGCTCAGCTTGCCCCTAGTTTGGGGTGGGCGACAAGTAATACCACATTTTGTAAATCTTTATGAGGTCGATGGATTACGACAGATCGCCCACCTGTAACTTAAACCATACATTATTTTTGCCAATTTTTCTAGACAATAAAAAAAATATCAATGTTCAACATCACGTATCAATTTTAATCGCATTCGTTTTGTTCATCATTATTGGTCGTCCATCAGGTGTGTTAAGTGGGATAACATATTCACCATCGGTAACACACAATGTCGGTGCAACACGACTTTCCCCATTCAACGACACCTCTAAGTCAGCAAGGCATAGCTTATAGTTTTCTAGAATTTCTTTAACTCGCACAGCGATCTCCAGTTAAGTGCCCAACAGAAATGATTGATCAGATAGGTGGCTGGTCAAGAGAAACCATTGGGCAGGGACATGGCGAGGGGTATGATCTTTTGAACCAATCTAAACTCTTATCTGAAGCAATCTAATCGCATGTTGCATTATGAGATTCTTTGAATAGGAGATAAGAAACAAAATAGTTTAACGGATTTGGCTGATTTCTTGTCTCCCAAATGTGGCTCATAAATATATTTATATGGAGTTCTAAAGTAATGTATGCTTCATTATAATTGTTTAATTTTTGATTGTTCATAAAAAATGCCGCAGGAAAACCTGCGACAAAGTAATGTGTTTTGCGAGCATTGTAACCAAATATGATCATTGTGCCTGATTTTTATTAAACCAAATTTAATTAAGTTTGAAAAGAAAAACTTTATTTTTTATTCTATAAAGACAATACTTAACAACGTAAGAAAACACGGAGTAAAATTATGAGAAGCTTAATCTTGATTGCAATAGTATCAGTTTCAATTTCTGGATGTAGTACTATTGAAAAGTATAACTTGAACCCAATGGATTGGTTTAACTCGTCAACTGATGCACCTACTGAATAAACTATGTTGAGCCTCTATAGGTTCACTTTTATGGTTTGGTCTGCTCCCAACTATTAATATTGATCATAAGCATATTAAATGTATTATGTGGCCATCATTATGATACTAGAAAGGGTGACGAAATGAAGGCATTTCTTATTATACTGGGTCTTACTGGTTTTTTAGCAGCTTGCGAGAAAGCACCTGTTGAAACTTTGGTTGTACCAGAGCCAGTATCTGAAAAACTATGATTAAGTAATAACTTGGGGGGTCTATGAATTCCTTACAGACCTCCACAGTTTTATGGGGCTAAAACATGATGACAGTGCCGCACTTTTTGTGCCGCTTGATACCCCATTAACGCCTCAAAGCGCAGCTGATTTGGCCCGACCCTATTGGCCAGATAGCAAAATGCGATCGGTTAAAAAAACTACTTATCACGGGCTGGATGCAATCGAATTTGACCGCGAAGCGGGCCAAATTATCGTGGCGACACAGACTGGGCATTATTACGTCAAATCTAGAATACAAAACCGGATGTTTGCGCCTGACGGAAAATTGATGCACCGCAAGATTTATTGGGGATATGTCTTTGGCGTTTTTCACCGCACAGGTTGGCTGGGGTGGAGCATCGGCACAATTTTAGCAGACATAACTGCATTTTCATTAATGATTTTTGGGATCAGCGGATTGGTGCTTTGGTATCTTCCAAAACACAAACGCTTTAAACGTCGGGTGAGTGGCCTGTTTTCGTGACGGCATCGACCGTCACGAAACACACATGTCCCAAATGTTTATTCAAGATGGCCTTTGTTCTGGAAAATAAACCCTAGGCTATTCAACAAAAGCTGTGCCGCCAAAATTTGCGTTGATCCCGATGGATCATAATCGGGCGCGACTTCGACAAGGTCTAGGCCGATCACCTGATGTTTTTGGGTCAACGCTTGTAACATTTCCAAAACCTCGTAATACAAAAAGCCACCGTGGCTAGGTGTGCCGGTTCCGGGTGCTATTGACGGACAAAACGCATCAATGTCGATTGTAACATAAACACGCGCGCCTGTTGGGATACGATCGATCACGTTACGCATTCCAAGTGCACGCGCTTGGCGCACTGACAAAATGTCTGATCCCATGGCGCGCGCGTCGTCATAGCCTTCTTTGGCGGTCGAACTAACGTTGCGAATGCCAACCTGCGTTAAACCTGTGACATAACTTTTTTCCGCTGCGCGGCGCATTGGGTTGCCATGCCCGTACCGCACACCGTGGCGTTCATCGACAAAATCCAAATGGGCATCAATTTGTAGAATATGAAATGGTGCTTGGGTATTAAACGCGTTGATGCAGGGAATATTGATCGAATGGTCCCCACCGATAACCACTGGCATCGCCCCTGCCGCTAAGATGGCACGCACGCCTGTTTCGATGTTTTGATGGCTTTTAATTGTATCGGTATGAACGATATCTGCGTCGCCGATGTCCACAATGCGTACATCGCCCGGCAAATAGGTGGCGTCATCTTCGTGATCATAGGCCCCCGCATGTCCAAAAGAAAATAAGGTGGATGCTTCGCGAACACTGCGTGGACCAAACCGTGCGCCGGACCGCCATTGCGTTCCCGCATCAAAAGGCGCACCCAGAATCGCCACGTCGGCGTCAATCGCATCCCAATCTTCGACATAAGGCCGTTTCCCGAACGTCGAAATCCCGACAAAGGGCAAATTCAAACGCCCACTTTGATAACCATGTTGCGCCATGCGCGGGTCCCCTTTTTGGTTTTTTTGCACAAGTGTTAACAACCGTTTTTTGCGCCGTCTAGTCATTGTGTACCGCACCCGGTATCGCCACCTTGACGGGGATCTCGGCATTTTGCACGATCCCGATATGAACCAACACCAAACACCTATTGATCAAATTCGCGCAATCGCCGCTTTACCAGCAGAGCGTAAGGCATTTTTGACCCGTCGCTCTGATTTGCGCGGCATTGGACGTTTGGTGACCCATATTTGTGCGATCGCCGTGCTGAGTGTTCCAATCGTTTTGGAATTGCCCGGATGGTGGTTGGCCATGTTGCCCTTGGGCATATTGATTGTTTTTCTGTTCACGCTGAGCCACGAATGCACACATCAAACGCCATTTAAAACACCGTGGTTGAACGATGCGCTTGGACAGATTGTTGGTCTGGCAATTCTTCTGCTCTTTACGTGGTTTCAATATTTTCATTTGGCACATCACAAATACACAAACGACCCAAAGACCGATCCTGAATTGGAACATGGGCCGCGTCCCCAGACGGGTCGCGAGATGGTTCTTTATGTCTCTGGTTGGGGATATTGGACCGGGATGGCGCGACAACTTTGGTCAAATGCTTTTGGCACAATGTCCGCCCCTTATTTGCCACAGCGCAAACACCGTTTGATCCGAACCGAAGCACGCATCATGTTGGCCCTGTACATCACTTTGGCCGGCGCGATCATGGTATTTCCAATCCTCGCATGGGTATGGGTCATTCCCGCGCTCGTGGGCCAGCCATTTTTACGCCTTTATCTTTTGGCGGAACACGGCAGATGTCCGCCCGTTGCAAACATGCTGGAAAATTCGCGCACGACGTATACAAATCGGTTGATCCGGTGGATGGCCTGGAACATGCCCTATCACGCGGAACACCACAGCTTTCCCAATGTTCCATTTTATAACCTGCCCGAATTGAACAAAGACTTGGCGCATGTTTTGCAAAATACATCGCGCGGATATGGTGAATTCATGCATGACTACGTCCAAAATTTGGACGCTTAATCATCGCAAATCTGGTCCAAGAACCAATCTGCAAAGGCCCGCGCATTGGGTTTTGCCCCATCAAACGTTAGGTAATACCCTTCGGCCCCATTTATTTGGGTGTCATCAATCCGGTTGATGCGCCCCGCTAAAATTGAGGGACGCGCGATGATCGAACTGACCAACGCGACGGTTGATCCTTGTTCTGCCAATGTTAACGCCAATCCATAGCTGTCAACAAACAAAGCAGGCTTGCGGTTGGTCAAGGTGCC
The DNA here is from genome assembly GCA_038134005.1 of Paracoccaceae bacterium. GTDB lineage: Bacteria > Pseudomonadota > Alphaproteobacteria > Rhodobacterales > Rhodobacteraceae > CAJXSD01. The sequence goes on along the minus strand of JAYPUL010000048.1, from coordinate 10,437 downwards.
ACTGGTGCGTTGCCAATCGCGCCACCCTTGGGTGGTCCCGACCGTTTCCACCAACGCAGCAGTATTCAAATCACAGTCAGGATGTGCCACGGCAATCAAATGATCTGGCAACCGCCGCGCGGATTTTGAAAACGCGCGCGCAGGTCCAAACCGAATTTCAACATCAGCGGCACGGTTTTGAAATTCATCGGCCCAAATTGTTCCGACAAATCGAATACGGACTTGAGGAAAGCGCATGGTGAAGGCGGCCAATTTCGGGGCAATCACCCATTGGCTGATGCTGACTGATGCTGCGACGGTGATCAATGCTTGACTGGGCTGCGGTGCAAATAAATGCGTGGCAGCGTTCAATTGCTCTAGGGATGCGGTGACCATAGGCAACAATTTTCGGGCCTCATCGGTCAATGTCAAACCACGGGCGCGGCGCACAAACAAAGGCGCGCCCAAACGGGTTTCCAAGGCTTTGATTTGTTGGCTTACGGCCGATTGGGTCAAACCCAATTCATCCGCAGCGGCCGTAAAGCTAAGACATCGCGCCGCCGTTTCAAACACGCGAAACCAATTCAAAGGCGGTAGATTGCCAGCCATCATAACCTATACATTAGTTTTTCTAATACTAATGAACCTAAAATGATTGTTTGTCAAAACACCCGTTTTCCCAGACCTTCGCCGCAACTGAAAGGATACCACATGTTTCCCGAAATTCGCAAAATCGTGACCTATGACGAAGAAACCCTAATCGAAGGTTTCAAAGCCGCGGCACAGCCATGGCGCATGTTCGCCGTCGCAGCCGTAGTGAAAAACCCATGGGCAGGGCGCTTTGTCGACGACTTGAAACCAGAAATCCAAGCATACGGTCCAATCTTAGGCGAAGAATTAACCAAACGCATGTTGGCCTTGGCGGGTTCGGGCGATGCGATCGAAGCCTACGGCAAAGCCGCCGTTGTGGGGTTGGATGGTGAAATTGAACATGCATCAGGATTGATCCATACACTGCGGTTCGGCAACCATTATAGATCGGCCGTCGGCGCAAAATCTTATCTTGCCTTCACCAATACACGCGGGACGGCCAATGCACCCATTATGGTTCCTTTGATGGATAAAAATGACGCAGGTCGTCGGTCGCATTATTTGACAATCCAATTTTCCATCCCAGACGCCCCACGCAACGACGAAATCGTGGTTGTTTTGGGCGCTGCAACGTCTGGACGGCCACATCATCGGATCGGGGACCGATATCAGGATTTAAAGGACCTTGGCCATGATTTGGACAACCCAGCCGCGGTATAATCAAAACGGGCTTGCCTATATTCGCAAGGGTCAGGGTGACAACATTTTGCTGATCCACGGGGTTGGGCTGCGGGCCGAAGCTTGGGCCGCACAGATCGAGGCATTGTCGGCGAATTATTGTGTCACAGCGGTCGATATGCCGGGACACGGCGAAAGCGCACCATTGCCCACACCGACACCCAAATTGGCCCACTACTGCGACGCTATTGCGCCATTGATCGAAACGGATACGGTTGTCATGGGCCATTCCATGGGCGCAATGATCGCGATCGAATTGACCGCGCGCATGCCCAATCAAATGCGGGGCATGGTTGCGATGAACGCGATCTATCGGCGCACGCCCCTGGCCGCGCAAGCGGTTCAATCCCGCGCGGCCGCCATATCGGATCAACACGTTCCTGACCCCACGCAACCTATGACCCGGTGGTTTGGCTATCACGCCAGTGACGAACGCGCCGCGTGTTTGGCTTGGCTCACGTCGGTGCATCCTGCGGCCTATAAAGCGGCCTATACGGTATTTGCCCATCATGATGGACCAACCGATGCAACGCTGGGCGCGATCACCTGTCCCGCTTTGTTTATCACCGGCGCAGATGAACCCAATTCCACACCCCAAATGTCACAGGCCATGGCCGCAAAAACAAAACAGGGCCAATACCATTGTGTGGACGCCAGCGCACATATGATGCCCATGACCCACCACACCAAGGTTCAACACGTCTTGAACGATTTTTTAACCAGATTGGATCGTCACAATGACTGAGGCCACTCTTAAGCAAGCGTTTGGGAAATTTTTATCCGGCGTTACGGTTATCACAACAGTCGATGACACGGGCAAACGATACGGGTTTACCGCAAATTCATTCACCTCTGTATCCATGGATCCGCCATTGGTTTCGGTGTGTCCAGGCAAATTTTTGTCCAGCTTTTCGGCGTTTGCGTCCTGTAAACGGTTTGTGGTCAACATTTTGGCCGAAGGCCAAGAAGACATCTCAAACGTCTTTGCATCATTCAAAGGTGATCGATTTTCACAAATCGATTGGCATAGTGATGCCCATGGCGGCGCAATCATTGACGGCGCAGCAGCGTGGTTTTCATGCGAAACCCACGCGTCAATTCCTGCTGGTGATCATGTCATTTTGATCGGCCGCGTCGATACATTTGATGCGATACAGGCCCCAGGGCTTGGATGGTATGCCGGGCATTATTTCAACCTGACCCAAGAACGTGCGGCGGGTCGCGCCGATCATTCAAGCACGTCACAAGTAGGCGTGTTATTGGAACACAATGGTGCGCTTTTGTTGTCGAAATCAAATGACACATACGCTTTGCCATATTTTTCGGGCGAAACGCGTATATCGCCGCGCCAAATTTTGGCCGAAAACTTAAAATCTCCGACACGCAGCGCAACAATCCGTCAAAGCTTTTCGGTATTCCTGAGCGACCAATCAAGATCGCGACACAGCTATTTTTTGGCCACGACCGAGGGCGGTGATTTTTCGGACTTGGGCGTTTGGGTCGATTTTTCCGATTTGCCCCATATCCACATCACCAATCAAACACATCGCGACATGATCGACCGATTTTTGGTTGAACAATCTGTCGGACATTTTGGGTTGTACGTCGGCGATGAAACAAGCGGTGATATTCACCATTTTGACAAAGGAAACACATAATGGATTTTTCCCTATTTGCACATATGGAGCGGATCGATGCGGGGCAAAGCCATGCCCAGCTGTACGACGAATTCATCACACTGTGCCAAATGGCAGACGCCGGCGGAATGCGCGCAATTTGGACGGGGGAACATCACGGCATGGAATTCACCATCGCCCCGAACCCGTTTTTGTCATTGGTGGACCTGGCCCATCATACCAAACATGTCCGCCTTGGCACCGGCACGGTCATCGCGCCATTTTGGCACCCAATCAAATTAGCAGGCGAAGCCGCGATGTCCGACCTTCTGACCGGTGGTCGGTTGGAATTGGGTATCGCGCGCGGGGCCTATAGTTACGAATACGAACGCGTGATGCCAGGATTGGATGCATGGCAAGCGGGCCAACGAATGCGTGAAACCACACCGTTGCTGCGCCAACTTTGGCGCGGCGATTGCGAACATGAAGGTGAATTTTATCAATTCCCATCAAGTTCCAGCACCCCAAAACCGTTACAACCCGACGGCCCGCCCATTTGGATTGCCGCACGCGATCCCAATAGCCACGAATTTGCCGTTCAAAATGAATTCAACGTCCAGTGCACGCCGTTATGGCAGGGTGAAGAAGAAATCACTTCGCTCATGCAACGCTTTAACGCGGCGGTCGAAACCAAAGGGGCAAAGCGGCCCAAAATCATGATTTTACACCACGGATATGTCGGCGCAGATGAAGATGATGTGCAACAAGCCGCCCGCGATCTTAGCCGGTATTATAATTATTTTGGGGCATGGTTCCAAAACAAACGCCCCGTGTCACAAGGTTTGATCGCCCCAATGTCGCAATCCGAAATTGATGCAAATACAATGATGGCGCCGCAAAACCTCTTGCGCGATCTCACCATGGGCACCGCGCAGCAGGTGATCGACAAATTGAAACGCATTGAAGATTTGGGCTATGATGAATTTTCACTGTGGATTGACAGCTGTATGACGCTTGATCGAAAACGCGCATCTTTGGATCGTTTTATAAACGATGTCATGCCCGCGTTTAATTGAGGATTTTATGAATGACACCGCATTATCAACTTTATATCGATGGTGAATTCCGCGATGGGTCGGATGGCCATATCATGGAAAGCTTATCACCCGCCACCAATACGCCATGGGCCAGCTTTGCCACCACATCACCCGCCGATGTGGATGCCGCCGTTGAAGCCGCCCAGCGCGCACTGGACAATCCCGAATGGCGCGACATGACACAAACCCAACGGGGTAAATTGTTGTTTCGTTTGGCGGATTTGATTGAAAAAAATGCGCAAACCTTGGGTGAATTGGAAACCCAAGACAGCGGCAAATTGTTATCCGAAACGCGCACTCAAACCGCGTATGTTGCCGATTATTACCGTTATTTTGCCGGTCTCGCTGACAAAATAGAAGGCGCCGTTTTGCCGATCGACAAACCTGACATGCATGTGTTTACCCAACGCGTTCCGATTGGAATTGTGGCGGCGGTGGTGCCATGGAACGCACAGATGTTTCTATCGGCGACAAAATTGGCGCCCGCGTTGGCCGCCGGCTGCGCCGTAATCTTAAAAGCATCGGAACAAGCGCCTATTCCAATATTAGAGTTTGCCAAATTAATTGATCAGGCGGGTTTCCCCCGCGGTGTTGTTTCGATCATCACCGGCACGGCGGAAAACTGTGCCATCCCGTTAACAACGCATCCAAACGTTGACCGCATTGCCTTTACAGGTGGGCCAGAGGCGGCGCGACATGTCGTGCGCAATTCGGCCGAAAACTTTGCAGTCACAACGTTGGAATTAGGGGGGAAATCCCCCATCATCGTCTTTGATGATGCCGATTTGGAAAGCGTCGCAAATGGGTTGATTGCGGCCAATTTCGGGGCCTCGGGTCAATCATGTGTCGCGGGGTCGCGCGGATTGATCCATCGTTCCATCATGGAACCGCTGGCGGCTCTCATAGAAGAAAAAGCACGCAATATTATCGTTGGCGATCCGTTGGATGCCAAAACCCACGTTGGTCCATTGTGTACGAAGGCTCAGGTTAGTAAAATCGAAAACACGCTACAAAAGGCACGGGACCAAGGGGCGCATATTCGATTTGGCGGGGCGCGCGCCCTGACTGAGGGGAATTATTTCCAACCCACGTTGGTACAATGCCCAAACCCAGAGATCGAAACACTGCGCATTGAAATGTTTGGGCCTGTCATGTCGTTGCTGGCTTTTGATACCGAAGACGAAGCGATCGCATCGGCCAATTCGACCGTCTTTGGATTGGGATCAGGTGTTTTCACGCAAAACTTGGCGCGCGCACATCGCGTTTCGTCCCGCATCCGTTCGGGGATTTGTTGGATCAATACCTATCGTGCGATTTCGCCCATCGCGCCATTTGGTGGATTTAACCAATCAGGCTATGGGCGCGAAGCCGGACAAGACAGCATCCATGATTACCTGCGCACGCGCACGACATGGATCAACCTTTCGGACAAACCGATGGCCAATCCGTTCGTTATGCGCTGAGACCGGCGTGCCCCTGGCGTTAGGCCGGGGGCGTCAAGGGTGACACATAACCGTCGCGCACGACGTCCGCATCATAGGCTTTTCGGGCAAAGACTTCGCGCACCATCGGTTCGAAAAATTTCAACGGCAAATGGTCGTAATTGGGATCAAAACTGGATTGATCCCAGCGTTCGCAAAATTCGGCGCATGTGTCGAACAACGGATGATCTTTGAATTGGTCGCGCGCGTTCTCATCCCAACCGTAATGGTGGCCATAATACAGCATTTGAAAAATGCCGTGATGTTCAACCGTCCACGCAACATCCCACCGTACAAAAGGACGAATGACTTCGGCAGACATCCGATCATGGTTTTGTGGGGCAAGACCGTCCCCAATGTCGTGCAACAACGCACCAACAACCCAATCAATATCCGCCCCGTCACGATAGGCACGCGTACCCGATTGCAACCCATGTACAAGGCGCGTGATTTGATATCCTTCTAACGATGCTTCGCCCGCCATCTGCAATTCATGCAAAACACGATCCGCAGTCAGCGCAAGGAACGGTTTTTCCAATCGCGCCAAAAGTTCGTATTCTTCGCGCGTGCCATCCTTCATTTGGGTAAAGCGTACCGTTTCCATTCTCAAATCCCTTGTTGTGCGTTTTCCGTAACAGTGCGATTGTTTCGAACAAAAATTAATCCCAAAAATGAAAATTGCATCAATAATATTTCCATCCCGCATCATAAAATGAATGTGGGGCGGAATGTGAAACAACAAAAATGGGTTGGGTTATTAGATACGGGCGTATTTGTCGTCGTATCGAACGATATCATCTTCGGCCAAATACCCGCCCGTTTGCACTTCGATCAATACAAGCGGCATCTTTCCCGAATTTTCCATGCGATGCACGGCCCCAAGAGGGATAAAGACCGATTGGCCTTCGGTGATCAATTTAACCATATCATCAACTGTCACCTTTGCGGTGCCTTCAACCACAATCCAATGTTCAGACCGGTGATGATGGCTTTGAAGGCCAAGCGCGGCGCCGGGATGCACCATGATGCGTTTCACTTGAAACCGGTCGCGCAGCGCAAGCGTTTCATACCACCCCCACGGACGGTGATCTTTGGGGAATGCATCCGCTTGACGCACCTGTTTTGACCTTAGCATTGGCCGACCGTACGACGCCCGCGTCATCGGCGCCGTCGGCGGCATTGTGCGTCCAAACCGCGCCCCAATCGCCAAGATCGTTCCATGCATCGTGAAAGGTCAAGCAAACCAAATTTTCCGCATGTTCCATCACCGCATAATCGATTGATTGATCGTCGCATTCCGACCACGCC
>JAYPUL010000048.1:0-3527 GCA_038134005.1 Paracoccaceae bacterium | reverse complement strand
CGCATGTTCCATCACCGCATAATCGATTGATTGATCGTCGCATTCCGACCACGCCACAGCGTCCAGCCGGTAAAATCCCAAATCCTTTACCCCATGATCAACCGCACGCCCGACCTTGGCCAAATAATGCGGCGCATATATTTCAAATGCGGCCACCATATCGGCCGCACGAAACAAAAATATCCCGGCATTCCACAAATAATACCCCGCAGCGACCATCATTTCGGCGGTGATTTGATCCGGTTTTTCCACGAATTTGGAAACCCTGGTTACCCCATCTTGCGCAGCTGTTTCCAATTCAAGGTATCCGTACCCCGTTTCGGCACGCGTCGGCGTGATGCCTAGGGTCACGATTTTTCCATGGGCCGTCTGTTCCAACCCTGCAAGAACCGCGTCGTGAAACGCCTCTTGATTGGGGATCACATGATCGGACGGCGCGACCAATAGAACCGCGTCGGGATCAGATTTCATCGCATAAAAGCACGCTGCAAGAACCGATGCAGCGGTGTTTTTCTCCATGGGCTCGATAATGATTGATCCCTGATCCACATCAATTTCAGCCAGCTGTTGCGCAACGGTAAAGCGGAAATCATTGTTGGTCATCGTGATATGAGGATCAAAGAATATGCGGTTTGACGACACCATTCGCCGCGCGGCTTGTTGATACAAACTTGCGTCGCCGATGATTTTAGAAAACTGTTTCAGATAGGATTTTCGGGACACAGGCCAAAGCCGCGTCCCCGCTCCGCCCGCCAAGATAACCGGTTGTATGTGTTGAATGGCCATGCCGACACCTGCCCCTTTGAACCGAAATAAGGGCACGTTCCAATGGCGCCCTATCGTTAAAAAACAGGGCATTCATCGTTAAGATTGCGTTAATAGATCCACGCCACAGTGCCGCGCGGCACAGTCGCACCGCACGCGATTAATTTGCGTTTTGTGTGGATGGCTCGGTCGTGTCACCCGTTTGTTCAGACGGCGCAGCGGGCGCTTTTTCAGGTTCAACCAAGGCTCCATTTTGCCAACGTCCCTGGGCCACTTCGCCTGTGGCAAATTTGATGGTCCCTTGACCTTGACGTTTGCCTTTTTCAAACATGCCTTGGTACACGTCACCATTGGCATATGTGGCGGTGCCTTGACCCGAAATTTCGCCATTCCGCCATTCGCCAGAATACGAAAACCCATCGGGCAAAACGATGGTCCCTTGGCCGTGGCGACGTCCGTCCAGGTATTCCCCTTCATACACCATACCATCAGCAAAGGTTGCTTTTCCGGTGCCGTCGCGTGTCCCGTCGCGCCAATTCCCTTCATAGACGTAACCGTCTTGATAGCGCATCACGCCATAGCCATCGTTGCGTGCGTTTTTGAAACCGCCTTCATAGGTGACGCCATTGGAATAGGTTGCCTTGCCAATGCCTTCGATGACGCCGGCCACCCATTGGCCATCATAAATCGACCCGTCCGGATAAACGATTTTGCCCGATCCATCGGCCAAACCGCTTTTAAAATCACCCGTATAAATTGACCCATCGGGATAGACCACTTCGCCGACCCCTTGGATTTGGCCATTTTCCCAATTTCCGGTGTATTTATAACCGTCCGCACCAACAAAAGTACCTTGGCCTTGACGTTGATCGTTGTCAAAATTGCCCTGATAGGTATCACCGTTTGCATAGGTCACTTTACCATCACCTTGGCGACGCCCATTGACCAACATCCCATCATAAACATCACCATTGGGTTGGATCAATTTGCCCAATCCATTGATTTCACCGTTTTTCCAGATGCCTTCGAAAATCAACCCTTCGGGCATTTCCAAATGGCCTTGACCTTCGCGGGAACCGCGTACGACGCTTCCTGTATAGACCGTACCATCGGGATAGGTGATTTTCGCGCTGCCTTCTTTGACGCCGCTGATCCAATCGCCATCATAAATGTACCCGTCAGGATTGACCAAAACCCCGCGACCATGATGCATAGCTTCGCGGAAACCACCTTCGTAACGGGCGCCATTGGCATAGATGGCGACCCCTTGTCCGGTGATTTTTCCATCTAACCAATTGCCTTCGTAAGACCCACCATCGACATAGGTGATCTTGCCGATGCCTTCGGGTTTACCCTTGGCAAAGCTGCCTTCGTAAACGGATCCGTTGGGAAACTTTGCAATACCTTGGCCCAAGATCTGACCATCGACCCAGTCTCCGCTATATTCATAACCGTTGGGCATGCGAAACGTGCCTGTGCCGTGCTGCAACCCGTTGCGGAACGTGCCTTCGTAAACACCACCATTATCAAATTGCTTTGAACCGATTTCCGTTTCTTGTGCCCCAGCTGCCCCAGCCAGAACGGCAACGACTGCGAGGATTGATAAACTTAGGCTTTTGGTCATGTTCTGAACTTTCCCGTATACAACACAAATCTAACCAAGCATTTTACGCGTGACAATGGGTTTGCTTGCAAAAGCCTTACCAATGTGGCGGACGTTGGTCTGCGACATACTCTACCCCTTGCGCCTCGCGTTCTGCTTCGCGGGTCATCAACATTTCAAGACGCCGTTGCATTACCAAAATTTTGGTTTCTTGGGCGGCGACCACATCGGATAATTCGTCAGACACTTTCACCGCATGAGCAAGTGCGATTTCGCATTTTTCAAGCCGATCCATGAGTTGATTAATTTGTTCGTCCACGACACAGCCTTTCGAAATATCTATTACTTCCAAAATGTCACGAATTTGTCTATTTTTAAACAAACGCACGGCCAATATTGGAAATACCTTTAATTCATAATATAAACGTGCGTCTGTAGCTAGTGGTTAGGGCCAATTAAATCGATATGGCACAAGTGCTTAGAAAAAACTTGTCGGGATCGTCCACGATAATGCGTCAATCATCGATATTTGCCCGTTGTCAAATGCATCAAATCAGGTCGCGCTTTATTTGACCAAAGGGTCCGATTTAGAAACGGTGCATATCACCCCCCCTTGGGCCGTTATGGTGAAAACATCAATCGATGGTGCGCCCATAATCATTGTGGAACATGACACCAATGTGCCGGTGCATGTGATTGTTGATGGGCATCACCATGAGTGTGAAATTCCCCAACCTGACATTGATTTATTCAAAGGGCGTGACACGATCCTTGCCATTCGAAAGGGGAAACGCCTGATCAGGTGCTTGAGTGGATAAAATTTCATCACACCCATCATGGCATGTCCGGCGCAGTGATTGTGGATCGTGCATCATCTGAGACGAGCGATAGATTTGCCGATGCTTTATCCAAGTGCATGGCGTCAGACTTAGATATCATGATATGCGTCGTGTCATCGCCCGCACCGCTTGGGGCGCCCGATACCCCGCCCGAACAACATCCATTTTGTGCACCCAATGCGCCGGGCAAAGATCGTATGACCATTCCCGCCGCCGATCCGTTTTCCGCACCCTTGAACGAAGTCCATATCTTTGAAATTTGTCGCCATCGTTTTTTGGCGACCGCGCGGTCGGTTGCCAATATCGATGTCTATGAAATG
>JAYPUL010000047.1:0-19070 GCA_038134005.1 Paracoccaceae bacterium | reverse complement strand
ACCCCGCCGCGTGCCACGCCATACGGATCATAAGACCACCATAATGACCCCAGTCTGCCGGCCACCAATCTTGGCTATCGGTCATCAGCGCGGTCATGTCTGCCTTCAGCGCATCAACGTCAAGGTCCTTGAGTGCATCCCGATAGCTAAACTCTGCGCCCAAAGGATTTGTTTTGGTATCGTGCTGATGCAAAATATCCAGATTTAACGCGTTTGGCCACCAATCCATAACGTCTTTTGTCGTCGTTGAATTTGCGCCATGCATGACAGGGCATTGGCCTGTTTTCGGAAAATCATTCCCGTCCATCGTGTCCTCCTGATAAATGATACAAGGGCGGCAAACGCCGCCCGGGTCTTTATAACTATGTTCATAGCATACAGCTTTCAAACATAAATAAAATTTTCATTTTTTAATAATAGCGATAAGTAATTATTATGATCTGACGTCCTGTTGTCATCATGCCCAGCAAATTTTTGTGCGTCCGATCATAAACACTGCTTTCGCCGTTGCTCTATCTGGTAACGTTCTGTTATTTAGGTGTACTCATGTTTGGTCGTAAGATTAAAAAATTAGAATTTAGCGCGTTTTCTGATGAAAATGTTATCGCGGCACTTGATAAAATTTTGGCTGTAATTTCGTTCACGCCTGACGAGCATATCTGAGTGCAAATCAAAATTTCTTATCGATCTTAGGTTACAATCAAAACGAAATCGTGAAAAACATCACGCGAATTTTTGCGAGCCGCATTGTGTTCTGAGCGAATAATACAAGCAATTTTGGGCAGATTTAGTAGTTGGACTTTTTAAATCGTGTAGCTCTGCCTGATCAATCAGGCAAGAAAATGCGTTTATATCAAAGCTCCTTTAACATTTTATCACCGTTAAATCTGTTGGAAATTGCGTAAGAGATTTTGATCCAGTTTCTGTAATCACTACGTCATCTTCAATGCGAACACCTAATTTTCCAGCCACATATAGACCGGGTTCATTGGTAAAGACCGTACCCGCTGGCAATACCAACTGATTGCCGCGCATGACATAGGGCGCTTCGTGAACGTCGCGACCTAAACCGTGACCCGTCTTTGTGCGAATGAATTCGGCAAAGGGGGATGCTTCTAGAACACCTGTCACCGCGTCGTCAATGTCGTGCGCTGTCACGCCTGCGCGGGCAACCTGATGCCCCATTTTGTTGGCGGCTAACACGGTTTCATAGATGTCGGCACCTGCGTCGGGGGCGTGATCAACAAAGAACGTTCGTGTGATATCGGCGCAAAATCCGTCTGCACGCGCGCCAAAGTCGAACAATAACGCATCGCCAGCGGCGATCTGGCTGTGCCCTGCCTTGGCATGAGGTTTGGCAGAATTCGCACCTGCCGCTACGATGGGGTGGAACGCATGGTCTTCTGCCCCTTCGGCAAACAAGTTTTGCATCAACATCTGTTCGATTTTCTTTTCGGTCATACCTATTTTTATCGCCGAAATTGTGCGGGAGAGGGCACGTTCCGAAATATCGATCGCTTTTGACATCGCGGCCAGATCAGCGTCGGTTTTGATCATGCGCAGCCCTGAAATTTCGCGTTCTGCATCAATGATTTCAACTTCGGGCGCGGCGGCCTTTAAGGCATGGTGAACGAAAACGCGCATCACTTGGCCTTCGACGGCGACACGTGTGGCGCCTAGGTAAGCCATGAATTTGTCAAAGGCGTCTGTGTATCCCGTTTGATCTCGCCAATCGAAAACAGGTCCCTCAAAGCCAATATATGACCAGCTTAGTAATTCGAGATTTGGCACAATCGCTGCCGCACGTCCATCGGCACAAGCGGCCATAAGAAAGGGGCGTTCATGGCTCATAAAGGGATGGATCACCAGACGGTTAAAGTTTGAACCGGGGACCAACAATACCGCATCAACATTCAATTGCTTAGCTAAATCGCAATATTCGACTAGCCTAATCGAAAATGTAGCAGACATTGCAGTAATCCTGTTGGAAACGTGGATCGAAGAAAAAGGTGAGCCAAGATTAGTTTGGTTTATCTTATAGCCTCTCTTTAACACTTCTAAACAATTTTACTAAAGATAATAATTTTAACAAAACATATGTTAACCTGGTGTAAGCTGTGACGTTGGTCTTTTTACGCTTCGTAGAAAGCCATTCATGATCTTTCCGAATTAAGGCATCGTTATATTTTCGTAAAAATTAAGATCACGAACATTTATGTCAAAGCGCCACGGCTTTGATCGGCTAGCCGGTCACACCAATCGGCCATGGTGCAAATTCATCGGCACCGATTCCTTGGGATTCGCTTTTGGACATCTCGCCCGATGCGATTGCCAATATGCGATCAAAGATCTGTTGGCCCGCCGTGTCCAGTGTTTCCAAGCCGTCGATGATCGTTCCACAGTTGACGTCCATGTCGTCGATCATTCGGGTATACATCGGGGTGTTGGATGCAATCTTGACCGTTGGGGCAGGGTAGGATCCGAAACAGCTACCGCGTCCGGTGGTAAAGCAAATCAAATTTGCCCCGCCCGCAATTTGGCCCGTGGCGGCGACCGGGTCGTATCCGGGCGTATCCATGATCACAAGCCCGCGCGCCAAAATGGGTTCGGCATATTTATAGACGGCTTCGATCCCTGTTGATCCGCCTTTTTTTGCGCCACCCAATGATTTTTCGATGATATTTGCCAAACCGCCCTGTTGGTTCCCGGGGCCGACGACACCTTGCATTTGCACGTCGCGCCCGTCGGTGTAATCAAGCCACCAGTTGATGCGTTCGACAAAGTGTTGGCCAATCGCTTCGGTGCGCGCGCGCGCGGTTAGGGTATGTTCAATACCATACAATTCGGGCGTTTCCGATAAAACTGCGGTGCCCCCGTGGCGCACCAATATATCAACCGCTTTGCCCAATGCAGGATTTGCCGACAGCCCAGAAAACCCATCTGACCCACCGCATTGCAATCCGACCGTAATATGTTCGGCCGATTGCGGCGTGCGTGTGTATGTATTTGCATCCAGTAACATCGCGTGAACATGATCGATCCCTGCGCGCACGGCCGACGCGGTGCCGCCGATATCTTGCATATGGATTGTGCGCAAAAGCGTTCCTGTTTCCAACGCGGTATCGTGAAAAAACCGGGGCAGGTTATTGCGTTCACATCCCAACGAACACACCAATGCGCCCGCTATGTTGGCATGCCGAATATAACCCGCCAAGGTGCGATGCAGCAATTCCATCGGTTCGCCCGTCGCCTCCATCCCACAGCCCTGTTGGTGGATAAACGGAATAACACCATCAACATTTGGGTATTCTGCCATCACCTGCGGGGTGAAATGCGCCGCAATTTTTCGGGCAACAGTGGCCGAACAATTGACGGTAATAAAAATGCCTATGTAATTTCGGGTCCCCACGCGACCGTTGCCGCGATCGTATCCCATGAACTGGGCACGCTCTTGCAGGGGTAGAATATCGGCTGGCTTATAATCTTTTGCGAAACGATAATCTTTTTGGAAATCATCCAATGTGATGTTGTGCGCATGCACCCAATCCCCTTTGGCGATGTCACAGGCGGCAAAACCGATCAAGGTGTTGTATTTCAAAACCGGGTCACCTTTTGCGATATCGCAACTGGCAATTTTATGACCAAAGGGCACATCGTCACGCGATACTATGGCATCGCTTGTAATGGCCGTACCTTTGGGGATATCGATGCGGGCCACAACGACGTTGTCGTTTGGGTCCAATCGGATGATAGGATCGGGTGCCCGCGTCATGGGTTAGCGCCCGTTCTCAGCGCGCCATTTTTCGAACAGCTTTAGATTTTCCTCTTTGGTCGCAGGATAAAGCCCGATGATCGTGTCGCCGGCGCGAACACGTTCGACCACGAAATCTTCATAAGCGGTCATTTCATGGGCTTCGGCTGCGACTTCGTCAGCGATATGGGCGGGGATGATGATCACGCTGTCGTCGTCGCCCACAACGATATCGCCGGGAAAGACAGGGGCATCGCCGCACCCGATAGGCACGTTGATATCAATAGCTTCGTTGATGGTTAAGTTTGTGGGGCTAGACGGGCGATTGTGATAGGCCGGAATATCTAATTCGCCAATCCGCATCGCATCGCGAAATCCCCCATCGGTGACAACACCCGCCCCGCCGCGCATCATCAGGCGCGTGATCAAAATGTCCCCTGCCGATGCGGCGGTCGCGGTTTTGCGGCTATCCATGACCAAGACATGCCCCGCTGGGCAGGTTTCAATCGCATGACGTTGTGGGTGTTCGGGGTTGCGGAATTCTACTAATTGGTTGCGATCTTCACGCGCGGGCATGTACCGAAGCGTAAATGCCGGGCCCACCATATTTTTCCCTTTGCGCGCCACGGGGCGCACGTCTTGGATCACTTGGTTGCGCAGGCCACGTTTAAACAACGCGGTCGCCAAGGTTGCGACAGAAACATGTTCCAATTTCGCTTTGGTTTCTGGATTCATCGGTGCATCCTTCATGATTTTATCCGTTTTTCAAAAGGTTTTGATCGATCATAAAGCCACGAAGCCGATCAGATTGCGACTGTGACAATGGCCATGCCGCGGGGGGGCGCGGCGCGCCGCAATCATTGCCCAACATGGCCAATGCCGCCTTGACGCCCGAAACATTTGCCCCGCCGTGTTCTTCGGCGCGGATGTCTTCAAAGACCTGCATATCGGTGATCAACGCGCGCGCCTGTGCGTAATCGCCGCTTTCAAGCGCGGCTGAAATTGCCACAGACCGTTCAGGCCAGACGTTGATCAAACCGCTGGTAAACCCGCGTGCGCCGACGGCGTAAAACGCTGGCGCCCAGACTTCGGCCAAACCACCCACCCAGATCACATCTTGGGGGGATGCCGCGATGGCTGCGCGTAATTTCATGGGATTGGGCGTTGCCCATTTTACGCCAATCACACTTGGCAATGAACAAAGTGTTGCGATCGTATCAATGCCGATACCATCGTTTCGAAGATATAACACCAACGGAAGCCCATCGCCCGCATCTGCGACCGCTTTGATGTAATCAACAACGCCGCGTGGGGATACAAACGGATCAGGCGGTTGATGGATCATCAACGCACTTGCACCTGCGGATTTCGATGCTTTCGCCAAAGCACAGGCATCGCGGATACCGCGCCCAACGCCTGCGACCATCGGAACACGTCCTGCGATATGTTCGCCCGAAGCATGCACCATCGCAATCGCTTCGTCCAACGTTAGGCCATAGAATTCGCCCGTATTTCCATTGGCCGTCAGGATGTGAACGCCCGCTGAAACGGCCCGATCCACGATTGCCTTTTGACGCGCGGGCGCGATGTCGCCCGCTGCATCAAACGGTGTGGCCAGAATTCCGGACACACCAGTGAGTGCGTTTTTCAAAGTGTCTAACATCAGTTAATCTCGGGTTCAGAAACGGGCGCACCAAATTCTGTGGTTAGGAAATCGAAATCGCAGCCTTTGTCGGCCTGTTCGATATGCTTTAGGTACATATATCCGTAACCGCGTTCATATTTAGGTGTGGGTGCAACCCATTGTGCGCGGCGTTCGGCCAATTCTTCATCGCTCAGTTCAACATTCAGTGTCCGATTGGGCACGTCGATTGAAATCATATCGCCCGTTTTGATCAAGGCCAAAGGCCCGCCAACAAACGCTTCGGGGGCCACGTGAAGAATACAGGCGCCATAGCTTGTCCCGCTCATGCGGGCATCGGACAATCGCAACATGTCACGATACCCGTTTTTCAACAACGCTTTTGGCATTGGTAACATGCCCCATTCTGGCATGCCCGGGCCGCCCTGCGGACCTGCATTGCGCAGAACCAAGACATGATCGGGGGTCATTGGATAATCAATATCATCAACGATCTTTTTCATTTCGTCATAGCTATCGGCGACGATGGCGGGGCCGGTATGCTTTTGAAACTTTTCCGACATTGCGGCGGGTTTGATGACGGCACCATCCGGGGCAAGATTGCCCTTTAACACCGCCAAGGATCCTTCGTGGTAAACGGGGTTTGACAGCGGACGAATGACGTCGTCGTTATAATTCACCGCATCGGCAATTGTGTCTCCCAAAGGTTGCCCTGTCACGGTGATGGCCGACAAATCCAATTTATCGCCCAGCTCTTTCATCAACGCGCGCAGACCGCCCGCGTAAAAGAAATCTTCCATCAGATATGTATCCCCTGACGGGCGGATATTGGCCAAAACGGGGGTTGTTCGCCCGATTTCGTCCAAATCGTCCAATTCCAACGGAATGCCCGCGCGACGCGCCATCGCGATCAGGTGGATAATCGCGTTTGTCGAACATCCTGTCGCCATCGCAACGGTCACGGCGTTCCGTGTGGCCGCGGGGGTGATGATTTTGTCAGGTGTCAAATCTTCCCACACCATTTCGACAATGCGCCGCCCACACGCCGCAGACATGCGTTGGTGATTTACATCGGGCGCCGGGATCGAGGATGCCCCAGGCAGGCAAAGTCCGAACCCTTCGGCAATCGCGGTCATGGTGGATGCGGTGCCCATGGTCATACAATGCCCATAGGACCGTGCAATCCCCGTTTCAACGCCGTGCCATTCCGCTTTGGTGATTTTGCCTGCGCGCCGTTCGTCCCAGTATTTCCATGTATCCGTCCCGGACCCCAATGTTTTGCCCGCGTAATTGCCGCGCAACATTGGACCACCTGGTAAATAGATAAATGGCAATCCCATCGATACCGCACCCATCACCAAGGCGGGAGTTGATTTATCGCATCCGCCCATCAAAACCGCACCGTCGATGGGATGGGATCGCAACAGCTCTTCGACCTCCATTGCGGCCATGTTGCGATATAGCATGGATGACGGTTTCAAGAACTGTTCAGATAACGAATGCGCAGGGATTTCAACGGGCATGCCGCCCGCTTGCAAAATACCTTTGCGCACAAATTCAGCGCGGTCTTTGAAATGCATATGACACGGTTGCAATTCACCCCAAGTATTGATGATCGCAATGACGGGTTTGCCTTCCCAATCTTCGTGCGACAGGCCCATTTGCATTGCGCGGGACCGATGCCCAAACGACCGAAGGTCATCGGGTTCAAACCACCGTGCAGACCGAAGATCGGAATATTGTTTTTTGCGTGTCATAAGCGTCCTCTATGATATCGGGTGGGCAAAGGTGAACATAATCAAAATTAAAGCACCCGCAAGCACAAGCCCCAAAATCCATGGCCATTTGCCATAACCGTTGATGTCGTCGTCTGAATCGCGTCCAATCATGGTGTTTTCCTTAATTCAAGAGTTCAGGCAAAAAGAGCGCAATCTGTGGAAAGATCATCACCAAAATTAGGCCGATGATCTGTAGGCAGATGAATGGCAGGACTGAGATAAAAATTTCCTGAAGTGTCACATCTTTCGGGGCAACAGATTTTAGCCAAAAACATGCCGGTCCAAATGGTGGGCTGAGGAAATAGATTTGGATATTCATGACAAAGAGAATACCAAACCAAATCTTTGCTTGATCTTGCGTAAGTCCCAGTTCAGGCGCAAGTGTCATGACAACGGGCGCGAACACGGGCACGGTGATCAAAACAATGGCAATCCATTCCATAAAGGTGCCTAAGACCATCAAGATCAACATCATGACCAAAACTGTGCCCATCGGGCTGAGGCCAAGCCCAAGGAAAAGCGACCGCATAAATTCGCCGCCCCCCACAAGGTTAAAGATCCCGACAAAGCTAACCGCGCCAAGCACCAACCAAATAATTGTGCCCACGGTGGTCATGGTGCCCAAGAATGACGCGCTTAGAACATCCCACTTGAATTGGTTGCGCACAGCGGCCACGATCAAGGATCCTATGCATCCCACCGCGGCGGCTTCGGTGACGGATGCGATACCGCCATAGATCGATCCCATAACCGACCCGATCAACAAGATGCACAAAATGACGGCAATCATCCGTTCGCGCGACAGCTTTTGTTCTTTGCCTGTCATTTCGGCCACTTCGGCCGCCGTTGGCGCCAATGAATGGTTTAGGTTCACGCGAACTAACACATATGTCGCGTAAAATACGGCCAACATAATGCCGGGAATGGCGCCGGCGATGAACAAATCGCCAATGCCCACTTCGGCCGAAAGCCCATAGACGATCATGATAATCGACGGCGGGATCAATGTCGCCAAAGCACCCGATGCGCAAATCAAACCGATGGTAAGCTTGCGATCATATCCAAGGCGGAACATCTGGGGTAGGGCGACCAAGCCCAGCATAACAATTTCGCCACCCATGACACCCGACATGGCGGCCAAAATCACCGCAACAACCGTTGTTTGAACCGCCACACCACCACGCAGGTTTCCTGCAAAAATGGACATCGCGTCGAACAAATCTTCTGCGATGCCTGCACGTTCCAAAATCGATGCCATCAACACAAAAAATGGGATGGCGATCAGCGAATAATGTTCCAACAATCCGACTGCGTTTGACGACACAAGGAACAAACCGCGCGGACCAAAAAAACCAATCGCCATGATGACCGACACCATTAAGGTCACAATCCCAAGCGGCATCCCCGTCATCATCAACGCGATTAACAAGAACACCATGATGATCGAAACGGTGCCAAGATCCATTTTTCGCATCTGTAACGCTTTTGAAGGATCAAGTGATTTGCCGACGTCAGACATCGCATTTGAAAATGTTTCTGCGATGCCGATGTCAAAGAAATGGCCCAAGAACCCAGCGGCGAAATACAAAACAAAATAGGCCGCGACAATTTTGATCGCCGTTTTGGCCCATTTGGATGTGACATGACGATGCAAATTTACTGTGAGCTGGGCCAAATACATAAACGCGCCGACAACCATTAAGGTTTTCATCATCATCGGCATTGGGGAATTGAAGGCCGATCCAGATTTTTCCAAACGTGAAATACTGTCATAAGACCGAATAGTTGCATCGCTTAACAACATGTAAAGCGCAAAAATCCCGACAATCATCGCAAAAGCGTCTAGGATCCATTGCTGTCGGGTGGTGGTCATGCTGTGGATCACAGTGATTGCGATATGACGTTGTTTTAGGGTGATATATCCTGCAGATAACATCCACGCGGCGGCGCAAATCATCATCACGGTTTCAAACGCCCAATAGGTTGGGGCGTTCATCACATAGCGCGAAAAGACTTCGTATAATGTGGCCAGCGCGGCCACGATGTAAAACATGGACACCGCGATGCCGGTGATATGGCTGAAATGATCAATGGACGAGTAATCGGCGCGAGATACGTCTTGTTGAACGTCATGTGGCGACTGATCCAAAATTGCATTGTCGGTTTGCGCGACTTCTTTTTGATAGCTCTGCGTCATGCTCTGTGTCCTATTAGAATTTCATTTGAAAATTTGAAAAAAAGGGCGTTGGAAGACCAACGCCCAGTTTTCAGGAGAGATTAAAGTAACCCTGCTTCTTTCATGAATTTCAAATGCGCTTCATATGTTTGACGCGCAAGATCAGACCCTTTTGCAAAATCTTCCCATGCTTCAACCGCAATCGCGCGCAATTTGTCACGCTCTGCTTGGGGCCAATCGATGATGGTCAAATCACCCGCCGCTTTGTCACGGGCCACCAATTGGCGGTCCAAACGGTCAAAGTATTGACGCAACCCGTTGTAGGCCGCCAAATACCACGTTTCCAACGCTGCTTGGTTTGCCGCACCGATTTCTTCCCAAACGGCGTCCGAGACTGTGAATTGCAAGATCGGCGTTGAATGGATACCCGGGAACAATGGGAATTTCGCCACTTTGTGCATGCCGTTTGCATCGTTATTTGCATAGGCCGAATTGTCCGCCGCGTCGATCACGCCTTTTTCCAAAGCGCCATATGTTTCCGACCCTGAAATTGACACAGGTGCCGCACCTGCACGTTTAAAGACGTCGGCCGCCAAACCTTCGGGTGCGCGGATTTTCAAACCTTTTAGATCGGCAACACCATTTAGAGGGACTTTGGATACCAACGCTTCACGCGCATAGGCACCACAGCCAACCACATGGACGCCTTCGAAATGCGCGTCGAAGAGTTTTTGCAACATCTCTTTACCGCCACCCTGGGCGCAGAATGCTTGGATTTGGTCCGCACTGTCATAGCCTGCGATCAAATCGCCCATCAAGGCAAATGCAGGGTCAACGCCGGTGAAATAGTTAATAGACGTAAGATCGCCGTCCAATATTCCAACGCCAATCGCTTGGGGTGTTTCGCGACGGGGCACCACCGCGTCGACCGGCAAAAATTCGATTGTTAGGCTGCCGTTTGTCATCGTTTCTAATTTTGGAATCCAGACTTCGTTCAAATAGGCCAACGAAGCGTGGCTTGCATTTGAAGACGTTTGAATTTTTAGAACGCGATCTGCTGCGTCCGCAGCGGTGACACTTAGACCCATGGCAACTGCCATTGCGGCCGCTTTTTTAAACTTGGTTAATTTCATTATTTCCTCCCTATTTCGCATATTATTTTTGCTATTTTCGCAAATTCTAATACTTGATAACGCTTAACTGATATATTAGTTTACTTGTAGAGTCAATTTGGTTAAATAGTTAAGAACGATTTAGGACAACTTAATTTGGGCGAAAATAGGGGTTTGAAATGACCATAGAACTGTCAAAACGTCCGGGCGCGCAAACTGCCGCACAAGGTGTTTACCAAACCTTGCGTGACAAAATTATCAATATGGAATTGCCGCCCTTGGCACAGTTGTCGCGTAATGATTTGTCAAACCAGATGGGAGTCAGCCTGACGCCGTTGCGCGAAGCGATGGCAAAATTGGAAGAAGACGGTCTGATCCAGGTATTTCCACAGTCTCGGACAATAGTTTCGAAAATCGACATCCAAGAATTGCGCGAAACCCATTTCTTGCGCCAAGCGGTCGAAACCGAAGTGGCGCGCGCGCTTGCGCTAACACCCAACCCGGCGACAATGGCGCGGGCACGCGCATTGGTGCAGATGCAAAAATCATTAACTGGCCAGCGCGATCAGATGGAATTATTTTCGTCCTTGGATCGTGAATTTCACCTGACATTGTTCGAAGGCGTTGGGATGGGGTCACTGCACGCAATGGTCAACCGTCGGCAAGGGCATCTTGCTCGGTGCCAAAGGTTGGATTTGTCACATTCTGGAAAGATGGAAGAAATCGTACGCGATCACATTGCGATTTTGGATGCGATCGACAAAGGCGAACCGACCGCCGCGACTGAAGCAGTTCGTGAACATCTGTCGGGTACAATTGTCAGCGTGGGACAAATGCGCGAAACCTATCCGGATTATTTTACCGACGCACCTTGATCAAAACCGCATATAATGGCGAAATGAATTTGCGGCGCACCATGGTCATAGCGCGCCGCAATTGTTTTTAAATATCTTGTGGTTTGAAATCTGATGCCGCGACGGGCATCACGCCTTGCAACAAGGTCACGGATTTTTCCAAACCTTCTAGGCTGTTTAACAAAACATCTTCGTGTTCGATGGACAACCAACCGTCATAGCCCGCCATTTTCAAACGGTAACAGAATTGGCGCCACCATTCTTCGCCATGGCCAAAGCCCAAGGTGATATAGCTCCAGCTGCGGGCGGGAATATCCATCAGGCTACCGTTTTCCAAAAGCGATGTGGTTGCTTGCACGGGGGCATTCAACATCGTGTCTTTTGCATGGACATGATACACCGCTTGGCCCAAAGCTTGCGCGGCTGCCAAGGGATCGGCACCCATCCAGAACAAATGCGACGGATCAAGGTTTGCCCCGACAACGGGCCCAACCGCATCGCGCAATTTCAAAAGCGATGGCACGTTGTACACACATTGGTTTCCATGCAATTCCAACGCAATCCGTTCAACACCACATTCGTTGGCCAAAGCGACGATTTCGGTCCAAAACGGAATCAGCTTTTCGTTCCATTGGTAATTCAAGATTGCTTGTGTTTCGGGCGGCCAGCTGGACACAACCCAATTTGGCATTGTGTCGGTCGGATTGCCCGCAGGCAGACCTGACATGGTGCAAACTGTTTTGATCCCCATTTCACCCGCCACGCGAATGGTGTCTTTCAACCCTTGGCCTTGGGCGGGGTCGGTTGGGTGCAACGGGTTTCCATTGGCGTTCAAGCTGATAATTTCCAAGCCGCGATCAGAAAACGCAGATTGGAATTCCTTTTGCTTCGCCGCATTTCCGAGCATTGATTTCAAATCAAAATGCGGTGCGGTTGACCAACCGCATGTGTTTACCTCGATCCCGCTGACGCCCATGCGCACCGCGTGATCCAACATTTCGGTAAAGGGCATGCCGCCCAAGCTGTCTGATACGAATCCTAATTTCATTTGTAAAACTCTGGTTTGTTCATCATGTTGACGGGGGTTTTGACCCCGGATTGCAAAGCTTTGACGCCCGCCTGTGCGACGAAGGACGCGCAGTAGCCATCCCAACAATCCGCGCCGCTTTCGGGGAAAATGCCTGTGTTGACAAAATCCAAAAAGGCGCGGTTTTGCCGGCGATAGGCTTCTGCATAGCGATCGCGCCAATCGGCGTCATATTTCGCATGATTGGCCAACGCGCTGTCGATACGGGTGTAATTGACAGGGTTCATTGACATAGATGCCTTTTCCCCAACCAATTCCGCACGCACGTCATAGCCATAGGCCGCGTTGTTGTTGATCTCGATATTGACCAATTGGCCATCCACGGTTTCCAACACCATCATAACTGGGGCAACAACCGCATCCGACCGTTTTGGTTGGAATGCAGAGATCGACGCATATTCCGCACCCAATACATGGCGCACAACGTCGAATTCATGGGGCGCTGAGTTCGTGATCGCCATCGCACCCGTGAAATCCGCCGCAGGCGTTTCCACGTTGCGGTGGAAATTGTGCATCATCAACGCACGTCCCAAGGTGCCATGTGCCAATGCGTTTTTCATGTCGACATAGGATTGATCATAACGACGCATAAAACCCAGTTGGATAAATTGGCGCCCTGCGGATTGTTCCGCGTCCATGACTTGGATGCATTCGTCAACCGATTGCGACAACGGCTTTTCACACAGTGCAGGTTTGCCCGCAGCAATTGCCCGAAGGCTAAGCGGCGCATGGGTGAAATCTGGGCTGGCGATAATGATGGCGTCAACATCATCGCGATCAATCACGCCGTTTGGATCGGTGGAAATATCCGCCGCGCCAAATGCATCGGCAACCGATTTCGCGCGTGCTGCATCCATATCGCACACCACTTGCAGTGTTGCGTTGGGCATGTCTTGGGCGATGATCTTGGCGTGATCTGCGCCCATAATTCCTGTGCCTATGACGGCGATCCGAATTGACATAGTGTCATCCTTTTTTTGAAATTCTATCCTTGGCGATACAAGAAAATACCCAAGAACGCCAAAGTTTTGCGGATCAAAAAATGATGTAAATGAAATCAAAATACAGTCGCATTTGGTTCTTTTCGATTTACGAGCTTGGAAAAATAGGTAACATGTCACACAAATTCACCAAAACGTTAGGGCCCTCATATGGCGCAGGCAAAAAACATACTGTTCATCATGTTCGATCAACTGCGTTGGGATTATCTAAGCTGTTATGGCCACCCGCATTTGCATACACCCAATATTGACCGCCTGGCGTCAAAAGGTGTCCGGTTTAACCGTGCCTATATTCAATCCCCCTTGTGCGGGCCGTCGCGCATGTCGACCTATACGGGGCGGTACGTGCATAGCCACGGGGCGTGTTACAACCACTTTCCGTTGAAAGTGGGCGAACGGACCATGGGTGATTACCTGCGTGACCAAGGGATGGGGTGTTGGTTGGTGGGTAAAACGCATATGTCGGCCGATGCCGAGGGCATGGCGCGCCTTGGATTGGAACCCGATAGCATCATTGGCGCACGCGTCGCGGAATGTGGATTTGACGTGTTCGAACGCGATGATGGCATGCGTCCCGAAGGCCCAGAAGGATTTTATGATCCTGGCGGGGCGTTAAAGTACAACGACTATCTGCGGTCCAAAGGATATGATGGCGATAATCCTTGGCATGACTATGCCAATTCTGCGATCGATGATGACGGCAATGTTTTGTCGGGTTGGTTTTTGAAAAACTCAAACCTGCCGGCCAACATTGCCGAAGACGATAGCGAAACGCCTTATTTGACCCGTCGTGGTATCGAATTTATTGAATCACACGGTGACAAACCATGGTGTTGCCACCTGTCTTATATCAAACCGCATTGGCCCTATATCGTCCCTGAACCCTATGCCAGCATGTATGGCCCAAAGGATTTCTTGGCCCCAGTCCGATCAGAAGCGGAAAAAACCGGCCATCCGGCCTATGTTGCGATGCAACAAGCGCCTGTTTGCAAGGCGTTTTCACGTGACGACGTACGCGAAAAAGTGATGCAGGCCTATATGGGGCTGATCAAACAATGTGACGATCAAATGGGCGTTTTATTTGATTATTTGGAACGCTCGGGGCGGATGAAGGACACAATGATTGTCATTACATCGGATCACGGCGATTATATGGGCGATCATTGGATGGGTGAAAAGACGTTTTTCCATGATGCTTCAACCAAGGTCCCAATGATTATCTATGATCCCTCAGAGGCGGCGGATGTGACCCGTGGAACGGTCTGTGAAAGTGTGATCGAATGCATCGATCTGGCCCCCACCTTTCTAGAGGTTGCAGGCGGCAATCCGAAAGACGTGGATCACATCCTTGAAGGCGCGTCTTTGATCCCGATCTTACATGGTCACGCCGATGGATTGGGCAAGGATTTTGTCTTTTGCGAATACGACTTTTCAATGCGTCCCATCGCGGATCGGTTGGGGTTGAACAACGCAGATGCCCGGTGTTTCATGATTGCGAACGAAAAATGGAAAATGATCCATTTCGACGGTGGCCTGCGCCCTATGTTGTTTGATTTGGAAAACGACCCCCAAGAAATCAATGACGTGGCACAAGATCCTGCGAACGCACCTATTATTGAAGTGATGTCAGATGCATTCAATCACTGGGCGCGCCGTCCGGCGCAGCGAACCACCGTTTCAAACACTGCGATCACCGCGATGCGCACCAAAGCCAGCACAAAAGGCGTCACGATTGGTGTGGTAGACGAAGATGACACACCCAAAGAATTGACGGTACATTACCGCAATCGCACCGCCAAAAAGTGGCAAGACATTGTAAAATAGTTAAATGTCATGAACGGCCCCGATGATGCCACGGGGCCGCCTCATGCGATTGGTCGAAACCCCGAGACCAAACGACGTTGACCCGATCCAGCAAAAGACATTGCACCAAAGCACGACATGAATGTCGCGGCAATCATGATAAGTTTCATAAATTTTACTCAAAATAAAAAAGCCCCCGCAACGCGGAGGCTTTTAAATCAGCAAATATTGACGTTAAATCAATCTTCGCCTTGTTCTTTTGGTTCTTCTTTGATTTCTTCGCCGGTTGTTTGGTCAACAACTTTCATCGACAAACGAACCTTACCGCGATCGTCAAAGCCCAAAAGTTTGACTTTCACGTCTTGGCCTTCTTTCAATACGTCGGAAGGATGGTTCAAGCGGCGGTTTTCGATTTGGCTGACGTGGACCAGACCGTCACGTTTGCCAAAGAAGTTTACAAAGGCGCCGAAATCAACAACCTTAACAACTTTACCGTTATAAATGCCGCCAACCTCTGGTTCAGCAACGATCGAATAGATCATGTCATACGCTGTCTTAATCGAATCCCCATCAGGAGAAGCGATTTTGATTGTACCGTCTTCGCCGATATCAATTTTCGCGCCAGACGTTTCCACGATTTCACGAATGACTTTACCACCTGACCCGATGACTTCACGGATCTTATCGGTTGGGATTGTCATTGTTTCGATACGTGGGGCGTGAACGCTGAATTCGCCGGCTTCGGTGATCGCTTTGGACATTTCACCCAAGATATGCATGCGACCGTCTTTGGCTTGGGCCAATGCGGTTTTCATGATCTCAGGTGTGATGCCTGCAACTTTGATGTCCATTTGCAACGACGTGATACCGTTCGCAGTACCCGCAACTTTGAAATCCATGTCGCCCAAGTGATCTTCGTCACCCAAGATGTCGGTCAAAACCGCATAGGATCCATCGTCTTCCAAAATCAGACCCATCGCAACACCGGCAACAGGGGCTTTCAAGGGAACGCCTGCGTCCATCATAGACAAGGACCCACCACAAACGGACGCCATCGATGATGATCCGTTTGATTCAGTGATTTCTGATACAACGCGGATGGTGTACGGGAAATCCGTTGCCGCAGGCAAGACCGCTTGAAGCGCACGCCATGCCAATTTACCATGACCGATTTCACGACGGCCAGGTGATCCTACACGACCAACTTCGCCCACAGAATAGGGAGGGAAGTTATAATGCAACAAGAAATTCGAACGTGAATTGCCGTGCAAAGCGTCGATGATTTGTTCGTCGTCGCCTGTGCCCAATGTGGTCACAACCAACCCTTGGGTTTCACCGCGTGTGAACAACGCAGACCCGTGGGTCCGTGGCAATAGACCTGTTTCACAAACAATCGAACGCACATCTGTTGTGGAACGGCCATCGATACGTTTGCCGGTCTTCACAACGTCACCGCGCAGGATGGACGCTTCTAGCTTTTTCATTGCGGACCCAAGGTTCGCATCGGCCAGTTGTTCTTCGCTTAGTGCGGATTTGATCGCTTCGCGGGCAGCGCCCACGGCTGCGACACGTTCTTGTTTGTCTGACAACGCAAATGCGGCACGCATTTGTGTTTCGCCTGCCGCTTTGATCGCCGCGTACAGATCGGAATAATCTGGTGCTTGGAAATCAAATGGTTCTTTTGCGGCCGCTTCGGCCAGATCAATGATCAGATCGATAACAGGCTGGATTTGTTCGTGCGCAAAGGTCACGGCACCCAACATTTCGTCTTCGGTCAATTCATAGGCTTCGGATTCAACCATCATAACGGCGTCTTTTGTGCCCGCAACAACCAGATCCAAACGTTGTTCTGGGTTGGTGCGTAGATGATCCATATCGTCAACAGTTGGGTTCAACACATATTCGCCATCGACGAAACCGACGCGACAGCCCGCAACAGGGCCCATGAACGGAACGCCAGACAATGTCAGCGCCGCAGAGGACGCGATCATTGCAACGATGTCAGGGTCATTGACCAAATCGTGGCTTAGAACGGTACACATGACCAGAACTTCGTGTTTGAAACCTTCTGCAAACAACGGACGGATCGGGCGGTCGATCAAACGTGCGGTCAGTGTTTCTTTTTCACTTGGACGCGCTTCGCGTTTGAAAAAGCCACCGGGGATTTTACCGGCGGCATAGTATTTTTCTTGGTAATGAACAGTCAGTGGAAAGAAATCCTGACCTGGTTTCATTTCTTTGGCGAATGTCACGTTTGCCATGACAGATGTTTCGCCCAATGTGGCAATAACGGTGCCGTCGGCTTGACGTGCAATTTTGCCAGTTTCCAGCGTAAGCGTTTCTTCGCCCCACTGCATCGATTTTTTCGTTACTTCAAACATTAACGTTTCCTTATCGGCCCAATGGCCATGAACATAGGGGGCGGATTCCCCCTGACCCGTCATCTTATATTCCGGGCGCTGGGTCTGGGCGCCTGATCTCAGATGGGGCGCGTATATATTAGAATTACCTTCAGGGAAAGGGTGTATGTTGACGCGCTGCTTTGGGCACGCGGGTCGTTCTTAGCGTGTAAACGGACGATGCGGTCCGATGATCGCGGGGGCACGCCAACCACAGTATGGTTCCAACGATCAAAGGCGTTAATTATTGGGCGCGCAACAGATAGGCATCAATCGCTTTGATACGTTCACTTGATAACGGGTGCGTGGAAAACCAATCGTTTTTCTGTTAAGACATTTTCTGACTAACTCATTTCAAAATAACATATTTTGATGATGACAGAATGCCTGTGCACCGCAAGATTTATTTGCGTGACTGATATAAAAAAACCGCGCCCCTTGGGACGCGGTTTCGAAATCCAGCTTTGATCAAGCTTAGCGGCGGATGCCCAAACGTTTGATCAGGTCTTGGTAACGCTGTTCTTCTTTACCTTTTAGGTAATCAAGAAGCTTACGACGCTGCGCAACCATTTTCAAAAGACCACGGCGGCCGTGGTTGTCTTTTTTATGGGTTTTGAAGTGTTCAGTCAGCGTTGTGATGCGTGATGTTAGGATTGCAACCTGAACTTCGGGCGAACCTGTGTCGCCTTCTTTGGTTGCGAATTCTTTCATGACGCGTGCTTTTTCTTCAGCAGTAATCGACATCGGGGTCTCCTATTTGTTAAAGGGTTAATGGCACAAGCCGGGATGTCGTCCAGCATGGCCCGTGGAGGTGCACCTGAATCAACCGATCCAGATTGCGACGGTATAGGGGAAAAAACCCTAAAAGAAAAGCCAAGATTTATGCACCCCGCAGTGTGATCATCGTGGCATCCACTGGTACATCACTTTTGACCAAGATTTGCGTGATCCAATTGACCGAAACGGCATAGGTTTGCGGCGCGATATGGGTCACCGTCACGCCCACGTTTTGCACATCCTGCACGTCTAAAACGATCGTATCTTGTACGGGGTCGAAATCGACAATGTCGGCAGGGGCGGCCGTCTGGTTGGCCGTGACCTGATATGTGATGACATCGGCGCCATCGCCTGTCGTGACAATATCGTCCGTGTCTGCATGAACTGTGTCATTGCCCGCGCCGCCATTTAGAAAATCTTGCGCCCCGTCTCGGCCGTCTAGGTCATCATCCCCGTCGCCGCCAAACACTGTATCGTTACCGGTGCCGCCAATGATTTGGTCATTTCCGATGTTGCCATGTAACGCATCATCGCCATCGCCACCAAAGCCAGATTTGATAAGATCATGATCGCCGCCGCCAAGGATGGTATCATTGCCATCATCCCCTTTTAACGTTTAATTCCCGTCACCGCCGGCCATGTAATCATCCCCGTCACCCCCGATCACTTCGTCATTGCCCAAATGGCCAA
>JAYPUL010000046.1:0-20928 GCA_038134005.1 Paracoccaceae bacterium | reverse complement strand
CCCGTTTCGTCGCCTTTGGCGTGTTGCATCGTAACCATTATTTGGGTATTTGATGTGCAAACTTTTACGGAAAGGGCATGGCATGTACCGCTCAAGAACTTCGACACATGGACGTAACATGGCGGGCGCACGTGGCCTTTGGCGTGCGACCGGTATGAAAGACAGCGATTTTGGCAAACCAATTATTGCTATCGTGAATTCATTCACTCAATTTGTCCCAGGTCACGTTCACCTTAAGGATTTGGGCCAAATGGTTGCCGGCGAAGTCGAAGCAGCCGGCGGTGTTGCTAAAGAATTCAACACAATCGCGGTGGATGACGGCATTGCGATGGGCCACGATGGGATGTTGTATTCTTTGCCATCACGCGAAATCATCGCGGATAGCGTTGAATACATGGTCAACGCCCATTGTGCGGATGCAATGGTTTGCATTTCCAACTGTGATAAAATCACTCCGGGCATGTTGATGGCATCAATGCGTTTGAACATCCCAGTTGTGTTTGTATCAGGCGGTCCGATGGAAGCCGGCAAAGTTGTTCTGAACGGTAAAGAAAAAGCATTGGATCTGGTTGATGCGATGGTCGCCGCAGCAGATGACAAATATACCGACGAAGAAGTAAACGCGATCGAACAAAACGCATGTCCAACATGTGGGTCATGTTCAGGTATGTTTACAGCAAACTCGATGAACTGTTTGACCGAGGCATTGGGCCTATCATTGCCTGGCAACGGATCAACATTGGCAACACACGCAGATCGTAAAGAATTATTCCTGCAAGCTGGACGCCGCATCGTTGAATTGGCAAAGGCATGTTACGAAAAGGGCGATACAAGCGTGTTGCCGCGTAACATCGCAACCTTCGAAGCATTTGAAAATGCCATGTCTTTGGACATTGCGATGGGCGGTTCCACCAACACTGTTTTACACCTTCTGGCGGCCAGCTATGAAGGTGAGGTTGGGTTTACGATGGATGATATCGACCGTTTGTCGCGCAAGGTGCCTTGTCTGTCAAAAGTAGCCCCTGCGAAATCTGACGTCCACATGGAGGATGTCCACCGCGCGGGTGGTATCATGGCGATCTTGGGTGAATTGGATCGGGCGGGATTGTTGCATCGCGACTGTAAAACCGTACACGAACCAACCCTTGGCGATGCTTTGGACAAATGGGACGTCATGCGCACCAATGATCCAGAGGTTCACAATTTCTTTCGCGCGGCCCCCGGTGGCGTGCCAACGCAAACAGCGTTTAGCCAAAATCGGCGCTATGATAGCGTCGATATGGATCGCAAAGGCGGTGTGATCCGTAACAAAGAAAACGCGTTTTCCCAAGATGGTGGTTTGGCCGTTTTGTTTGGAAACATTGCCGAAGAAGGTTGTATCGTAAAAACTGCGGGCGTTGATGATAGCATCCTGAAATTCTCAGGCCCGGCTTATGTCGTTGAATCACAAGACGAAGCAGTTAACGATATTTTGACTGGCAAAGTTAAGGCTGGCGATGTCGTTGTGATCCTATACGAAGGGCCACGTGGCGGCCCCGGGATGCAAGAAATGCTGTATCCAACCAGCTATCTAAAATCCAAAGGTTTGGGCGCGGCCTGTGCGTTGATCACAGACGGGCGTTTTTCTGGCGGCACCTCTGGCCTTTCGATCGGACACGTTTCCCCAGAAGCCGCAGAGGGCGGTGCGATCGGATTGGTCGAACACGGTGATACGATCGAAATCGACATCCCCAATCGTACAATTAATTTGGCGATTGATGATGCAACCATGGCAGCGCGGCGTGCGGCAAAAGACGCGGCCGGTTGGGTGCCAACCAAACCACGCAAGCGCAAAGTGACAACCGCGTTGAAAGCATATGCGGCCCTCACAACATCGGCCGCAAAGGGTGCTGTTCGCGTTGTCGAATAACACAATCTAAATACATACAAAAAGGGCGGCCCGTTTCGGCCGCCCTTTTTTATTTGGGTATTTTGAAACCTATTCTTTAATGGACGCGGTTACATAATTTACCGACAAATCACGATCAGACAATTTCCATTGCCACGTAATCGGATTAAAAACGAACCCTTTGCGATCCACCGGCGCCAACCCCGCACCTTTTATTAAATCATAAAGTTCATCTGGGGTGATAAATTTCGACCATTCATGCGTGCCTTTGGGCAACCAACGCATGACATATTCCGCACCCACAATCGCCATAGCAAAACTTTTTGGATTTCGATTGATCGTAGAACACACCATAAGTCCGCCTGGTTTTAACAGTTGTTGACAGGCCGTAAGATACCCAAGGGGATCAGCAACGTGTTCGACGACTTCCATGTTCAGAACAACATCAAACTGTTCGCCCGCTTCGGCCATCGCTTCGGCGGTGCCGTGCCAATAATCAATATCTAACCCCGACTGAACGGCATGGGCCATAGCAACAGGAATATTGCGTTCGGCGGCGTCGACACCAACAACCGTAGCACCCAGACGGGCCATGGGTTCGCATAATAAACCCCCACCACACCCAATATCCAAAATGCGTAAACCCGCAAATGGTTGATCGTTTCCTAACCTCCGGCCATATTCAGCCGCTATTTGTTGTGTGATATAATCTAACCGACATGGGTTAAGCATATGAAGCGGTTTGAATTTTCCATTCGGGTCCCACCATTCTGCGGCCATCGCCTCGAATTTTGCGACCTCTTTGGGATCAACAGTAAATTGAGAGGCTTGCATTTTCGTCTCCGTCTGGTTTTTGTTAGCTGACTCACATATAAGGCAACTATGGACAAGTTTTTAGATCAAAAAAGCGATGGGCCGATTTTGTACCCGCCAATTGATCCATTTGCGCATCACATGATCGACACAGGCGATGGCCACCAAATCTATGTCGAAGAATGCGGTGTCAAAGGAGGGCGGCCAGTCGTCGTATTTCACGGTGGTCCGGGCGCAGGATGCAGCCCGTCTATGCGGCGTTATTTTGACCCAACAAAATACCACATCATCCTGTTCGATCAACGCGGCTGTGGCAGATCAAGGCCAACAGCAAGCGTTAAGAACAACACCCCCCAGCATTTAATTAATGACATTGAACACATTCGGACCATGTTGAAAATCGAACGCTGGATGGTTTTCGGCGGAAGTTGGGGCGCAACATTGGCATTGCTGTATGCGCAGGCCCACCCCCAGCATGTTACCCACATGGTATTGCGCGGTATCTTCATGATGACGCGCGACGAACTTGATTGGTTTTATGGTGGCGGTGCGGGAAAATTTTGGCCCGATCTATGGGCAAAATTTGAATCGGCCATCCCCGTTGGTGAACGCGATGATTTAATTTCCGCCTATCACAAACGATTATTTTCGGGTGACCTAAGAACCGAAATGAATTTTGGAAAGCTTTGGTCTGATTGGGAAAATGCGTTGGCGTCGTTTCGGGCAAATGGAAACGGTGGATATTGCCCCGTTGACTATGCGCGCACCTTTGCGCGCATTGAAAATCATTATTTTATCAACCGTGGTTTTTTGCGCTCTGACGATCAAATCATGGAAGATCTCGATAAAATCAAACATATCCCCGCGTATATTGTCCAAGGGCGATACGACTTTATTTGCCCGCCCCATACTGCACATCGCCTGGCAAAAGCTTGGCCCATGTGCGATTTGCATCTTGTCCCATTTGCGGGCCACGCCATGTCAGAACCAGGAATAAGCGAAAAATTGTTGTCGATCACGGACATGATTGGTCGCCAATCCGAACGGTAACATCAAGTAATACGAAACACCTTGTCGCGTGATGATGTACCACGGATCAACGTTAGGTTCCCTTTCGCAACGCCCAGCGCCTTTGCCAATAGCTTTTGAACATCAGATGTGGCTTTTCCATTTTCGGGAACGGTCGTGACATAAACGCAAATGACCCCATCGCGAATTGCAATCATATTTCGTGACGCCTTGGGTGTAACGCGCACCGAAATTTCGGACCCCGATATAGCCAAATGGGACAGTTCATTTTTATTCATGGACAATAAATGTCATGCAAAAACCAGAAAAACAACTGGTTGACTTGCAATCCCCAACAAGATTACCGACATAAAGGTCAACAGATTGAATAGGTTTTATATGTCCACATCTAACAAACACGCGTTTGAATTTTTGCTTACACGTCGATCACGTCCAGCAAAAACATTGTCCCTGCCTGCCCCTAACCGCGACGAGCTTGTCACGCTTTTGACTGCGGCCGCTCGGACGCCAGATCATGGCAAATTGGAACCGTGGCGCTTTATCGTTTTGTCGAAAGACAAACTAAACGACCTTGTCACATTGGTTGATGAACGCGCTCAGGCCTTAGGCTATGATGCAGAGAAAACCCAAAAGGGGAAAAATCAATTCCAAGACGGTCATATTGGCGTCGCAGTGATCGAAGTCCAACGAGAATCTGAAAAAATACCCGCCATAGAACAAACCTATTCTGCGGGTGCTGTGTGTTTGGCATTATTAAATGCTGGTCTGGCATCGGGCTGGGGTGCTAATTGGCTGTCCGGTTGGCCGTCACATGATCGCGTCTTTGTCGAACGCGGCCTTGGTCTTGCGGCACACGAGCGTGTGGCGGGAATAATTTATTTTGGCACCGAAACCGCAACCCCACCAGATCGACCCAGACCCAATTTGGACAACATTGTAACGTGGCTATGACGACTATTTTTCGATCATTTTTCCTTTCACTCGGACAATTTGGAGACCCCGTTTTTCAACGCATTTTAGGCGCTAGTATTTTTGCAGCGTTGGGCGTTTTGTGGGCGATCGCGCTGGGCCTGTCTTGGGTGATCGCATACCTTTTATCGGACGGCATCACACTCCCATTTATTGGAACTGTTTTGGATAAACCGCTTTCGATCGGGTGGAGCAGTTTTTTCATTGCAATCGGGTTGTCAGTATTCCTGATGGTCCCCGTTGCATCATCGATTTCATCGCTTTTTGTTGATCGTGTCGCCCGTGCAGTGGAGACGCGTCATTATCCCAACATACCCATGCCCAAACCACAAACAATCGCCGATGCGTTACGGGATACTTTTGGTTTTTTGGGTATCCTGATTGCCGCAAACATTGTTTCCGTTGTCTTATACATTGTCCTACCGATGTTTTCGGTTTTGATTTTCTGGGGTTTGAATGGGTATCTGTTAGGGCGAGAATATTTCCAAATGGCCGCCAGCCGGCATGTGGGACGGCCGAATGCAAAATTGCTTTGGAGGAAAAATCGGTTCTTAATTTGGACAGCCGGGATTTTGATGGTTGCGCCGCTAAGTATTCCAATTTTGAACTTGATCGTCCCGGTTTTAGCGGCGGCCACATTCACCCATTTGTATCATTCGTTTCCAATGGTGCCATTCGATGATAAAGATCAATATCTCGAATAGTAACCATTCCCGACAAGATAATTGCCGAAATTATGCCCCATAACACCACAGTTATGCCAGTGGTGATCCATGCTTTTTTCTTAAGATTGTGATGTTCTGGGGCACCTGCTTGGGTGCCCGGAACAACGTGTCCAACGTCCCCTTGGGTTTGCAGCCGAATTGGAATGACACATAAAAATGTCATAAACCAAATTACAGAAAACAACACGAGCGCAGAAGTAATAGTCATGCTATTGTCCTTTTCGACCTAGACCTGCTCTAATTCAATAAGTGTTCCGTTAAAATCTTTTGGATGAAGAAACAGAACAGGTTTTTTATGCGCACCAATTTTTGGTTCGCCATTACCAAGAACGCGTGCGCCCGTTGATTTCAAATGATCGCGGGCCGCGATAATATCGTCGACTTCATAACATACGTGATGGATGCCACCTGATGGGTTTTTGTCCAAAAAGCCTTGGATCGGGCTATTTTCACCGAGAGGGAAAAGCAATTCGATTTTTGTATTAGGCAATTCGATAAAAACAACGGTTACGCCATGATCCGGTTCGTCCTGTGGTTCACCGACGGATGCGCCCAGCGCTGCGCGATATTGGTTTGCTGCGGCCTCTAAATCAGGCACCGCAATTGCAACATGGTTTAAACGACCAATCATTTAGTTCCCCTTATTGGATAATTTCCCCAGTTATGGCGTGAAATATAGTCGATGTCTAACGGACACGACGGCGCACCCATGCATTAACACAAAAATAGGGATGAATTGGCAAAATTCCAATATTGCCTGAATGAGGTTTGATATGGAAAACCATGAAAAACAAATTGATCTTTCGTTTCGCTCCACCCCTTCACGGCCCCTTTTGGGTCTAACGATTCTTTTGGTAGAAGACAGCCGTTTCGCCTGTGAAGCCATGCGCATCATGTCATTGCGCAGTGGCGCAAGGTTGCGGCGCGTCGACTGTCTCACGTCAGCGCGTCGGCACATGCGGCTTTATCGTCCATCGGTTTTCATCGTTGATATTGGATTGCCAGACGGGTCTGGATTGGATCTTATTCGTGAAATTTCACAGGCTCATCCCCGCGTGCCAGCGATCATTGGAACAAGTGGTGACGATATGATGCATTCAGCGACGATTAAAGCAGGGGCCGATACATTCATTGCCAAGCCATACGATAGTATTGCGGCGTTCCAAGCGGCGATCCTTAAGTTTTCTCCATTCCCAGATGGTCAATGGCGCCCGCACGTCATTCGAGATGATCTGGTACGCCCCGACCCTGTTGTATATCGTGATGACCTGTGTCACGCGAAATCCTTGCTGTCACAGGATCCAACTGGCCCGATGAAAACCTATTTGTGCCGCTTTTTGGATGGTGTCGCACAAAGCGCAGGGGATGGTCCAATGGCAATTGCGGCAAAGAATGGCCATATGGCATTGTTGGGTGATCCGATTGACCGAAGGATCAATCAGATTTCAGCAATTTAGCGGAACGCAGGATCAGTATTTACCAAAATAAGATGCGTGAGATTGCCCAATGTTTCGCGTTGTTTTCCATCTGGCGCAAAATTTTCCGGCCTCAGCCAGGTCTTGAATGCTTCATCTAACGCAGGCCATTCACTATCAATGGCAGCAAACCATGCCGTATCACGATTGCGACCCTTTACCACCGCAGCCTGTCGAAATATCCCTTCGTAACTTAACCCTAATCGTTCGGCGGCGCGGCGTGAGGGGATATTTGCAGCATCGCATTTCCATTCGTAACGTCGGTATCCATTTTCAAAGGCCCATCGCATCATCAAATACATTGCTTCGGTCGCTGCAGGTGTGCGTTGCAGTGTCGGTGAAAAATTTAAATGTCCGACCTCAATGGTTCCCATATTTGGATCAATCCGCAGATACGACGCGACCCCAACATATGACTGAGTTTTTAGGTCTTTTATTGCAAAAAAATAAGGATCGGATCGATCCGCCATTTCAGACAACCATCGATGATATTGCGCCGCAGAATGAAACGGCCCATAGGGGAGATAGGTCCAAACCTGATCCTGATCCGCATATGCCTGATACAGTTTTGCTGCATGTTTGTCGGCGCTTAATCGTTCTAGTTTGACATAATTTCCTGACAATTCCAAAATGTCGGGCGCCCGGACTGGCGTCCAGCTTTCAACCAAATTTGCCACAATATTTGCTCCGATAAGGTGTTTAATCCTAATTCTTAGTTGGCGGGAAAGCGAAAGTTAAGCGGCAATTTATATTCCCAACGGATGACATAGGTATAGCTTAGCTGCGGTTGTGCCTTGAACATACGCCCTCCGTTTTCCAAAGCTATCCAGTTGATTGTTTTATCTTCAATTTCGATCTGATTTGCGCGGACTTCCGGAACTATTTTTTTGAGTACGGAAATTCCAAAAAATTCCAATTTATAACAAAGGCTTGCTGACGGATATGTCACCCATGTGCAAAAATAACTGTTGCGCGTCACAGAGCGCGACACATCAAAAATTAGATCAACCGTTCTGACCACCCGATCACCTTTTTTTAAACGGGGATCAAATAAACTTTCATAAATGTCGTACCCCAGTACATTTCCAAGATACTTTGGCGCGACACCGTTAATTTCGAAAAACAAAATTTTATCATCGTCGGGCAAAACCCTTTGTCGTGCGTGGTCAATATCACCAAAGACACACTCTAAGTCTGATATGAATTTTAAAGACAACGTTTTCGCGTTCACATCGACGATGCAGGACGCATTAACGGAATGAGTATAAAGATTATACGCAGGGCTAGGTTGCGCATAATATTCGGCATAGTCTCTAAGATGCTGAAACGCGTCACGTTGCGAAATCGCATCGAATTTAGATAGGATGTTGCTCGTATGTTTTTTGATCGTTTCTTCGGAAACGTCAAAGTGCTGTGCAATTTCGGCACGATTTAGCCCTCTTGCCAACAAGGGTACAATTTCACTTTCGCGCTGCGTCAGGTGTGGCGGAGGTCTCATATCACAAATCTTGATCATTAATGCTGGGGTGGTGGTTCAAAATCACCACCTCCAACGAATTAGGTAAACACGCTCTGTTCACGGTGCTGAAATGTGCATGGTGCCGCGCGCTCCGTCCAAATCCCAGAGGACAGATGTATCTTGGATGATTTGACCACCCATTTGTATTTCATACCAAATACGTTGCGGCTGGCGTTCGCCAACAAAATTAATTGAAAAATCAATCTTCCCAGCGGGATAAGTGACCCAGGTTGAACAATAACTGTCTTTCAACGTGTTATTTTTGGTATTAAAAATCACGCTTGTCACACGATCAAATCGTTGGCCCCGTAATTTTGCGGTTTCATATTTGGTTTCAAACGTTTTTTTCCCGAATTCATATGTCAGGTGGTTCAATACAACACCATCAATGGAGACAGATTCAGCCTTGAAATCGCCATCCAGAACCGAAAACACAGATCGATCGAACTGCGGGCCAACACATTCAAATGAATGGACATGATTACAGCTCATTAATTCTAGATCTGAATTAAAGGTGATGTTGGTAATAACGGAATGCGCATACACGCTATACATTGGATCCGGATCACCAAAATATGTCACATATTCTGTGATGTCCCACATACCGTCGCGGATCGTTTTGGCGTTAAATTTGCTTAAAATGTTTCTGGTGTGCCGTTTGACAGTTTCTTCAGATAGACCAAAATGAAGCGCTATTTGGCTTCTGTTTGCACTAGAAGCCAAATAAGTAATAAGTTCCCTTTCCCGTGTCGTTAAAAACGGGGGTGGTTTCATTAATTAGCATCCTGACACTAACATATACTGCCGTATCAATTTACTACAAATCACCCCTAACTTTTATAACCCCTTTGGGTATAAATTTCAGGTTTTCAACTATTCCTGAGGAATTATCCGAATGTTCAATTCCATCAATTGTTCAGGCAAAGGATCCGACGGTGCATTCATCATCAAATCTTCGGCACGTTGGTTCATTGGGAACATGATGACTTCGCGAATATTTTGCGTATCCGCCAACAACATCACAATACGGTCAATGCCCGCCGCACATCCACCGTGGGGAGGTGCACCAAATTGAAACGCGTTCACCATGCCACCAAAACGTTTGCGAACTTCGTCCGCACCATAGCCCGCGATTTCAAACGCCTTAAACATGATTTCAGGCTTATGGTTTCGAATTGCACCGGACACCAATTCATATCCGTTACACGCCAGATCGTATTGGAAACCTTTGACCGCCAATGGATCGCCATTCAGCGCATCCATGCCACCCTGTGGCATAGAGAACGGGTTGTGTTCAAAATCGATTTTGCCGCTTTCATCATCTTGTTCGTAAATTGGGAAATCAACAATCCAAGCAAATGCAAATCTGTTCGTGTCAACAAGACCCAATTCTTCGCCAATAACTGTTCGGGCCTTGCCAGCGATTTTTTCAAATGCTTTAGGCTTACCACCCAAGAAGAACGCGGCATCGCCAACGCCCAATCCCAATTGTTGGCGAATGGCTTCGGTCCGTTCTGGCCCAATGTTTTTCGCCAATGGGCCAGCGGCTTCCATCTGACCATCTGTTTCGCGCCAAAATATATACCCCATACCAGGCAAACCTTCTTTTTGTGCGAACGCGTTCATACGGTCACAGAATTTGCGACTGCCGCCGGTTGGCGCAGGGATCGCACGTACTTCCGTGCCCTCTTGTTCTAATAGTTTTGCGAATATCGCAAAGCCGGATCCAGCGAAGTGTTCTGAAACAACTTGCATTTTGATGGGGTTGCGTAAATCAGGTTTGTCAGTGCCGTACCAAAGTGCGGCATCCCGATACGCAATTTGTGGCCATTCATTTG
The DNA here is from genome assembly GCA_038134005.1 of Paracoccaceae bacterium. Classification (GTDB taxonomy): domain Bacteria; phylum Pseudomonadota; class Alphaproteobacteria; order Rhodobacterales; family Rhodobacteraceae; genus CAJXSD01. The sequence continues at coordinate 10,672 of JAYPUL010000046.1, read as the reverse complement.
GTGCGTCGACTTTTTTGCCACCGCCAAATTCTTCAAATACACCAGCCAGAACAGGTGAAATCGTGTCAAAAACGTCCTGTTGTGTAACGAATGACATTTCCAAATCCAATTGATAGAAATCGGTTGGGCTGCGATCTGCACGCGGATCTTCGTCACGGAAACAAGGCGCGATTTGGAAATACTTATCAAAACCCGACACCATAATCAGCTGTTTAAATTGCTGTGGTGCTTGGGGCAGGGCATAGAATTTACCGGGATGAAGTCGGGACGGGACCAAGAAATCGCGCGCACCTTCAGGTGACGATGCCGTGATGATTGGGGTTTGGTATTCACGGAAACCTTTATCCCACATGCGACGACGCATTGACGCAACAACATCAGACCGCAGCGTCATATTGCGCTGCATAACATCACGTCGCAAATCAAGGTAACGATACCGCAAACGTGTTTCTTCTGGATATTCTTGGTCACCAAATACCATTAACGGCAATTCACTAGATTGCCCCAACACTTCGACATCCCGAACGAATACTTCAATTTCACCGGTCGGAATTTTAGGGTTTACCAAGGATTCATCACGCGCCTTAACAACGCCGTCAATGCGGATACACCATTCACTACGCACTTTTTCCACATCGTGAAAAACAGGGCTATCGGGATCACACAATACCTGGGTAATGCCATAGTGATCGCGCAAGTCGATAAATAGAATACCACCGTGGTCGCGAACACGGTGTACCCACCCTGAAAGGCGGACTGTTTCACCGACGTTGGATTTGTTCAATGCGGCACATGAATGGCTGCGATAGGCGTGCATAATGGAACCCTTTCCATCTGGAAATTGCGTTTGTGCCGATACACAGGTTTGACGGCCGAATGTCAATAGATAGCCATATTTTTCGCAGATTCATTCTATTTTCTGCGCCTTTTCGGGTTACGATGATCATAAAATCGACGGATTCATCGTAGCGATTTTCAAGTGCGGAGTTTTTAAACCTTTAATTCCACATCAATTAGGCCGCGCAATGAATTACCAACCTTAATTTGGCGTGCTGAAACTAAATTTTGGCGCGATACGGCTTTTACCGTTACAAATCCCGATTTTATCAAGGTCTGCCGCAATATCCCGGGTAAGCAACCGCTTGAAATTGGGGGGGTTACCCATGCACCCGATTCCAGCGCAACAAACACATTCGTGATCGTGCCTTCGCACAATTCATTGCAATTATTGAAAAACAACAATTCATCAATTCCGTCGGGCAACCTTGCCCGCGCATCATCATAGATCTTTCTTTGGGTTGTTTTATGCGCAAGCCAGGGATCGCCTTTCGATAAAAGCGTATCAGATATGGCGATGCGCCAACGGGGCTTGGTCGGTTCAATTGGCTGTGAGGAAAGTTCAAACTTTCCATCACGGCCAAGGGTAAGCCGACACCGCAGCATTTCATAAGATGCAACCGTATCACAGAGATTAACCGCTTGTGCCCTATTGAACGGAAAACCCAATTTGCGCGCCGTATCACACATCCGATTAAGATGAAGTTCCAAATGCACGTTGCCAACCCTAGGTTCAAATCGAAATGTTTCGATCAGGCGGCAATCATCGGGGATATTTTCGCGAAACGCGCTTTCCACAGAGCTTCCTCATATTCTGATCGCGCATCCGAGTCGTAAAAAACGCCACCACCCACATTTAGATGTGCAAGACCATTTTCTATTAAAATCGTTCGAATCGCTACATTGAATTCAGATTGTCCATCAGGTGCGATCCACCCAATGGCACCACAATGAGCGCCCTGTGACGCTGGCTCAACAGCATTGATTAATTCCATCGCACTAATTTTTGGCGCGCCGGTAATGGATCCGCACGGAAACAACGCACGCAATATATCACCAAACGTGATTGGTTGAACCAATTGGCCAACGACGCGCGACACCATTTGATGAACGGTCGAGTAGGTTTCGACATCGAACAGATTGGGGACCTTAACGCTGCCCTGCGCACAAATCCGGGAAATGTCGTTTCGCAACAAATCGACAATCATCAAATTCTCAGCACGGTTTTTTACATCACTTCTTAGAAATTCCTTAGCATGTTGATCACGGACTAGATCATTGAACCGCGGTTGGGTGCCCTTCATTGGCTTGGTTTCAATGCGACCATTCGCTGAAGTTTTAAAAAACAATTCGGGAGATCGTGACAATATTGCCCGCCCATCACCCAAATCAACAAATGCACCGTGAGTTACCGATTGGGTTTGCGCCAAACCCAAATATGCCGACCATGGATCGCCATGAAACGGCGCAGTCATCGGAAACGTTAGATTTATTTGATAAACATCCCCAGCACAAATAGCAGCTTTTACGTGATCAAATGCCAATTTGTATTCATCAAACGTCCACAATGGATCAAACTGCCCCAATGTCGCATCGCCAATTTGAGGTTCGGCAGGCGCAGATGGCCCATTGTACACCCGAAACTGAAGTAGGGGTATTTTCTGATCACGCGACAAAAACCGCGTTAACCTTGGTTCGAGAGCATAGCCAAGTTCATAACTTGCGAATCCTGCAATCCAAAAACCTTGCTTTAACGCCATATCAACCGCGTTTAGCGCATCGATAATTTCTTCTGCGTGATGCGCAATGATCGTTTTAATAGGGGCGTCAAACCACGACGTCCCAGCAATTGGTGCTGAATCAAATCGAATCTTCATTTTAATATTCATCCCAGACGCGCTTGATATAGTCTTTGTAAAAAAACAGACAGCTCTATTGCGGCTATTTGTGGTTTTTTTCCGATAGGGCTTGAACCTTGGCTGATGTTGTCTATAACGCAGGACAATTTGCGCCCGCCTTTTTGCAGGGTGCATTGTGCTGCCATAAACCCGAGGATCTGCCATGCCCAGAAGAACCGATATTTCATCCATCATGATCATCGGCGCCGGCCCGATTGTAATTGGCCAAGCGTGCGAATTTGATTACTCGGGTGCACAAGCCTGTAAAGCGCTGCGCGAAGAGGGGTATCGCGTGGTTCTGGTTAACTCAAACCCGGCCACAATTATGACCGATCCTGGTCTGGCAGATGCAACCTACATCGAACCAATCACACCCGAAGTTGTGGCAAAGATTATCGAAAAAGAACGCCCTGACGCGTTGCTGCCAACAATGGGCGGCCAAACCGGTCTAAACACCGCTCTTGCGTTGGAGGAAATGGGTATTCTGGAAAAATTCGGCGTCGAGATGATCGGCGCGAAACGCCATGCGATCGAAATGGCAGAAGATCGCAAGTTGTTCCGCGAAGCTATGGATCGCATCGGTTTGGAAAACCCCCGCGCAACCATTATCACGGCGCCAAAGAAAGCAAATGGTTCAGCAGACCTGAACGAAGGTGTCCGTATGGCGGTTGATGCGTTGGACGACATCGGCCTGCCGGCGATCATTCGCCCTGCTTTCACATTGGGCGGCACAGGCGGTGGCGTTGCGTATAACCGCGAAGAATACGAATATTATTGCCGTACTGGCATGGACGCATCGCCCGTAAACCAGATCCTTGTTGATGAATCGCTGTTGGGCTGGAAAGAATACGAGATGGAAGTTGTGCGCGACAAAGCAGACAACGCAATCATCGTATGTTCCATCGAAAACGTGGATCCAATGGGTGTTCACACCGGCGATTCCATCACGGTTGCGCCAGCACTGACGTTGACAGACAAAGAATATCAAATCATGCGCAACGGATCGATCGCGGTTCTGCGTGAAATTGGCGTTGAAACCGGTGGGTCAAATGTTCAGTGGGCCGTTAATCCGGAAGATGGACGCATGGTTGTTATCGAAATGAACCCCCGTGTATCACGTTCATCCGCACTGGCATCCAAAGCGACGGGTTTCCCTATCGCAAAAATTGCCGCAAAACTGGCGGTTGGTTATACATTGGATGAATTGGACAACGATATCACCAAGGTGACGCCGGCGTCGTTTGAGCCGACAATCGACTATGTTGTCACGAAAATCCCAAAATTCGCATTCGAAAAATTCCCCGGTTCCCAACCATTACTGACAACTGCGATGAAGTCGGTTGGCGAAGCAATGGCGATTGGCCGTACTATCCATGAGTCCTTGCAAAAAGCACTGGCGTCGATGGAATCTGGGTTGACCGGTTTTGACGATGTTGAAATTCCGGGTGCACCGGAAAAACAAGCAGTCATCGAAGCAATCAGCAAACAAACGCCCGACCGTATGCGCACAATTGCCCAAGCAATGCGCCACGGATTAAGCAATGATGAAATTCATAACGTTACCAAATTCGACCCATGGTTCTTGGATCGAATTCGCGAGATTGTTGATGCGGAACAGACAGTTATTGAAAACGGTCTTCCGACGGATCAAGCGGGCTTGCGCCGGTTAAAAATGTTTGGCTTTACCGATGCGCGTTTGGCAAAACTGACCGGGTTCAAGGAATCCGATGTGCGCCGTGCCCGCATTAATGTTGGTGTTCACGCCGTATTTAAGCGTATCGATACCTGTGCCGCAGAATTCGAAGCACAAACACCATACATGTATTCCACTTACGAAGCACCAATGATGGGCGAAGTGGAATGTGAAGCCCGCCCATCGGACAAGAAAAAAGTCGTCATTTTAGGCGGCGGTCCAAACCGCATCGGTCAGGGCATTGAATTCGATTACTGCTGTTGTCATGCGTGCTTTTCGCTGACCGAAGCTGGGTATGAGACAATCATGATCAACTGTAACCCGGAAACGGTTTCGACAGATTATGACACATCGGATCGATTGTATTTCGAACCGCTAACATTTGAAAATGTCATGGAAATCCTTCGCGTTGAACAGGAAAACGGAACTCTACACGGTGTAATCGTTCAATTCGGCGGGCAAACGCCATTAAAATTGGCGAATGCTCTTGAAAATGAAGGCATTCCAATTTTGGGCACCACACCTGATGCCATCGACTTGGCCGAAGATCGTGAACGTTTCCAAGCATTGGTAAACCAGCTTGGCCTAAAGCAACCAAAGAATGGTATCGCACATTCTGACGCAGAAGCATTGGACATTGCCGAAGATATTGGTTTCCCACTGGTCATTCGTCCATCCTATGTTTTAGGTGGTCGTGCGATGGAGATCGTGCGCGATATGGATCAACTGCGCCGTTATATCCGCGAGGCCGTTGTCGTATCTGGTGATAGTCCTGTTTTGCTAGACAGCTATTTGTCAGGCGCTGTTGAATGTGACGTTGATGCGTTGTCAGACGGTAAAGATGTTCACGTCGCAGGTATCATGCAACATATCGAAGAGGCCGGTGTCCATTCAGGGGATAGCGCGTGCTCATTGCCCCCATATTCGCTTTCGACAGAAATCATTGACGAATTGAAACGCCAAACTAACGCCTTGGCGTTGGGTTTGAACGTTGTCGGTTTAATGAACGTGCAATTCGCCGTCAAAGATGGCGAAATTTATTTGATCGAGGTAAACCCGCGCGCATCACGTACGGTTCCTTTCGTCGCAAAAGCAACAGATAGCGCAATTGCGTCAATCGCGGCACGTTTGATGGCGGGCGAGCCATTGTCAAACTTCCCGCTACGTGAACCGTATCGTGACGCAAGCTATGATGAAAGCTTGCCGATGGGTGATCCGATGACCCTAGCAGACCCCAACATGCCATGGTTCAGCGTTAAAGAAGCCGTCATGCCATTTGCACGTTTCCCTGGTGTTGATACCATATTAGGCCCAGAAATGCGATCAACTGGCGAAGTTATGGGTTGGGATCGAAATTTCGCTCGCGCATTCCTAAAGGCACAAATGGGTGCAGGAATGGAATTGCCGTCCGAAGGCAATGTGTTCTTTTCTATAAAGGACAGCGACAAATCTATAGAAACTTTAGAAACCGCACAAATTATGGCGGATCTTGGTTTCAATATTATTGCAACCTCGGGTACAGCGGCATGGTTAGAACAAAACAATGTCACCTGCGAAAAAATCAATAAGGTGTCTGAAGGTCGCCCAAATATCGTGGACAGCCTGAAAAACGGTGAAATCGGTTTGGTCTTTAACACGACCGAAGGTGCAACATCGATCCGTGATAGCCGAGATATTCGTTCGGTCGCGCTATTCGATAAAATACCATATTTCACAACTGCTGCGGGATCTAACGCTGCAGCAAAGGCAATTCGCGCCATGAAAGAGGGCGAATTAACGGTGAAGCCTCTACAAAGCTAAGAAATTGGACACTTCTCAATAAATCAACCCCCGATCATTATGGTTGGGGGGTTTTTATTTGCATGCTTATTCGACCTTTGGCCAAGTGTTCACTAAGATCTTTTTTGCTAGGGTAGGGTATTGAATGACCGAGGACACAATGGAACACACGGCACTGAAAAATGAACGTCATTTTCATTCCGCTTTGATCATCGACGATCATCCCCTGTTTTGTGATGCATTGTCCATGACGTTGGGTGCGGTTGCTGATATTCGAAAAATTCAAACCACTGCCAATTTATCCGATGCTTTGGCTTTGATATCAAATGGATTTGCGCCAGACTTAGTCGTATTGGATCTAAATTTACCTGATGTTGATGGCTTAGACGGATTAATTCGCATTAAAAACGCCGCAATGGTGCCTGTTGTCGTTGTATCGTCCATGGCCGATAACCGTGTAATCACATCGACCATCAAAGCGGGCGCTTCGGGATTTGTGCCAAAGCATAGCAAACGGGATGTCTTTACATCCGCCATAAAGTCCATTCGACAAGGGCACATATTTGTCCCCGATGGCTTTGTTTTGCTGGACGATGGTCAATTGGCGGGCCCGATGCAAAGCGATATATTGGCGCGACTTGCAACACTTACAAATCAACAGGCCCGAATTCTGCAACTGATTTGCGAAGGAAAATTGAACAAGCAGATCGCCTTTGATCTTTCGATCGCAGAAACAACCGTCAAGGCACATGTCACGGCAATTATGCGCAAACTTGGCGTACAAAGCCGCACACAAGCGGTGTTGATCGCCAAAGAAACAAGCTTTGCAAGCGTATTGCAAGAACGCGCCTAACCATCGTAACATATCCGAAGTAATAGCCTGAGGGAGGCATGGGATGGGGCAATCTGACGCCCTAGCCACGATGGGGTCAAAGCGGGATCGCATCGTGCGCGTCGCGGATGTGGAATGCACTAATAAAATGGGCTTTCAAAGCCTTGCTGACCAATTGGGCGAGGGACCGTTTGCAATTGTCATTTTATTGATTACGCCCTGCGCAGATTTCGATGAAATCGTTGCGGGATGTCGCGCGCTTTGCCCCGATACCCCTATTATAGGATGTTCCACCGCCGGCGAAATTTGCAATGGTGGATATCAAGACAGACGCGTCGTTGCGATTGGTCTGCCTGAAAGTCATTTCATCGCAAAAACCCATATAATTAAAGATCTAAGCGCGGAAAACCTTGGTTTTTTTGCACATGAAATGGTAAGAACCCGGTCCCTTCTTGCCAGCAAACGACCAGAATGGGATCACGAATTTAACTATATCATGATCGATGGACTGTCGCGTGCCGAAGACAAATTGGTATCGACTTTATCCGTAGGCCTTGGCCCTGTTCCATTGTTCGGCGGGTCCTCAGGCGATGGCGTGGATTTTCAAGCAACGCGGATTTTGCACGATGGAAAAATCTATCAAAATGCCGCCGTCTTGGCGCAAATTCGAACAAAATGTCCGATTCAGGTTTTTAAAACTGATCACCTGATCCCGACAGAACGTCGAATGGTCGTAACAAAGGCCGATCCAACGAACCGTACAGTTAGTGAAATCAACGCGGCACCAGCAGCCCGTGAATATGCACGCTTATTAGGCAAGGACCCCGAACAGCTAACCCCATTTACATTCGCCGCACATCCTGTTGTTGTGCGGATTGGTGGCCAGCATCACGTCCGTGCGATCCAAAAGGTGGCTGAAAATGGCGATCTAATATTTTTCTCGGCAATTGATGAAGGTTTGGTTTTGACGTTGGCTGATCCAATGGACATGGAAAAGCATCTAAAACAAGAGCTTGGTAAACTATCCAGCACTACAAAACCGGACATGATTTTGGCCTGCGATTGTATTTTGCGAAAGCTAGAAGCCCAGGAAAAACAAAAGACCCGCGCGCTAAGTGAAATATTATCTCAAAACAATGTGGTTGGTTTTTCGACGTATGGCGAACAATTTAATTCGATGCACGTGAACCAAACTTTGACTGGCGTTGCAATTTATCCACCAAAGGATGAATGATGCAAAACACGTTGATTAATCCAAACGACAGCCTAGAAACGCAAAACGAAAAGTTATCAAAAATTGTCGTTGCTTTGATGAACCGCGTTGAACAAGCAACCGATGCGTCTGGGGCTGCGTATGCCCAATTTCAACGGGCTGCGGTTCTTGAGGAAGATGTAAAAAACAGAACGAAAGAACTAGAACACGCGTTAGATTTGCTAAACGAATCCAATGCACAACTTGCACAGGCGAATCTAGAAACCGAAGCCGCCCGATCAAATCTTGCAAATGCGATTGAGGCGATCCAAGAGGGATTTGCACTTTTTGACGCACAAGACAGATTGGTTTTGTTCAATTCACGGTTTGGCATGCACATGCCAGATATTCAGGACAACTTATCACCTGGTCTTGTTTTTGATGATTATGTCAGGATGGTAAGCGAAAGTTCCTTTCTTTCGTTGCCGCCCAACGAATCCCCCGATCAATGGGCAGAACGTCGATTAAAGCGCCACGAAGAAGCACATGTCATTTTTAACGTACGGATGATTTGGAATCGTTGGGTTCAAGTTAGCGAACATCACACGCCTGAAGGCGGTACCGTAGTTTTGCAAACGGACGTATCCGATATCATGCGCCTTCAGCGCCAAGAACGTGAACGTATGCTGGACGACCAAGCAAAACTTATCCGGGCTACTTTAGACCATTTGGTACAAGGCGTTTGCATTTTCGACAATCATGCGCGATTGGTGGGATGGAATAACCGCATCGCCGAATTATTACCAATTTCTTTGTCAGCCATTCGCGTGGGTACGCCGTTTGAGCGCATTTTAAGCAGCCTAGAAAATAACATCAGGTTCGTTACCGAAATGAACCCACAAAAAATTCGTGAATGGATTGGCCAAAATTCAGGACGCTTTCCAATTCGTTTCGAAGTCGAACATGGCAACCAAACCATCTTGGATGTTTTCGCGCAAGAAATGCCCGATGGCGGATTTGTTATTTCATTTACCGATGTAAGTTCCGAAAAATTGGCGGTACGGGCCATCAAAACGGCGAACGAAACACTTGAACAACGCGTGATGGAGCGGACGCTTGAGCTTGAGGATGCGTTAGCAGTCGCAGAGCGCGCAAATGCATCTAAATCACGGTTTGTGGCCGCGGCATCGCATGATTTGTTGCAACCCCTAAGCGCCGCGAAACTGTACATCGCATCGCTTGAGCATGAAATGCCCGGCGATCGTTCGCGCGATATCGTTGGTAAGGCAAACCGCGCATTAAATAGCGTGGAAAATATCCTTGAAGCGTTGTTGGATATTTCAAAACTTGATTCTGGTCGTGCATCTTTCAACGTCGGGACGGTGCCATTAAATCTGATACTTAACCAATTAAAAGACGAACTAATTCCATTAGCACAGCAAAAGGGCCTGGACCTGAGGATCGTAGAAACCTCTGAAGTTGTACTTAGCGACGCAACATATTTACGTCGAATCCTTCAAAATTTGATTGGAAATGCGTTGCGATATACCGATCGGGGAAAAGTTTTGGTCGGCGTGCGTCATATTGGAAAATCCATCAGGGTTGAAGTTTGGGACACAGGACCAGGCATTCCCGACGACAAACAACATATAATTTTTGGTGAATTCCAACGCCTAAACGCATCGGCAAGTGCGGCCGAAGGCATGGGATTAGGCTTGGCAATCGTTGAACGCGCATGTTCCCTTTTAAACCATCCGCTGCGTGTTGAATCAAAGGTGGGTGTCGGAACGGGATTTTTGGTTGAACTTTCGCGGGCAAATCTGGATCCGTCACACAGGTCAACATCGATTGAATACAATAGATCAAAAATAGAGCCTAAATTGGGAAATATGGTTGTTTTGTTAATCGAGAACGATCAGGAATTACAGGGCGCATTAACGGTGGTCATGGAACAATGGGGGATTGATGTTCTGCCGGTTGCATCGGGATCGGAAGCGATTTCGTTATTGACCGAGATTGATATCACACCAGATGTGATTTTAGCAGATTATCAATTAGACCTGAATGAAACGGGCACCGATTCAATTCGACAGTTGTGGAACATATATGAACGCATTCCCGCGGCGATCATAACCGCGAACCGCACCAAGCATGTCATGCAAGATTGCCAAAAATCTGGGATTGAATTTATGCATAAACCTATCTCACCAGAAAAACTCAGGTCTTATTTAGCTAGGGTTTCAGGCCAAGCGAGGCTTAGATAATCAGGCGCGCCAACGCGAAACATGGGACTCGATTGGTTGCAAGATCAAATATTCAATTACCCCCATAATCGCGACAAAACCAAACGAATAGGCCAAAACTGTTGATACATCAAACATCTGAAAATAAAGGTGAATTTGAAATCCGATACCATTTGATCGCCCCAAAAATTCAACAAC
>JAYPUL010000045.1:0-20950 GCA_038134005.1 Paracoccaceae bacterium | reverse complement strand
TGGTGCCCCATGACGGACTTGAACCGCCGACCTACTATTTACGAAACAGTTGCTCTACCGACTGAGCTAATGGGGCAAATTGATGTGCGCGATATGGCAGTGCGCCAAACTAGGTCACTAGATAATAAGATGTGTAATTTAACACTCTGACTACTTCAAGCGGTTCATCGTGCGACACGAGATTTTATAAGCACATACTTGTTCTTTTAACCATTCCATCTTAACTGAGTATCAAAAGGAGAAAACGTTATGATGGCAATCTATGGACCGCTGCGCCTTATCTTGGATGTCGCATATTTTGTGATGATCATCCACATCATCATGAGCTGGCTCATCAGTTTTCAAGTTTTGAACGTCTACCAACCAATTGTTGGCCAAATCTGGGTTGGATTAAATCGTTTGTTGGAGCCGATTTATGCGCCGATCCGCCGCGTATTGCCAAACACACGCCCATTGGATTTGGCGCCGTTGGTTGCGTTTATAATTGTGATTTCCCTGCGCGATTATATTTTGCCTAGCATCTTGCTTGGCTAGTCGGCGATAAGGGTTGGCATTTCAAGGCCCTGCTGATAGACCAATTTCTGTTGAAAATGGGATTTTGACCCATGACCGAAATGAATTGGTATCTTGTTCAATTTAAACCAAATGCGGATCGGATCGCGGAAAAGAATCTAGTGCGCCAGGGGTATCGTGTATTTTTGCTAATGCAAAAAATCACGAAGCGGCAATCATCGCGGTTTGTGAATGATATGCGCCCTTTGTTTCCGGGATATTTGTTTGTTTATCTCTCATCCCAAAGTGGTCCGTGGCGAAGCGTCAATTCAACAAATGGTGTGTCACGTTTGGTTAGTTTTTCAAACACGCCTTCGCCTGTTCCCTCTGACTTTGTTGCAGGACTCATCAAACAATGCGACGATGCGGGGTTTTTGCAAGCTGATCGTGATTTACTTGTTGGCGATACCGTGCAAATTAGCCAAGGACCATTTGCAAGCTTTTTGGCAACAATCGACGCGCTGGATGCGGATGAAAGAGTTTGGATTTTACTTGATTTGTTGGGGCAAAAAAGCTGCATCCGGATTTCAAAATCGAATTTAAACCCTCTGTGATTTGATTCCTGCTTTTTGTTAGAATTGAGAGCTTGCGCCTTGGACGTATCAGCGTTACCCAAGTCGCATGAGAATAATTCGCGATTATCATTTCGTAGCATCCGAAGATCGTGGTGCAAGCGTGGCAATTGGCAATTTTGATGGTGTCCATTTGGGGCACCAAGCGGTTATTGATTTGGCTAAAACGGCCGGTCAATCGATTGGTGCACCATTGGGAATTTTGACGTTTCAACCCCATCCTCGTCAATATTTCGCACCTGATGCGCCGCCTTTCCGATTGATGAGCGCACAAGCCCGCGCCACGCGTTTGGAACGTTTAGGCGTTGAACGTTTGTACGAACTCAATTTCAACGCTTCTATGGCGGCTTTGTCGCCGCTTGACTTTGCGCAACAGGTCATTTGTGAAGGCTTGGGTCTTTCACATGTTGTTGTCGGGGCGGATTTTTGTTTCGGAAAGGGACGCGCCGGTTCTGTGACCGATTTGATCCAATTTGGCGAAGAAATGGGTTTTGGGGTTACAGTTGCGCCAATTTTGTCCAATCAAATTGGCGAAGTGTCATCGACCGCTATTCGTGATGCGCTACGTGATGGACGTCCTCGCGATGCTGCTGCGCAGCTTGGACATTGGCATCGAATCGAAGGACCCGTGATCGGTGGCGAACAGCGCGGGCGCGAATTGGGGTATCCCACCGCCAATATGGCATTGGACGGGTTACATTTGCCAAAATTGGGCGTTTATGCCGTTTTGGTTGAGGTTTTGGATGGTCCGTTTAAGGGGGCTTATCACGGGGCGGCGTCTCTTGGCGTGCGGCCAATGTTTGGGGAAAATACACCCAACTTAGAAACGTTCATTTTCGATTTTTCGGGCGATTTATATGGCGCAAAGCTATCCGTCGGTTTGGTCGAATATTTACGCCCCGAATTAAAATTCGATAGCCTCGAGGCCTTGATCGTTCAAATGGCCCAAGATTGTGACACTGCGCGGGACATTCTGACGGCATTATGACAAACGATCCGATTAAACGTGATGGGCTTGAACCTAGGTTTTGGGAAAAGAAACCTATCAATAAATTGTCCGATGCTGAATGGGAAGCGCTTTGCGACGGGTGCGGTAAATGTTGTCTCAATAAGATTGAAGACGAAGAAACAGGGCGTGTTTTTTTGACCCGCGTCGCGTGTCGTCTGTTTGATGATGAAACATGTCGTTGTGCCCAGTATGACATACGTCATCAATTTGTCCCTGAATGCATCGTATTGCGCCCTGATAACATTGAACAACATGCCTATTGGATGCCGCGGAGCTGTGCGTACCGCTTGCTTTGGCAAGGAAAGCCTTTGTACGCGTGGCATCCATTGCTTTCCGGGGATCCCGAGACCGTACACGATGCGGGCGTGTCTATGCGTCATCGCACTGTTCCCGAATTTGAGGTGGGCGAAGATGATTGGGAAGACCATTTGATTGAGGAACCAAGATAAATGATTTTTGCATCGGACAATACTGGCCCAGTACCGCAACAAGTCTTAGACGCAATTGCCGCCGCGAACGTTGGTTACAAATCTGGTTATGGCGCGGATGACATCAACGCCGACGTGATAGTAATGATCCGATCCGTTTTCGAGGCGCCACATGCGGCTGTGTATTTGGTTCCAACGGGGACGGCTGCGAATTCATTGGCTTTGGCAACTTTGACCAAGCCTTGGGAAACCATTTTTTGCACCCCGATGGCGCATATTAACGTCGATGAATGCAATGCGCCGGAATTTTACACGGGCGGCACAAAATTGACCTTGGTGGGTGACACCGACAAAATGACGCCACACGCGCTTAAATCCGCGATCGAGGCAGAAGAAGATCGCGGTGTTCATGGGGCAAAGCGGGGTCCCGTGTCGTTAACCCAAATTACAGAAGATGGCCGAGTTTATTCATTAAACGAATTGCGGGCGTTAATCGCGATTGCAAAATCCTATGGGTTGCCTGTGCATTTGGACGGGGCAAGATTTGCAAATGCAATCGTTGCGCTTGGATGTTCGCCTGCCGACATGACATGGAAATCGGGGGTAGACGCCGTCAGTTTTGGTGGCACAAAGAACGGATTGATGGGCGTCGAAGCCGTTGTTTTGTTTGATCGCGAAAAGGCGCTTGAATTTGAATATCGTCGCAAACGCGGTGGGCATTTGTTTTCGAAACACCGGTATTTATCCGCGCAAATGAAAGCTTATTTGACCGATGATCTTTGGTTAGACATGGCGCATCGCGCCAACGCCAATGCGGCACGTTTGGCTGCGGGTTTAAATGAAAATTCAAAGGTTAAATTTCACTATCAACCTGATGGGAATTTGATGTTTGTATTTATGCCGCGTAGTCTTCATCAAAAAGCCTTTGCGGCGGGCGCATATTATTACACTTGGGGTGACGTTGAAAACGGGCCCGATGACGAAATGGTCAAAGCGCGATTTGTGTGTGATTGGTCCATGGAACATGAAATGATTGATCAATTTCTTGATGTGATCAAATAAACGGCACGACAGGATAAATTGGCCAAAATAAATAGTTATTGATTATAACTATATATTCCCCTATCGTTTCGCCAAGTCAAAACGCTTTGGAGAATTTTATCCTATGTCCGAACCAATTTTAAAATTAGACCGCGACGGCGAAATCGCGATCTTAACTATGAACCGGCCGAATAAACGTAATGCGATGTGCGACGAACTTCTCGAAGCAATAGACGCATTTTTTTCAAACGTTCCAGATGATGTAAAAGTTGTCGTTTTGACCGGGACTGCGGGGCATTATTGTTCGGGTTTGGATCTGTCTGAATTGGTCGTCCGCAACGCCGAAGGTACCATGCGTCATTCGCGCAATTGGCATGGCGTGATGGATAAAATTCAATACGGCGGCATTCCTGTTATTTCGGCGATGTTTGGTGCGGTTATTGGTGGCGGTCTTGAATTGGCGACTGCGACGCATGTGCGCATTGCTGAGCCATCGACCATTTTCCAATTACCCGAAGGGCGTCGTGGGATCTTTGTTGGCGGTGGCGCATCGGTTCGCGTTGGTCGAATTTTGGGTGCTGATCGCATGATTGAAATGATGCTGACGGGTCGAAAATACGACGCAGAACAAGGTCTTGCGCTGGGCTTGACACATTACTCTGTGGACGAAGGCACGGCATTAGAAATGGCCATTGATCTTGCCCATAAGATTGCATCCAATGCTCCGTTGTCGAATTATATCATGATCCAAGCCCTCTCTCGCATCGAAGATATGGCCAAGCAGGATGGTTTATTCACCGAAAGCCTGTGCGCAGCGTTGACGCAAACGTCGCCTGATGCGCTTGAAGGGTTGCAAGCGTTTTTGCAAAAGCGCGATCCGAAATTTAGCTAAAATTAGGGGACGACATGCGGTACGGCGAACATAACACTTCGGTTGAAACCCAATCAGACGGCACGTTACTTTATCAGGCGGTCACACCATTGGGCCCCGTTGCCGATACAACATCGGTATGGTTGCACAAATGGGCCGTTGAACGCCCCTCTGCGACCTTTCTTGCAGAACGTAGCGGGGATGGTTGGCGCACCGTGTCCTATGCCGAGGCCTTGGAAATGGTACGTGCAATTGGTGGATCATTGATTGAACGCGGGTTGACCGCCGAAACACCGATTCTTGTGATTTCGGGGAATAGTGTCGATCACGCATTGTTGGCCTTGGCCGCGCAATATGTTGGCGTGCCAACTGTTCCGGTTGCTGAACAATATTCATTAATTCCACAAGCGCGTGGTCGTTTGATCGAAGCGGCCGAAATGGTCAATCCTGCGATGGTTTTCGCACAAGATACCGCTCGTTACGGCGAGGCATTGGAATTGTTCCCAGACAAAGATCGCGTCATTGCACAGGGCACCGGTTACACAACCATTGCTGATCTTGCGAAAGGTCGCACAACGGATGTCGACGCCGCGCATGGTATGGTTGGTCCTGACAGCGTGGTCAAAATCCTTTTGACATCAGGGTCCACATCCGCACCAAAGGCGGTCCCTACGACCCACAAGATGATGTGTACAAACCAAGCGCAACTGGCGCTTGCCCTGCCATTTTTGCAAGATCGCCCACCTGTGGTCGTCGATTGGTTGCCATGGAATCACGTGTTTGGCGGATCGCACAACTTCAATGCAATTTTGGCGAATGGTGGATCGTTTTATATTGACGAAGGCAAACCAACGCCGGCCCTCATTGGGCGCACAGTTGAAAATCTAAAACTGCAATCAGGTAGCCTTGCGTTCAATGTGCCTGTTGGCTTCGCGTTGCTGTTAAGGGAATTCGACCGTGATCCAGAATTGGCTAAATCCTATTTTAGCGACTTGGATATGATGTTCTATGCGGGCGCATCGCTTCCGCAGGATGTTTGGGAAGGGTTTGAAAAATATGCCCTTAAATATCGGGGGGCATTGCCTTTGATGACATCATCATGGGGCTTAACCGAAACCGCGCCTGCGTGTTTGATGCAACAAGAACCAATCCGAAAATCTGGTATCGTTGGCGCCCCTCTGAGCGGGACAACGATGAAATTAATCCCGAACGGTGACGATCGTTATGAAATTCGCGTCAAAGGTCCGAATATCATGACGGGTTATTTGAACAATCCGAAAAAAACCGCCGAAGCGTTCGATGACGATGGATACTTTATCACGGGCGATGCGATGGCGTTTGTTGATCCGCTGGATCCAAACAAAGGCTTGCGCTTTGACGGTCGTATTTCCGAAGAGTTTAAGCTTTTGACGGGAACTTGGGTGCGCGCAGGTGCGTTGCGCATGGATGTGTTGGCAGGTCTTGCCTCGTTGGCCACCGATGTGGTGGTTACGGGTGCCGATTTGTCCGAAATCGGCGCGATGATTTTCCCTGATCCCGGGCAATTGTCCGCGCTTGGGTTTAACGGGCAATCACACGGCGGAATCGTGACCGATGATAATATTCTGGCGGTATTCGCCGAAAAATTGACCGAAATGCAAAAGTCAGGCGCGTCAAGTTCGACACGGATCGCACGCGCGGTAGTATTGACCGAACCTGCGTCGATGCCTGATGGTGAAATGACCGCAAAGGGAAATTTGAATTTCCGAAAAATCCTAACTCGTCGTTCCGATATCTTGGATCATTTATACCAAGGCGGCCAAGGCGTTATCACATTGGGGAAATAAGATGATCGATCTAGAAAAAATCCGCGCAATTGATTTTCACACCCATGCCGAAGAACCCTGTGGGTGTCACGCTGATGATGGCTACGATGATTTGCAATCGACAATGGCCAAATATTTTGGCGCTCCTTGGTCACATCCCCCAACGATTCCTCAGACGGCGGCGCATTATCGCGAACAAAATATCGCGGCGGTGATTTTTCCCGTCGATGCAGAACGCGAAACAGGATACCGCCGTTACAAGAACGAAGAAGTTGCCGAGCTGGCCGCACAGCATTCTGATGTGTTGATCCCTTTTGCATCGATTGATCCGCACAAAGGTAAAATGGGTGCCCGCGAAGCACGCCGTTTGATCAATGACTTCGGGATCAAAGGGTTTAAATTCCATCCTACGATGCAAGGGTTTTATCCAAACGATCGTATGGCTTACGAACTATACGAAGCGATTGCTGAATCGGGTGGGATCGCGTTGTTCCATACCGGCCAAACGGGCGTTGGATCGGGAATGCGCGGCGGCAATGGCATGCGTTTGAAATATTCAAATCCGATGTATATGGATGACGTTGCCGTCGATTTTCCGGATATGAAAATCGTTCTAGCACATCCAAGCTTTCCTTGGCAGGAAGAAGCCCTTTCTGTCGCACAACATAAACCAAACGTTTATATCGATTTGTCTGGCTGGTCGCCCAAATATTTCCCAGAAATCTTGGTGAAATACTGTAATTCGATCCTGCGTAAAAAGGTATTGTTTGGGTCCGATTGGCCAATGATCACGCCGGAACGCTGGTTGGCTGATTTTGAAAAAATTAACATCAAAGATGAATTGCGTCCTGACATCATTAAAGGGAACGCAGCACGGCTTTTAGGGTTGGCATGATGGAATTCCACGCACCTGTTGATGATATCTTTTTCTCGCTTCGTGCATTAGGTGCCGAAGAGTTGACGGATTGGGATGGCGATCTTGCACGCGAGATCGGCGAACATTTCGGTCGATTTGCCCAAGATGTGTTGGCCCCAATTAACGCAACAGGTGACGCACAAGGGTGCCGTTTTGAAAATGGTCGCGTCTATATGCCTGATGGGTGTAAAGATGCCTTTTCACAATTGGCGGCCGATGGCTGGCAAGGGTTGACAACACCCGAAGAATTCGGCGGCCAAGGGCTTTCGCCAATCATGTTGGGTGTGACGTCCGAAATCTTTTCAGGTGCAAACCATTCTATGCAAATGGTCACGGGGTTGGTGCCGGGCGCGGTGCGCACCTTGTTAAATTTCGGCACGCATGACCAAAAAAACACATTTATCCCGAAGCTTGCCCAAGGCGAAATGATTGCCACAATGTGTTTAACCGAACCCGGCGCCGGATCGGATCTTGCCCGTATCCGAACACGAGCCGTTCAAACCGGCGACGGTTGGTCAATATCGGGCGAAAAGATCTTTATCTCTGGGGCAGATCAAGACATTTCAGACGATATTTTTCACCTTGTTCTGGCCCGGACAAGCGATGACGGGCTGAAAGGGTTATCATTATTTATTGTACAAGGCCGCGTTAACGTCACAAGGATCGAAGAAAAAATGGGTCTGCATGCGTCGCCGACCTGTCAAATCGCATTTGATGACACGCCTGCACAGTTGATCGGCAAAGAAGGTCAAGGTTTGATGGCAATGTTCACGATGATGAATCATGCCCGAATTGACGTTGCTCTTCAGGGGGTCGCCCATTGTACGCGCGCCCACGATATAGCAAACCGGTATGCAAACGATCGCATTCAGGGCCAAATCAACGGCCAGGACGCCCGTTTGATTGATCATGACGATGTCCGTCGAATGATCGACGATATTGATGCAATGGCAATGATGTCGCGCGGATTTGCGCATCTTGCATTAATTGAACTAGAGAAAAATAAAAGACCTGAGTTGGTTGAATTTCTTACACCATTGGCCAAGATTTATGGATCTGAATCGGGTGTGCGCGGCGCAGAAATTGGTACACAGGTCTTAGGTGGATATGGATATTTGACCGAATACGGTTTGGATCAAACCTATCGCGACGCGCGTATAACAATGATTTACGAAGGTGCGAATGGCATTCACACACGCGCTCTGGCAACGCGGGGCGTGAAAATAGGTTCGGCAGATGCATTTACCACCATGTTGGCCGATTTAGGGACGCAGAAGGATGTTCTGGGTTTGTGGGAAAAAGCGCTTGGCATGGTCAAGTCAAAAAATGCGGTCAAGCTTGCGCATTACTTTTCACAGGTTGCCATCAATGCGTTGGTGATTGCTGTTGCAAATCAATACGAAAAATATGCAGATCAAGCTCATGATCCGATGCGTATCAAACGCGTGACCGCGCATGCACAAATTAATGCACGTGCTGAGATCGCTAAAGCGATCGTTCAAATGGAATGCATGGAAAATTAAACTTGCGACTTGGGGCTCTGCCCCAAACCCCGGGATATTTTAAGGACAGAAAATGAAAAATACGTCTTTCATTTTCTGTCTATAAATATCCTCTGCCCGAAGGGCTTAGAAGTCTAGGTTCGCGACGCTGAGGGCGTTGGTTTGAATGAATTCACGGCGTGGTTCAACAACATCGCCCATTAGTTTCGTAAATAGATCGTCTGCTTCTGCGGCATCGTCTATCGTAACTTGTAACAATGTGCGCGCGTCAGGATCTAGCGTGGTTTCCCAAAGTTGATCTGGGTTCATTTCACCCAAACCTTTATAGCGCTGCAGTGATAGACCTTTTTCACCTTCTTTCAAGATTGCGTCCAGAAAATCGAGTGGGCCATGGATCAGCTGCGTGCGATCTTTTCGAACCAATGTTGCCGTCGTGCCATAGACTTCTTGTAGGCTCTCTGTGAAGCTGCCTGTTTTGCGCGCCTCACCTGAACGCAGCATTGGGCCGTCGAGTGTTCGCATTTCTTCGACACCACGCAAAATGCGTGACAGGCGGATGCCATGATCTTGGGTGATCCGGCCAGACCAACCGCGTTCATATTCAAGCGCGATCAAGTTCAACCGTTCGGCAACTTTATCCGCGATGCCTTGCAAGTTGGCGTCAACGGCCCCTGGGACAAACGCACCTGCGATGGCGGCTTGTTCCAGGATATGGCGTGGGTAATGGGTTGGGAAGGCATCGAGGACACGTTTGAGTTGGCGTGCTTCTTCGACGACGCGTGCAAGGTCTAAACCGGCCATTTCGGCACCCGAACCCAACCGTATGACCGCGCCATCAATCCCTTGGTTGACCAAGTAATCATCCAACGCACTTTGATCTTTTAGATAGACCTCTGATTTACCACGCGCTACTTTGTAAAGCGGTGGTTGCGCAATAAAGAGGTGACCTGCTTCTATCAATTGCGGCATTTGGCGATAGAAAAATGTCAACAAAAGTGTCCGAATGTGGGCGCCATCAACATCCGCGTCGGTCATGATTACGATCTTATGATAGCGCAGTTTTGATAGGTTAAATTCGTCGCGACCGATACCTGTGCCCAAGGCCATGACAAGGTTGCCAATTTCTTGGCTTGCCAACATGCGATCAAACCGTGCGCGTTCAACGTTAAGGATTTTACCGCGTAGGGGTAAAATCGCCTGTGTTCGACGATCACGCCCTGTTTGTGCGGAGCCACCGGCGCTGTCACCCTCGACAAGGAAAACTTCGGTTTTAGAGGGGTCTTTTTCCGAGCAATCTTTTAACTTACTTGCCAAAAAGTTGATGTCGAGTGCAGTTTTACGACGGGTTAATTCGCGTGCTTTACGCGCAGCTTCGCGCGCCAAAGCGGCTTCGATGATTTTACCAACGATGATTTTCGCTTCGTTCGGGTTTTCTTCGAACCATTCACTTAGCTTTTCGTTCACGAGGCTTTCGACCGCTGGTCGGACCTCGGATGAAACAAGTTTATCTTTGGTTTGGCTGGAAAATTTGGGATCAGGGACTTTTACCGACAAAACGCAGGTCAGTCCTTCGCGGGCATCATCGCCCGTAAAGTTGATCTTTTCTTTTTTCGCGATACCGCTGGATTGTGCGTAGTTGTTGATCGTTCGTGTTAACGCGGCGCGGAAACCCGCCATGTGGGTACCGCCATCGCGTTGGGGGATGTTATTTGTAAATGGCAGAACATTTTCATGATAACTGTCGTTCCACCACATCGCGACCTCGACCCCGATTTCATCGCGTTCGCCCAACATAAAAATGGGTTCAGGCATTACCGACGCCTTAGACCGGTCTAAATACTTGACGAATTCCTTTACGCCGCCTTCGTAAAATAATTCTGTACGCAATGCCTCGGCGGGCCGTTCGTCTTCGAGGATGATACGAACCCCTGAATTTAGGAACGCGAGTTCGCGCAGACGTTTTTCAAGAGTTTCGAATGAATATTCCAAATTGGAAAACGTATCAGTCGACGCCAAAAACCGTACTTCTGTTCCGCGTTCACCGGCCGCTTCGCCCACCACGCGCAAATGTTCGGTGGTTTCACCATGTTCGAATTTGGCGTAATGTTCTTTGCCATTGCGCCAAACGCGCAGTTCCAGCCAAACGGACAATGCGTTTACAACTGATACACCAACGCCGTGCAGACCACCGGACACCTTGTAAGAATTGCTATCAAATTTACCACCTGCGTGAAGCTGGGTCATGATAACTTCGGCTGCGGAAACGCCTTCTTCTTGGTGCAAATCCACGGGAATACCACGGCCGTTATCACGTACGGATACGCTGCTATCGGCATGAATTTTGACATGAACATAATCGGCATGTTTTGCCAGTGCTTCGTCAATGCCGTTGTCGACGACCTCATACACCATATGGTGTAAGCCAGATCCATCGTCCGTGTCACCGATATACATGCCAGGGCGTTTGCGGACCGCTTCTAACCCTTTGAGAACCTTAATGGAATCTGCGCCGTATTCGTTGTTTTGTTGCTCGTTATCGGACATTTATTGGATCCTTTGTTAGTTACGGCAACTTATACAATTTCTAGGGTCGAATGTCACGCCCTTGGGCCATATTTTGTGCGTTACGTGAAGGGAATAATAAGCCCGACGCAAATCAACAAAATACCAGATGATACATTCATACGGCGGACAGATTTTGGTGATCGAATTATGTCGCGCGCGCGGTGCACCAAGAGCGACAGGATCGCATTGCCCGCCAACGGGATCAGTGCCGAAATTGTACAAATGATAGCTATATCGACGCCTGTTAACTGCGTGAGATCAAAGAAACCCGGCAATACACCCATATAGAATAAAATCGCCTTAGGGTTTGATAGAATAATTGCAACGCCTGCTAGGAAGCCTGCCAATTTTCCGGGTGTCGTAAGGCGGCTATTTTTGCCAATTTCTGCGTCCCCTTTTCGGATTAGGCCGATCCCCATCCATATGAAAATACCCACTGCGACCCAGCGAAGAAGCGTCATGAAACCATCGATTTCATTTACCAACCAACTGACACCGAGGATTGCCAGAAAAGGCCAAAGGATATCGCCGATCACAACACCCAAGGCCAATGGAAACGCTGACCCGAAGCCGCCCGAAAGTGTGCGCGCGATGAGGGCCACCCACACAGGCCCAGGCGTTAAAAACAAGATGAAGATTCCACCTGCATAGAGCGCGAGGTCAAAAAATGAGGCGTTCATTTAGCTACCGAATGCTGAGACGGATGAAATGCTATCCGCTTCTGTGATTTCAAAATATTGTGCGCGTGCGCCCAGATCGGAAAAAAGATCAATTTCGGTTCCCGTCATCCATGCCTGTGCACCAAGCGCGCATATTTCATCATAAAGTGCATGGCGCCGTCCTGCGTCAAGGTGGGCGGCCACTTCGTCCAATAAAATAATTGGGGCGCTGCCCAAATCTTGGGCAAGCGCGCGTGCGTTTGCCAAAATCATAGACACAAGCAATGCCTTTTGTTCACCAGTGGAACAATCGCGGGCGGGAATTCCCTTTGCTGCAAATGTTCCAACCATATCCGTTCGGTGGGGACCGATCAATGTGCGTCCTGCGGCCAAATCCCGGGCCCGGTTTTCGGCCAATGCAGTTTTTAAATCATCAACTGTCGCCGGGAATGTTTCATCAGGGTCTTCTAGGGTTAACTCGGCCACTGGAAACGCGGTCTGCGCATCGTTTTGTGCCGCCAAAATGCGTGCCACTGCGGTCGACCGCGCCATGTATATCGCATGGCCCGTTTGTGCCATTTGCATTTCTAGAACTTTGTACCAATGTGCGTCACGTACTTGGTCCTTTAACAGACGGTTGCGCTCGCGCATGGCCTTTTCATATGCGATTGACGTTTCACCATGATCAGGAAACAGGCTAAGTGTCATGCGATCCAAAAACCGGCGCCGATTTTCGGCACCTTCGATCCAAAGGCGATCCATTGAAGGGATCAACCAAATCACCCGTGATAGGTCACCCAAGCGGGCCTGTGTTGCGGTTTTCCCGTCGATTTCGACCCTGCGCGCGGCCCCGTTTTCCGAAAATGTTTCGATTTCATGATGCGCGCCACGGACCGACGCATCAGCGCGCAATTTCCACCCCACCGCTTCGGGACGGCGGGTCATATCTTCGGCGCTTGCACGGCGCATGCCACGCCCGGGGGAAAACAAAGACACCGCTTCAAGAATATTTGTTTTGCCAGACCCATTGTTTCCAAACAAAACAACTGGGCGGCCATCCAACGACAGCCGCGCCAACTTATGCGAACGGAAATGCGAAAGGGTCAGGTTGGATAGGTATAACATGACCCTAGCTTTGGGTTAAGAAACCGGCGATCAAACGCGCATTGGCATAACGACGTAAACCGCAGTTGTGTCGTTGCCTTCGCGCATCAATGTTGGATCACCTGACGAATTGAACATGAAAACGGCATTTTCGCGATCAACCTGGCTTGCGATTTCCAAAAGGTATTTCGCGTTGAACCCGATTTCCAGGCGTTCATCACCATAAGCAACAGCCAGCTCTTCTTCGGCGGCACCGCTGTCTGGCGAATTGACCGATAGGATCAGGCGATCTTCGTCTAGTGATAGTTTAACCGCGCGGGATCGTTCTGATGAAACGGTTGCCACGCGATCCACGGCCTTTGCAAATTCACTTGCGTCCACTTCCATTCGGCGGGTGTTGCCTGATGGAATGACGCGGGTGTAATCGGGGAATGTTCCGTCGATGACCTTTGATGTCAACGTAATGTTTGGGGTTGCAAAGCGAACCTTGGTTTCAGAAACAGATACGGCGATCTGCATTTCATCGTCGTCCAACAATTTACGCAATTCACCAACGGTTTTGCGCGGCACGATTACGCCTGGTGTATCTGACGCACCTTCGGGCAAATCTGCATCGATGCGGGCCAAACGGTGCCCATCGGTTGCCACACAGCGCAACACCTTGCCACCGTCGGCATCGGCCACATGCATATACACACCATTTAGATAATAACGTGTTTCTTCTGTGGAAATTGCGAATTTTGATTTATCAAAAAGCCGGCGCAGAACGGGCGCGGGCGCAGAAAAGTTTGCGCTATATTCTGACGATGCCATGACGGGGAAATCTTCTTTTGGCAAAGTGGCCAAAGAAAAGTTTGAACGCCCGGCTTCAACAGTCAAGCGGCCCTTTGCGCCGTCATCTGTCAAAGTAACCATCGCGCCGTCGGGTAATTTACGAACGATTTCGTGTAAGGTGACCGCTGAAACGGTCGTTGCTCCGGCGCGTTCAACCATTGCATTTGCCTTGTCTAAGACTTCGATATCCAAATCGGTCGCACGGAATGATACGCTGTCACCGTCAGCCTCGATAAGAACGTTTGCAAGGATTGGAATGGTGTTGCGACGTTCGACAACGGATTGTGCTTGTGACAAAGCTTTCAACAATGCGCTGCGTTCAATGCTAAGTTTCATAATCCTTGCTCCTCTCTTAGCCGGGACAAGCACGTTAGCTTAAATTTCGACCGGCTCAAGTGTTTTTTATGTTGTCCCTGTAAATAAAAACACCGTCAAGGGCTAAGACGCGTTGACGGTGCTAATTTGGCGTATTTCTTCGAAAGTTATGCTTCTAATGCGCGTCGTAGCATTTCTAGGTCTTCCGCGATTTGACCGTCTTGTATTTTTAATTCTTCGACGCGCTTCACGCCGTGAAGTACGGTCGTATGATCCCGCCCACCAAATCGGCGCCCAATTTCGGGCAAGCTACGGCTTGTCAATTGCTTGGATAAATACATGGCAATCTGGCGTGGACGTGCATAAGTGCGCAAACGCTTGGGTCCGATCATGTCGGATAGGCGTATGTTGTAATGCTCTGACACGCGGCGTTGAATTTCTTCGACGGTAATCTTGCGTTCTGACGCGCGCAATACATCCGCAAGACAATCTTGTGCCACATCCAAATTGATATGACGTCCGATAAGTGACGCGAAAGCGAACAAACGAGTAAGCGCACCTTCAAGAACGCGAACGTTTGTCGAAATACGATGCGCCAAAAATTCCAATACATTGGCATCAATCTGTAAATCAGGATATTGCATGCGATGTTGTTCGACCTTCGCCTGCAAAATTCCCAAGCGCAGTTCGTAATCGGTCGGGTGTAGATCAACAACAAGACCACATTGAAGACGGCTTTTGATACGGTCTTCTAAATCTTTGATTTCGCCGGGCGCACGGTCCGCCGATATGATGATTTGTTTATTTTGATCTACCAGCGCGTTGAATGTGTGAAAAAATTCTTCCTGTGTGCTGTCTTTGCCCGCGATAAATTGCACGTCGTCTACCATCAAAACGTCGACTGACCGGAACAATTGTTTAAAGTCCATCATTTTGCGGTCGCGAAGTGCCTGAACAAAGCGATACATGAATTGTTCGGCAGACAGATAAACGACATTCAAATCGGGGCGATTGCGTTGAAGATCCCACGCAATCGCATGCATGAGGTGTGTTTTCCCTAAACCAACGCCGCCATAAAGAAAGAGAGGATTAAAACTAACACTTTCGCCTTCGCCAACGCGCCGTGCTGCGGCATGGGCCAATTCATTTGGCTTGCCAACAATAAACGTATCAAACGTAAAGCGCGGGTCCAAAGGTGCCCCCGGAAGATCGTCTGATTTCGTAAAAATAGTTTGGTTCGGTTGGGGGGAGGCCCTTTCGGTCACAGGCGCAGATTTTAGCTTTGCAACAGCAAAGCGCACACGTCGGATCGATGAGTCAATTGAATTGATCTGATGCAAAATTAGATCAGAAAAATTTTGCGCCACGTAATTTCCCAAAAAATTGGTTGGCACATTCAAAACGGCAACATCATCTTGGACAGAATCAAATTCGATGGGAGCAATCCAATTTTTATAATTATTTGCCCCAACAGTCTTTTCGATAGACTGTTTCAATGTGCCCCAAGTTGCGTTGTTCATTCTATTTACTTCTCTAATTCTCGACCCAAATTTTAACCCCCAAAAGTGAGACGCTTACACACAAATGAACGACGGCCATTAAAATGGTCACGAAGAATAAATTGCATGAATTGGACAACAAAAAAGCATCTCGTCGAAACGAATACGGTTGTCCCAAAACCGAATGCTTTAAAATGTCCCCCAAGTGCGAGTCACCCGCAATACTACGTTAGCAATTTCAAACTATGCTCAGCAACAGAACTATGCGCTTGACTCGCAGTTTTTTGAAAAGAATCTCTTTGGATATAAAATGTTTCAATTAGACACAAAAAAGGCGCCGCAAAATGCAGCGCTCTTTTTTTACGACATCGTCTTGTGCTTATGCGATCGCTTTTACGCGCGCTGACAGACGTGACATTTTGCGTGACGCTGTGTTCTTGTGGAACACGCCTTTTGTTACGCCGCGCATCAATTCAGGCTGTGCCGAACGAAGTGCTTCTACTGCTGCGTCTTTGTTTCCGCTTGCGATTGCTTCTTCGACTTTGCGAAGGAACGTACGAATGCGCGAACGACGTGCTTTGTTTACTGCTGTGCGGCGCTCAGTTTGACGCGCGCGTTTCTTGGATTGAGGCGTATTTGCCATAAGTCTCTCATCCCATTGCTTGGGTTACGTATAATCTCAGATCGGGTCTTTAGGGCCGACTCATGTCCGAGTCAACAGGGCATTCACCCTTTTCACCAAAAAACCCGATCTTCGGGGTTTATTTATCGCGAAATTGTGGTTCGCGCTTTTCTGTAAAGGCACTCATGCCTTCTTTTTGATCTTCGGTTGCGAACATTGAGTGGAACAAACGCCGCTCCAACAAAAGGCCCTCAGCCAAGGTCGTTTCATAAGACCGGTTCACCGCTTCTTTCGCCGCCATGACCGCGATCATGGATTTTTCAGCGATTTTCGCAGCCGCAGCCATCGTTTCGTCCATCAATTTCTTTGCTGGAACGACACGGCTGACCAAACCACAGCGTTCGGCTTCTTCTGCGTCCATGAAGCGCCCTGTTAGGTTCATGTCCATTGCTTTGGATTTCCCTATGGAGCGCGTCAAACGTTGTGTTCCGCCCATGCCTGCAATCACACCAAGGTTGATTTCGGGCTGGCCAAATTTGGCGTTATCTGCCGCAATGATAAAATCGCATAGCATCGCCAATTCGCAACCACCACCCAGCGCATAGCCAGAAACAGCCGCAATAATTGGTTTGCGAATGCGTGTGATCCGATTTGAAGAATCGGCAAACATATCGCCAACGAAAACGTCCGCGAAGGATTTTGTGCTCATCATTTTGATGTCGGCGCCCGCGGCAAACGCTTTTTCAGATCCGGTAATAACAATACAACGGACCTTGTCGTTTTTCTGCGCGTTTTCCAAAGCATCTGTCAATTCTGACAGCAATTGATCGTTCAGTGCATTCAATGCATCTGGACGATTTAATTTCATCACCGCGATGTGGTCTTCGATCTCTACGATGATCGTCTCATAAGCCATGAAACAGTCTTTCGGTTGTTTATCTCAGACCCGTTCAATACCACGAATGCGCGTCGGATCAAGCTATCTTTGACATGACGGGCAGAAGAAACTGGATCGACCCGATTGCACAACACGGCCAATCTGTTCAGAACAATCAATATTCCGACATGTTTCACCTTCGCGGCCATAGACATCGAAACTGTGTTGAAAATATCCCAATTCTCCATCAGCTTGCCGAAAATCGCGCAAAGATGATCCGCCTGCTTTGATCGCTTCCTCAAGAACTTGGCGAACAATGGGAATCAGTTTTGCAATCTCTAACTTTGTCATGTCTTTTGCCAACCGTTCAGGATGAACCGAAGCTCGAAACAATACTTCGCATACGTATATGTTCCCTAAGCCTGCTACGATTGACTGATCTAAGAGAACCGATTTAATCGGTGATTTTTTAGCGTGAATTCTATCAAAAAGATACGTTTCGTTGAACTGGTTTGAAAAGGGTTCTGGCCCTAAAACACGGATCAACGAATGTTCATTCAATTCATTTGTCGCAATTAAATCCATTGCCCCAAAACGGCGGGGATCGTTGAATGTAACACGTGCGCCATTGTCAAAATCCAACACTACATGGTCATGTTTTTGCGCCATTGGATGTGTATGAACGAATTGCCCCAAAGGATCACCCGACACCAACATGCGACCAGACATTCCTAAATGGATTAATAATGTTTCGTTACTGTCTAGGTCTGCCAGAATGTATTTTGACCGTCGATGCAGACGAAGAACTTTTGTTCCCAGCAATCGGTTGGACATATCAGGGGGGAACGGCCAACGTAAATCAGGCCTGTTGATATCGGCCTGTACGATTGTTGCATTTGTCATTGCTGGGGCAAGACCGCGCATGACGGTTTCTACTTCGGGTAATTCTGGCATCAATCGCGTCCTTTTTTCCAACAAGTATGGAAAATGATGCGATTTGTAGTCAGAGTACAGTGTTTATTTGTCAGCGGACGTTGGTCTTAAAATGCGTTCAAGCCAGTTCTTCAAAGTGGGCGAATTTTCATGCCACATATTAACCGCGCACAGCGCGGCCGCCACACAAGTGATAGAAAAAGAAAGCGCAAGTCCAGACACAGTTCACCAACATACCAATTACAACAGCTGTGGGATATCGGCGCTTCAAGGCAAAATTATGCCTTTTCGGCGCATTTTTTAAGAATCTGAAGCCAGAAACAACAAAACACCGCATTGCATGATGGGGCACTCCGCATATATGAATGGCCCATGCGCAAGGATAATCCGATGACCGACACACCACAAAATACGACACACTTTGGTTTTCAAACTGTTCCCGAGGCGGAAAAAGCGTCACGTGTGCAGGGTGTTTTTGGAAGTGTTGCATCAAAATACGATATCATGAACGATGTCATGTCCGTCGGAATTCACCGCATTTGGAAAGACGCCATGATGGATTGGCTTGCGCCGCGCGCGGGTCAAAGATTGTTGGATGTGGCAGGCGGCACAGGTGATATTTCTTTTAGATTTTTAAAGCGCGCGGGCCATGGCCATGCAACAGTGTGCGATTTGACCGAACCCATGTTGGTTGAAGGGCGTAAACGTGCCGAAGCGGGCCAAATGGCGGATCAGCTTGATTGGGTCGTAGGTGATGCTATGGCGTTGCCCTTTCAGGATAACACTTTTGACGTTTATACGATCAGCTTTGGAATCCGCAACGTAACGCGACCGCAAGAAGCCCTGAATGAAGCCTACCGGGTCCTAAAGCCCGGTGGACGATTGATGGTCTTGGAATTTTCACAAATTCCAAATGACATGCTGCAATGGCTTTATGATCGCTATTCGTTCAACTTCATTCCAACTATGGGACAAATCATCGCCAACGATCGCGATAGTTATCAATATTTGGTCGAATCAATTCGCAAATTTCCTGATCAGGATAAGTTCTTGGAAATGGTGCGTTCCGCTGGTTTTGAAAATGCAAAATACCGAAATATGACGATGGGCATCGCGTGTTTGCATTCAGGTTGGAAAATCTAAATGCGCGGCCCCCACAATATTATTCGCCTTATTCGAACTGGCGCAACCTTGGAACGCACTGGCGCAATGGGGGTTATCTTAACCGCTATGGAGGCGCCTAGATCGCTTAGGATTGCGGCGCGCATCTTGGGGTGGCCTTTTCAATTTCTGGGATTAAAAGGCGATACATCGATGCCCCCGGTGACGCGCGCGCTTACCGCATTGGGGCCCGCCTATATCAAATTTGGCCAGATTCTGTCGACACGGCCAGATGTTGTTGGCAATGAATTGGCCCAACAGTTGCGCGTTTTGCAAGACAAATTACCCCCGTTTTCCAAAGACCTTGCCAAGGCAAGCTTTGAACATGAAACGGGTTTAAAACCAGACCAAATTTTTTCGGAATTTAGCGAACCAATTGCCGCGGCATCAATCGCACAAGTTCACAAAGCAAAGCTTGCTGACACAGGCGAAACCGTTGCGGTTAAGGTGTTGCGACCTGGAATCGAAAAAGCGTTTCGCCAGGATGTCGATGCATTTTATTTCGCGGCGCGTGTGATCGAAATACTTGCGCCGTTTGCCCGCCGATTGCGGCCGATGGATGTCATCAAGCATTTCGAAGGCGTTGTGTTGGGTGAACTTGACCTTAGATTGGAAAGTTCGTCTGCATCGGAATTTGCATCAAATACGGCGAATGACGATGGATTTCGTGTTCCACATGTCAAATGGGCGCTGTCGGGCCGCCGGGTTATGACACTTGATTGGGTCGACGGTTCACCTTTGGGCGATAACGATGCCTTGGATTTGATGGGCTTTAATCGTGTTGCGCTGGGCGAACGCGTTTTGCAGTTGTTTTTACAACATGCTTTGCGTGATGGGTATTTTCATGCCGATATGCATCAGGGCAATCTAAAAGTTGGACCTGACGGTGCGATTGTCGCCTTTGATTTTGGAATCATGGGCCACATTGATGAATACACGCGACGTGTATATGCCGAAATTCTGTTTGGGTTCATTCGCCGCGATTATCAGCGTGTCGCAGAAGTCCATTTCGAAGCGGGATATGTTCCGGCACATCAAGATGTCGACGAATTTGCGCGCGCACTTCGCGCGGTGGGTGAACCGATTTTCGGGATGGACGCCACACATATTTCAATGGGTCGATTGTTGAACCATCTATTCGAAGTTACCGAACGCTTTGGTATGGAAACGCGAACCGAACTTATTTTGTTGCAACGCACGATGGTTGTGGTCGAAGGCGTTGCGCGATCATTAAGTCCTCAGATAAATATCTGGCAAGTGGCAAGGCCGGTCGTGGAAAACTACATTCGTGATAGCATTGGTCCATTGGCCGCCGCACGTGATTTGATAAACACGTTGCGCGTTGTTGGGCGGTTTGGTCCAAGGTTACCTGATCTTGTTGAACGCGCCCTAATCGCCCAATCTGTGCCGACCGAAACGCCGAAACCGTCACGGGGTTGGCGATTGGCATATCGATCCTTGGTTGTTTTCGGGTTATTTGCGAATCTTGCGGCCTTGTTGTGGTTGGCGTCACAGGTTTAAAGTCTAAGCGCCGTAACCATATCTGTGTAAATGTAATTGCCATCGGTTAAGCCCAGAACGGCTTGGCCGTTTTGCATGCTGACCTCATTTACACTATGATATGCATAGACCGATTGGTGGTCCATTTCAGTTTCGCCATCGTAGGGTACCAAACGTGCGGAATA